>JBCCSG010000004.1:0-62291 GCA_039200565.1 Cyanobacteria bacterium P01_D01_bin.50 | reverse complement strand
ACTTACACCGTCGATTCCCAATTTCAGATAATCGATTACCTAAGTGTGGGTTTATCTAGCTTAGGTAATCCATCACAAGTTTTTCTCTATCAAGATAAAGACAACGATAGACAACCAGACAGCGACGAAAAAATATTGGAAATTGATACCAAACTTTCAGATACCGAAGGTTTTGCTCATATTCCGATTAATCCCACAACAGTAGAAGGTACTTTCTTTGTTGGTGCTTTATATGAAAGTAGTGATAACCAACCCACATGGATTCCAGTAGATAATGATTTATCAGCCGATCAATCTTGGATCGCTCAGGGAAGCGATGCTAGTAAATTAGACTTAGACAGCTTCTCGACTTCCTTAGTAGAGGGTAAAAATTGGCTATTGCGTGCTAGCTCATCAGACACCCAAACTACCCCAGTTGAATTACCAACAAATAAATCAGAACCCATCGGTACTAATTTACAAAAAAGCAATAACATTGAATTAATCGACTTTAGAGATCTAACCGGCACAATCCAAACTACCGTCGAAGTTACCCGGGATGCAGACTACGACAATATTATCGGTTTCTATGTAGTCAACGACGTTAACGGTGGTATCAAAATCAACGATGAAATAATTAATCCTGGCGATTCCAGATATAAACAAGTAGCCTTAGAAAATCGAATAACTAGTCTCGATTTACTGCAAACCCAAGACTCCATACAAAGCGACTTCGAGGGAACATTGAGTGGTGGTAGTATATTTGCTCCTTTTATAATTGTAGATGGCTCCTTTAACGAAGCTCTTGACAATAATGCAGAAGTATATTTTGCATACCAGGATGCAAACAGCGATAATTTTGACCATATTCGTTTATTAGACAACAACAAATTTGGTTTTGAAGATTTACCAAATGGTGGCGATAATGACTATAACGACCTAATTATTGAGATGGACTTTGCTATTTAAAAATGTAGAGACGTAGCACTGCTACGTCTCCTGACTTTGATTGCACAACCCATAAATCTTGTATATTGCCAATGTCAATAGCAACTTCAATTATTTAGTCGTAGAGATTCAATCCACAGAACAAGATTTACCTTTCGGTACAAATCTTCAGAATTATTTACAAATTGATTTAATAGGCTTGACACAAGCAGTAGTAACTATTGAGTATTCTGTATTTAGAGAAGCTGCATTCAACAACGAAGTTTACTTCTATACAGTTGATAATGCACAAGACGAAGTTGACAGATTGGCACCTAGCAGTAACACTTATCAGGCTGAGACTCTCAACAACATAGTCAAAGATGCAGTGACTGGTGAAGAGGTTAAATTTACTACAGCTAACTAGGGAATAGAAACTGGAAACGCCAAAATAGAAGCCGGTTCAATTCTCGCTCCTTTAATTATTATTAACGATAATCTTGACCAACTTACCGATACCAATTACAGCAATAATCCTACAGTTTACTTCCCCTATATTAGAGCAAACACTGATGGGATCAACTATATTAGATTACTTCCAGAGAACATCTTTGGTTTTGAAGATTTACCGAATGGTGGTGAGCTATACTATAACTACTTGATTGTCAAGGTTAGTTTTACGGTGTAAACAATCCTTGTTGATTATTTGTTCGTCAAGGGTTCCCGGCGGAAATTTTTTTCTTCTAAAAAACAATCTTATGGGTGCCCGTTAATATGGGTAGCTTATTTAAGCTGCCCATATTTAGATTAGAACTAATGGTACTTGATTTATCGTAAATATTGCCGTAAATCTTAGTATTAGAGTCGAAAAAACTGTATTTCAATTTTTAACAACGGTTAAACTATTAAATAGATTACATCCATATCAAAAAACTGTAAAAAAAAATACGTATGTATAAACTATACCCTTGGCAAATATAAGAGTTTTTCACTACTATATTGTTCAGTAATTCCCCGAATAGCATATGTTCCCAAATCTAGGTATTAATAACATTCAGAAGTTACTAGTAAAATTAACCAAATGTTGTCTTTCATTTATTATTAACCGAATAACAACCTGTTCATAAATTTATAGACATACTTTGATTGAAAGCAAATTATCACAGCGGCAACCCGAATGATACTAATACTATGACCGCAGTTTTGCAAATTGGCGATCGCGCAATTAATGTTGATGAAATTATTCCCCTGCTCAAGCAGTACGGAATGTTGCCTCAGTTGCTAAAAGAAATAGTTATTGATAGTGCAACAGCTTCTATTTCGCTATCGGAAGAAGAAGTTACAGCAGCATACAAACAGTTTTACCAGCAGCAGCAGCTAGGGGATGAAGAGCAATTACAAGCTTGGCTAAAATCCCGTGGTTTGGAACGCGAGCAACTAGATTATCTGGTAACTCGCACTCTTCGCTTAGAAAAATTTAAACAAGATACATGGGGAGCAAAAGTAGAACCATATTTTCTTCAACGCAAAGAAAAATTAGATAAAGTAATTTATTCTCTAATTCGGCTTAATGATATCGCCGTTGCCCAAGAATTATACTTTCGCGTTCAAGAAGATGAGCAGCCTTTTGCAGAAATCGCCCGTGAATATTCTAAAGGGCCAGAAGCACAAACTGGTGGTTTAATTGGTCCGGTAGAATTGGGGGTTCCGCATCCAGTGTTAGCAAAAATGTTGCTCAAGTCTCAACCAGGGCAAGTTCTGCCGCCAACTCGTTTGGGAGAGTGGATTTTAATTGTCCGCTTAGAAAAATTTATTCCAGCGCAGTTAGACGCAGCAACACAAAAGCGACTGTTAAACGAGCAATTTGAAACCTGGCTGCAAGGAGAAATCTCCTCCGCAGTTAAAAATGGTCAAGGGTTCCCATAAGAATTTTTTTCTCCTAAAAAATTCTTATGGGTGCCCGTCAATTACCAGCAGATAATTCAAAGAACGGTTAATTTAACTTTAGATTTTGGATTACCCTCCCCCAAGAGGCTCCCGCCTCAATGGATTTTGGATTGGAATTTCAACAGATTCAAGTTATGTGATTTTAACTATGGTTATTTCTTATAGGATGAATAACCAAAAAATATCCTATTTTTTCGGAGGTGCATTATGCCTTAAACCCCATCGTTAAAGACGCATAACCATTTCATTTAATCCAAAATCCAAAATTATCAAACAAAAGGGTGTATCTATAGGATGAATCCAAAATCCATCTTGGAAAGTTTTAGGGGAAGAAAATCTACACCCCGTAAGCTTTCCGCAAAATCCAAAATCCATCTTGGAAAGTTTTGGGAGAAGAAAATCTACACCCACAACTTTCTGCAACATCCAAAGTTTCCATGACTTATACAACAACTAACATCCAAGAATTTTTGGCGGGAGTTACTCCCTTTAACCAGCTACAACCGGCGGCACTGACAAAGCTTTTAGAAAAAGCACAGTTGTACCGCTACCGTATGGGACAGGTGATTTTAGCGCGGGAAAAAATGCCCGCTCAAATATCCATCCTTTATTCAGGAAAAGTACGTTTATTGGGTTACGAACCCCAAACCCAGATACCTGTTACTTTGGACAGATTGGAACCCGGTGCAATTATGGGTTGGCTCGAATTATTGCGGGGAGTAGCAGGCTCTACCGCGATTGCTTCGACGGAAGTTATTTGTGTTAACTTAAATGCTACAGATTTTCTCGCTTCAGTAGCACAAGAAAAAAGCTTTGGCACATATTTTTATCATCATGCGGGAATAGTTGAAGTATTTGAATTACTTAATAGACAACTAGCAGAGCAAGCAAACAGCCAGTTAATACTTGAAGCTTCCTCCACAGCTAATTGTAAAGAATTAGCACTAAAAACTTTCGATGATACACAAATCGCTAACTTAACAGATCGCGACGCTGCAAACCAATTAAGCCCCGATTATCTGTGGTTGGTGAGTGGAGGAACGGTTTCCCCCGAAATCATCGGCTCGCGCTTTCAATCCACCCACTCCTTACCAAAAGGAAGTCGGGTACGTTTGTTAGGAATAAGGGCAGATATTTTTTCACCTTCAGAACAAAGGCTCGAAGATCGTACCGAAGAAGTGCAACAGGCGAACATCACCGAAGTTCTCCCCGCCGCATCTTCAGTAAACTACGATGAAATCCCCTACGCACCAGCAGAACCGCCAGAAGCAGAAAATAACGTAAAGACGCGAGACTTTGCTCCGAATCAATACCCTCACGTGCGCGGAAGTGGTGGGGTGAATGCAATTCTGGCCTGTTTCCACATGTTGAGTAAACATCTCAATATGCCCTTCCGCAAGGAAGTGATTCGTAAAGTATTAGTTAACCAACAAAAGCGCACGGGTTCGCTGTCGTTGCAGCAATGTGGTGCAGTAGCCCAATTAGTCGGTTTAAGGCCACAACTAATCGGCGTACCCGCAGGTGCAATAGGAAGAATTGAAGCCCCTGCAATTGTCCAATGGCAAGATAGCTTTGCCGTACTTTACGAAATTACTTCCAAAACAATAGTTGTTGGCGTACCGGAATCGGGGATCCTGCGTCAGAAAACTTCAGATGTCGCACAGGTGTTGCTTCAGTCAAAGCCCCAATCCGAACAAGAACAACAACAAGATGCCATTCCCGTATTGCTGCTCCAAGCCACCTCAGAAACACCACAGCAAAAATTCGGGTTAAGTTGGTTTTTACCTTCTTTAAATAAGTATAAAGGCGTACTTGTAGAGGTTTTTATTGCCTCCTTCTTCTTCCAGTTATTCGGTTTGGCTAATCCCCTTGTAACTCAGGTAATTATCGATAAGGTAATTAACCAAAACAGTCCGGATACCTTACAAGTTCTCGGTGTATTTCTAGTAGTAATTGCAATTTTTGAAGCAGTCCTTGGCAGTCTTCGTACTTATTTATTTGTCGATACCACCAACCGTATTGACTTAACTTTGGGTTCGGAAATTATCGATCACTTACTGCGCTTACCGTTACGTTACTTTGAAAAGCGACCCGTAGGTGAACTTTCTACCAGGGTTAACGAACTGGAAAAAATCCGTAGCTTCTTAACGGGAACCGCTTTGACGGTAGTTTTAGATGCGGTTTTCTCCGTTATCTATATCGTGGTCATGTTTATTTATAGCTGGATACTAGCTTTGGTAGCCCTAGCGACATTACCACTATTTGCCATCCTCACCTTTGTGGTTTCTCCCATCGTGCGCCGACAACTGCGTTATAAAGCAGAACGCAACGCCGAAGCCCAATCCCACTTAGTAGAAATTTTATCGGGTATCCAGACAGTTAAAGCCCAAAATATTGAATTACGTTCCCGTTGGCAATGGCAAGAGCGTTATGCTCGTTATGTCAGTGCTGGTTTCAAAAATGTTTTGACTTCTACTACTGCTAGTTCAACCAGTGGTTTCCTCAACAAGCTTTCCGGTTTACTCGTGCTCTGGGTGGGAGCTTATTTAGTATTAGAGGGGCAGCTAACATTAGGACAGTTAATCGCCTTTCGCATCATTGCTGGTTACGTTACTAGCCCCCTTCTACGTCTTACCCAGTTATGGCAAAACTTCCAAGAAACCGCTTTATCCTTGGAACGCTTGAGCGACATTATCGACTCACCCCAAGAAGCGACTGAAGAAGACAAGGGTAATATTCCCATGCCCATGATTGAAGGAGCGGTAAAATTCGATAACGTCTCCTTCCGCTTCAAACCTACAGGGCCGATGCAGTTAAATAACATTAGCTTAGAATTTCCGCCCGGGGTATTTGTTGGTGTCGTCGGACAAAGTGGTTCCGGTAAAAGTACCCTAATGAAACTGGTACCGCGTCTTTATCCTTTAGAATCCGGACGCATTCTCATCGACGGTTACGATATTAACAAAGTAGAACTTTACTCCCTGCGACAGCAAGTAGGTATCGTGCCACAAGATACACTGCTTTTTGAAGGTTCCGTACAGGAAAACATCGCCTTAAATTACCCTGATGCTACCCCAGAAGAGATTATCGAAGCAGCTAAAATAGCAGTAGCACACGAATTTATCATGAGCTTGCCTAATGGTTACAATAGTAGAGTAGGCGAAAGAGGTAGCGCTTTATCCGGGGGACAACGGCAAAGAATCGCAATTGCCCGGACAATTTTACAAAATCCCCGTTTATTAATTCTTGACGAAGCTACCAGCGCTCTCGACTATGAATCCGAACGTCAGGTATGCTTAAATTTAGCAGAAGCCTTTAAAGGTAGAACTGTTTTTTTTATTACCCATAGACTAAGTACTATCCGTAATGCTGACACGATCTTGATGTTAGACAAAGGTTACGTTGTAGAACAAGGAACCCACCAAGAATTAATGTCACTCAAAGGACGTTACTACTGTTTGTATCAACAACAAGAAGCGCAAATTTAAAAGTCGTAAAAATCAAAGGTCAAAGGTTAGAGGTTAGAGGTGAAAGATCAAAGTTTAATTTATAACTCCTAACTCCTAATTCCTAACTCTTAGCCACTAACCATTAACCACTAACTCCTAACTTCTAATTCCCATGACTCAATTCAACGGTAATCTCAACGGCAATGGCTCTCGGCAATCCGTACTCCCTAAATTGTCGGAGACTCCCCAAGATTCAATTCATCAGAAAAATGGTAAACCAAAAGTTGCCGAATTTGACCAACCCATAATTTTGCGGCGATCGCCATTATTTTCGCGATTGGCGACGTGGAGTATTTTGGGTGTAACTGTGTTTACCATTACTTGGGCTTACTATTCTAGAATCGACCAAGCCGTTCCCGCTCAAGGAAAATTAGAACCCCAAGGAGCGGTTAGAGAAGTTCAGGTACCCATAAATGGTTTGGTTAAAGAAGTTTTTGTGAAGGATGGAGATCGGGTAAAAAAAGGGCAGGTTTTGTTACGTCTCGATCAGGCTGGTGCTAAAGCAGAGTTGGATTCTGCAAACAAAGTTCGCCAAGCTTTAAAACAGGAAAATCAATTTTATCGCAGTTTATTTCGTGCTTCGGGTTCTTTACCCCAGGCAACTTCGATCACAATACCTCCAGAAATGGCAAGATTGGCCCAAAGTCGAGTTGCCCTATTACAAGAAAATCAATTTTATAGAGTGCTTTTAACCGGAAATAGCAGTGGTGCAAAGCTCAGTGCAGAACAGCGACTGCGTTTAATTTCCAGCCAAGAAGAATTAAGGACTCAAGCCACTCAAATTAAGTTGGAACAAGCCCAGCTACAACAGCAGCTAGAACAAACTAAAGAAAGACTTAGTAATTCTAGGAAGATTCTGAGTATTAATCAAGGAATTCTCAATGACTTAGAACCTCTATATACAAATGGAGCCATCGCTCGCTTGCAGTACTTACAACAACAGCAAGAAGTAAGCAACAGTCGCAGTGAAGTAACTCAACTCTCCCAAGAAATGCAGCGTTTAAGGTTTGCCATTACTCAAACAGGGCAGCAGCTGCAAAACGCCATGTCAACTTCTACAAAAGATATATTGACTCAAATTGCAGACAACGAAAAACGTATTGCAGAAATCGACAGTCAAATTAATAAATCGATAGTCGAAAACGATAAGCGGATTGCCGAACTTGACGGACAAATTAAGCAAGCACAATTAACTAAGAAATATCAAGTAGTAACAGCACCAGTAGAAGGAGTTGTGTTTGATTTGAAAGCCGGTAATCCCGGTTATGTCGCTAATACAACGGAACCCGTGATGAAAGTGGTACCGGGTAAATCGTTGATGGCTGAAGTATTTATAACTAATAAAGACATTGGCTTTGTGAGGAATCGTATGCTTAAGACAAATGAAAAAGGTGAAAAAGAGAAAATCGAGGTTGATGTCAGAGTTGAAAGCTATAACTTTAGTGAATTTGGCGATATTAAAGGTACACTTGTATCCGTCGGTGATGACGCCCTACCGCCAGATGAAATTTATCCCTATTACCGTTTCCCGGCTAAAGTGGAGCTAGATAAACAAACTTTATCTATAGAAAGAGAAGGAGAAGGAGGAGAAAAAATAGTCACAGAATTACCTTTACAATCTGGTATGTCCGTGACTGCGAATATTAAGACGCGAGACAGAAGTATTTTAAGCATCTTTACAGATAAGTTCACTAAAATAGTCGAAAGCGTCGAATATGTCCAATAAATCGGTTTAATTTCAGATTTTTCTATATAAATTGTAAAATTTTCACCCCACCGCGATCGGCGGGGTGAAAATTTATTATAATTATGAGCAACGAATAAACTTTCTGCAAAGAAATAAAAAATGTGTGTTTATTTACTTACTTTTAAATTTTTTAGACTATTGTATATAGGAGAGGAAAATTAAGTAACTTTAAGTAGGTGTTCCCCTCCTCTTGTTGTGTTGACGGAAAAAGTTAAGGGTTCCCATGAAAATTTTTTTATGAAAAAATTTTAACGGGTGCCCGTCCAGTGTATAAGTACATGAAGGTAGACAAGCGTGATGGTAGAGAGTACAAATTTTGTGTTCTCTATCAAAAAGGCAAAATTTCACCAACTCCATCTAATAAGCTCTGGATGAAAATTTTTTCATAGGTATAAGCAAAATATTTCCGGAAGACATGCAAGATATGCTGTATTGACTATAGCAGCACAGTGACACTCACATGAGTTGAAGCGCAATAAAAACCTCTCTTTCAAGCTTTTCAACTGATGCAGAATAGTAGGTTAGTTTGCGGTATACCTCTAATTCTGAAAACAACGGCTAGTATTTTGTTTTAAAGGAAATCTTTGCGGATTTCTAAATTTGTGGTCCCAAATAATGCTTTTTTAATCATAGGCTAACATTGCCTTTGACCTATTTTAGTGCATCTATCTAAAGCAAAACATCTTTAAATCTATATATCTACCCTGAAGAAAATGTCGATAACAATTCCCGATTCCACAGAAGTTAATCTTGTTAATAGCGACAGCCAGAACGTTGGTGTAGCATCTCTTTCCCTTGATGAAAACGGAAATTATAAGATCACTCTTTCCCCATTTGAAAACAACGATCAGTTCAACTTTGCCTACCTAATTGACGTATCGGGAAGTATGGAAGGAGAGCCGCTTGAAGAAGCTAAAAAAGCTTACATAAGTTTAACCGAATCATTAATAGATGATGGAATTGCAGATGTAAGTCAATTTGCAGTAATTCCTTTTAGCTCTGATGCATCCCTCTTTGCTCCATTAAGTGCTCTCGATGCAATCTCAACCGTGCAAGGCTTGTCTGCTAGTGGTTTTAGCAATTTTGATGGCGCACTTAAAGAAGCAAATAATTTTTTTTCTACAGTACCCCCCGGAGCAACTAATGTAGCCTATTTTATCTCTGATGGATTCTCAACCATGGGGGGAGACTTTACGAATTCAGCAAATGCTCTGCAAGCAGTGGCTGATGTACAAGCCTACGGTTGGGGTGCTGCAAATATCCAAGAGTTAGAAATTATAGATTCAGATCAACCCGTGATAGTCTCGGAAGCATCAGATTTAGCAATTGAATTTGCTGACTCAGTACTAGATCGTAATGATATCTCGTCTATTAATATTCTTCTAGATGGTGCGATAGTTGATACGATTGAAGGCGAACAATTAGAAAATAGTCCTGCTGGCTTAACTTTTGAAGGTTCAATTGAGGGTTTAAACCCATCGGAGGATATTCAAAATCGGCTAACAGCTGAGATTGTTTATACTCAGGGAGTTCCGAAGACAACAGTTGATTTGATTGTTAGTAACCCGTTAGAAAATAATTCAGACATAGATGGGGGTAATGATACTGAAATCGCCTCTCCTGAAGATAAAGTTATAGAAGATAACTCATCCGATCCCAGTCATAAAAAAGATGAAGAAAAGCTAGTTGTTGACTCGGTTACCCAACCTCCACAAACATTTCCCTTAACAGAAGTTGATAATGTAACCAAGCCCGGTAGCAATGTCGATCCATTAACTGTTCTCAATTTTGAAGATATTTCCATCCTTGAAGGTGATATTGGAACCACCATTGCTCAGTTTGCTGTAAATTTATCTTCGCCAGCTACCGAGCAGGTTGAATTCTCCTATGAAACTGTGGATGGAAGCGCCATTGCTGGTTTTGATTTCAACGAAACATCCGGAGAAATAATAATTCCAGTTGGCGAAACCACCGCAAACATTGACATTGAAGTGAATGGGGATAGCGAGGTTGAGTTAAACGAAGAATTTACTCTGAATCTCAAAGACTTATCTGGCGCAACTTTTGCAAATAACGAAGCAGAGTATCGTAAAGTTGCGGTAATTGAAAACGATGATGTCGCACAAAGCTCTCCAATTGTTCCCCAAAATGTCAGCGAAAGTACACAAATACCGGATGAGGGAAATATTATTGATGGGAATTTACTTAACTTAGAATCCTTCACTGGTGACGTAAGAGTTCGCTTTACCATAGGTAGAGAAGCATTATTTGATAATACTGCCGGTTTCTACAAAATTGACGACACAGGAGGAACCATTACAGATCCACTAACAGGGGAAAAGCTCAAACCGAGTGATGGCGAAGCTTATGCACAATTAGCAGTGGAGCTTCTCGAACCAGGGCTGGAACTAAGTGTAGATAACTTTAGTTCTATTACTATTGATGACACCCTCATGGGAGGACATATTTACGCTCCCTTACTAGTTGTTGATGGGGATTTTGATAATCTCGAAGAAGATTTAAGTAAAGTTAACTTCTCCTTTGCTGAAGCTAACTCTGATGGAATAGAACATGTCCGTTTCCTAGGAAATAATACTTTGGGTTTTGAAGACTTACCAGGTGGTGGCGATTTTGACTTCGACGATATGCTTATTACTGCAGAAATTGCAATGGTTTAACTTGTTCTAATGGCATCTATTCGTAATTTGGCTGTTTTAATGTAGTTGAAATCCTTGTTTTATTGGTTTTAAACTGCATCCCTAAATTGAGGATCGCAAGTTAAAACCCCATCTAAATCCTCTTAGTCAAAGGAGAAGGAAAAGAATAAATATCATGTCCGCTGGAATTGGCGCACATAGCCCCAGTTACAACCTCGCAGTTAATCTGTTTAATGCTTACAGCCGCCACTTTGGTGAATGAAGATGTTCCTGAAGTTTAGGATGTATAGTCCATTTAGCTATCTTCCATTGAACAATAACGAGTGTTTAATGCGTGATGATATTATGCTAAATCCCCTTTTTTAGTAGCATGGGTTACAATTTCTGTCAAAAAATAGAGCCGCCTTCAATATCCGAAATTTTCTGTTTGGTTCCCTATTATATTTGTAACAATACTGCACCAAGCCCATTAAGCTTCAGTCTCTTGGCTTGAAAAATCGTCTTTTATCCTGTTACCTTCGTTTTCTCTTTCACAAAAAACTTGGTTTAATATCAACTACTAATGCATCGGGATCTTTCTGTTACAAGGGAGCGAGTTACAGCATTGCGGAAATTCTAAACCCTGGATTTTAGACTCTGGGAACAGTGTAGGAAAAATTTTGCTGCTTGGAATACTTGATCTCTTACTCGTATTGTATGATTTTGGCAGGAGCACAATCCCAGGAAAGTTAATAGAAACTACCAATATTGAGCAGTATCTACAAACGCTGTTTTATCTTTACTCTCCTGGATTTTTTAGCGATAAACAATAATCTAATTCCTATAATATATTGCTTTTGGTTAACCATCTCATTATCTACGGAGATGCCATATCACATATGAAAAAATGAAATTTTTGCTTTTAAGTATTCTCCCAAACAGAAGATTGCTTTTTTTACGTTTAATATAAACCTGCTTGCATGTAAATACTTATAACATATCAGCAAGCATCACGCCGGGAAATATTTAGATAATCTGTCAAAACTAAAATCTAAGTAAAAATTATGAGTAAAAGCATACAAATTCAGGAATTGGCGATCGCGATTACAGCCAAAAACTTGAATCCCAACGTTGTGAATCTAGACTTTTTGAAGTACAGCAACATTATCTCATCAGATTGGGAAGTAGCACGCCCGCCAGTATATACAAAAAATTTAACACAGCTAGTCTTTCAAAATGGGATTGTAATTGTTGCACAACCAAATCGGATAGTTTTTGCAGAAGCCATTAATACTGACACAAAAGATATCCAAGAATTACAGATATCTCCATTAGCTGTTAAATATGTAGAAAAGTTACCTAATGTAGAGTATCAAGCTATAGGAATTAATCCCAAAGGCTTTGTAACTTTTACAGACTCAAATGGTACCAGCAATTATTTCTTAAATAATCTACTGGCTTCAGGAGAATGGCGAGAATTTGGTAATGCACCGGTAAAAGCTGCAATTCATTTATCTTACGCTTTAGAAAACTCTCAGCTAAACTTAATAATTAACGAAGGATTATTACGAGTCTCAGAAGAAAAGAATATACCGGGAGTTTTGTTCTCTGGCAATTTCAACTACAATTTTGCGGCGATAGAGCAACAAGAAAAGCTACAAAATTTATATAAAATTATTCAAGATTGGAAGAGTAACTTAGAAACTTACAAGAAGCTAATCAACGATAAGTTCTTGACTTCTCGAACTGATGATAAAAACGTAATACCCTTCGGTGTACCTATTTCTCCATCGATATAAAATATTGACATTATTTATAATTACTCGAACGAAAATTAATGTCAAAACTAAATTATTTAAAGACTAAATTAGACTGGTCTAAATAATTCGTGAAGGGTTCCCATAAGATTTTTTTCTTCTAAAAAAAATCTTATGGGTGCCCGTGAATTGAAAAAAAATAGGAAGTTTGATAAGCCTGGTGTCTTTGAGATACTGGGTTTTTCTATAACTATAAATCATTTGTGACTCTAGTTTATCTCCAAAATGCCTTCCTTAAGCAATTTTACGGTTCTCAGATAAAATATTTGCTAGATATAAAGGGATACGTGCCTTTATTTAAATTGGTATTAGCTAGGATGTCCTATCTACCTTAACGAGCTATGACTGTTACGCTGACTAAACACCCCACAGCATTATTGAATAAGATTGGCTCCTATGTTTGCCAAGCTGTTATTTATATTCAGCAACAGCAACCGGAACTATTAATCGAAAAGTACAGAAATATATCTTGGCGCGAAAATAGCAATCAATCGCTTCTGAAAGCAAAGCTAATAGAAGTCGTTAATAATGCTCAAGATTGGGAATCCTTAGTTAATCAGGTAGAAGTATTTATTAAAGTATTACTGATATCTGATTCTACGGATGCACCTGTTTTAATAAAATTACAAGAAAAAATTCGTCAACTTAATCCCCATATCTCAGAGTCAAACGATTCAAGTGACAAACAAGATATAAACTCTATTCATGCAGAATCAAATATTCAAACTGTTGATGGAAGCACTTCTCATCATCAACAATCTAAAATTAAAACAGCCGGGCTAAATGATGATGAAAATCAACAAGAGAGAAAATCTACTGAATCTGCCGAGCAAGAATCTTTACTGAGTAAAAATGAATTAAATGATTCCGAAAAAGAATCTTTACCTACAACAACAGAGCCAAAAAGCTCTGAAAATCAACAAAATATAAATTCTATTGAACAAGAAATACCATACAAATCTAAAAATCAAGAGAATACAGGAATAGCGGTATTACTTTTAGATGTAGAAAATATACAAATCCAACCAGAAACAGAACAGTTTTTAACAACCGTTTGTACTAATCCCATTCAAATTAAAATAGCCTTTGCGAATTGGCAGAGTATGGGTAAAAAAGATATTGAACTTCACCAGCGTGGCTACGATTTAATTCATGTTCCTCGCGGTAAAGATAATGCTGACGGAAAAATGATGGCTTTTGGCTCAACAATTAATGAATATTACCCGCAAGTCAAAGAAGTGTTAGTCTATTCATCAGATAAAGTAATGACTAATTTGTGTAACCATCTTCAACAGAAAGGATTGATTGTTTATCAAATTAGCCAACAAAATAGTAATTTGACTATATTTAATGGTAAAACCAATGAAATCGAAACTCATACTATTTTACCTTCGATAGAACAACTCCTGTACCAAATTAAAGACATTATTAAAGAACAAGAAGCACAGACATCAAACCAATGGATAAAGTTATCAAAAATCTGTACATTATTTAAAGAAAAGTATAGTTTTGGTATTAATAAAGTTGTATCTCATCATCTTCCCGATAAAACTGTCAAAAATATTTTTGTCAATAAATCTGAGTTTGTAATTCATCAAATACCCGAGCATCCAGAAGTATACGTGACTTTGTTCAAGATGCCAACTTCAAAAAAAGTAGAAACTAAGATATTGACATTTGAAAATAAATCAGATGTTGAAAAAGAAATTATTAAAATTATTACTCATTTAGTAGGTAAAAACCCACTAAATTACATTCCCATCAGTACTGTCGGTGAAAGATTTAATAAACAATACGGTAAAGGAATCTCTCACACACTACGAGAAGTAAGTACTAATGGTAATTTTGTCAAGTTCTTACAGTCTTGTAATTCTTTCGAGCTTAAGAAAACAGGTAATATATGGCAAGTGGCTATACAACAATCGGTAACCAATATCCACCCCTAGCCTACCCTTCATCCATTTAAATTTATAAACTAATAACTCATAACTGCTAACTCTTCTCATCTGATTACAGAAATTTAAGATAAAAATAACTATTTACTGCTTAAGAGTGACTTGAAAATTGAGCAAAAAAGGCAAAATTTACAGACAGATAAGCTGTTACTGCCTCTTGCTTCAACCAAAATGAGAATTGCTTACGTTCACTTTTACGTAGAAGATGCCAAAGTTTGGCATGATTGGTTTGTACATCATCTTAGTTTTCAAACATTAGATGATTATGCTCTTAGCCCTAGTTTCCCTGGTAGAGGAGATAAAGCTTCTCATACCCATACCGAAGTAGTTAAAAGCGGTTCAGTTTACTTTGTGCTCTCTTCACCAATATCACTCACGAGCCCAGTAGCACAATATCTACGCCAACATCCCCCTGGAGTTGTAGATGTCGCCTTTGAAGTAGAAAATTTGTCCGCGATAATTACCCAAGCAAAAGCTTATGGAGCAAAAATCATACAACCCCCCCAGCAATCTCAAAAAGATAAACTTGACATCAAACAGGCTAAAATTATCGCTTGGGGGGGGCTTTGCCATACATTACTGGAAAAACAATTAAGCGAAAAAACCATAGAAAATTATTGCTCCTCCGCTCCCATCCAAGCAATAGATCATATCGTGTTAAATGTGGCGGTGGGTGATTTAAAGCCTGCTGTTGCTTGGTACCAGAATATTCTTGGTTTTCAACCCCAGCAAATATTCAATATTCAAACTCCTCTTTCAGCATTGCACAGCCAAGTAATGGTTTCTCCCGATGGCAGCATACAATTGCCAATTAACTCTCCTGCAACTCCCAATTCTCAAATTCAAGAATTTCTTAACGCTAACCGAGGAGCGGGAATTCAGCACATCGCTTTACAAACCAGCGATATAATTAGTCACATTGCTCAATTCCGCAACCGTGGTGTATGCTTTCTCCCTATTTCTCAAAGCTACTATTCCCAATTACAACAGCAAACAAATTTACCTCTCAAGTCAGATGAACTCACAAATATCGCGAAACAGAAAATCTTGGTAGATTGGAAAGAAGATTTTCCTAATGCGCTACTCTTACAAATATTTACACAGCCTATTTTCCCTCAGCCTACCTTTTTCTTTGAGTTTATTGAGCGTCGAGAGTGCGCCCGAGGTTTCGGAGAAGGAAATTTTCGTGCTCTATTTGAAGCAATGGAACTTGAACAAATTAAACGCGGAAGCTTACAAATAGGGAGTGAGGGAGTTAGATAAATTTAAGTTCCTCTAATGTGTGGTGCATTCTGATGAGTTTAACAACAGGCGCTCATCAGAATGCTCCAATACAAATTGATAAGTTTTCATCACTCATTACTCATTTTCTTCGTTGTGAATTTATCTATAAAAATTAATCAATAAGTACTATAAGTTAAGTAGAACACAAACTATTCTCAAAAGAGCGATTTATTTAACCTATTGCTTATATGGTGACTTATTAAATATTCACAATCGGAAGATCCTAATAATTGCAATAATAAATGTAAATAAACTTTATATTTATTTGCAATGATAAGACTTATTACAGATTTTGATGGACCAATTAGCGATGTTTCCGAACGTTATTATCAAGTATATTTACTGTGTTTAGAAAAAAACCGCCGTCAAGATCAACAAATACGGATACTTTCCAAAGAAGAATTTTGGCAGCTAAAACGTGCCCGTACTCCAGAAAAACAAATAGGTACTATTTCCGGTTTGGAATCAACACAATCAGAAGATTTTGCTCAATTGCGAAAACAAATCGTACATACACAACCTTACTTCGACTATGATACCTTGCTCCCAGGTGCTGTAGAAGCTCTGCAAAAAGTTCGACAAGCTCGAATTGATTTAGTAGTAATGACTATGCGTCGAGTACGAGAATTAGAATATGCGTTACAAAAATTTAATCTGTACCAATTTTTCCCCGAAAATCGCCGTTACTGCCTTAGTAATGATTACGTTAAAACTCGTGATATTGAGGATAAACCGTTACTCATGACACGGGCATTAAAAGAATTGCCCCCAGCAAAAGATACATGGATGGTTGGGGATACTGAAGCAGATATTGCTGCAGCAAAACAACATAGTATAAAGTTAATAGCTGTGAAATCAGGCATTCGCGATCGCGCTCAACTTGAAGCTTGTCATCCAGATTTTATTGTTAAAAATATAACAGAAGCGGTTGACTTTGTACTCAAAAGTTCGACTTAATTAATGGGTAAAAACCTGAAAAAATGGGTCTAAGGGAATCAATAGTTATTATATTAATAAGTCACAACAACTGCTTATTCCCTATTCCCTATTTTGTGAGCGGTTAAACTTACTTAAGAAAACTACAAATTAGCCACAATAAGATAAAAGTTATGACGCTGGCCAGTTGATTCGTTGTGAAATTAGCTGATGCTAATTGTTCTACAAGGGCACTAGCAATAAGTCCTCCAACTACTAAACCAACTATCAAACCAACTAAAGTCAATAAAACGGCTCTACCGAATCTACTTTCTTTGCGATTGAGGAAATAAATACTTACTCCAACACCGAGTACCAACATTAACTGTAAAATTTGGTCTCCTGGAGTTCTATAAAACAAGCTGTTGGCACTCAAACCAAGATACCAGACTCCTGGCACTACTACATCAAGGGTACTAGGCTTATCTACCATGCGTTGCAGCCATGGGGGTGACTGCTTTTTCGGCACTGAACTTTCTAAGGGCGTTACCTGCTCTATGCGTTCGGGGAAGCGGATGCGTTCGGGTACTTTAATTTTACCTTCTTGACGCATCCGCAAGCGGTCCATCAGTACGGCATCATAAGCCACTTCAATCATTTCAAGACGTTTGTTATCGCCGCTATATTCTTCTACTAGGCGATTGCGAGTATCTTGAATTTCTTCAAAGCTAGCGTCTTCTGATACCCCAAGTTTTTCGTAGGGATTTTGGTCGCTCATGGGAGTTAATTACTTTAGGCTCAGTCGGCAGCAGTTTGTTGTTTAATAAAAACTATTTTATGATTTATTCTGGTAGAAACCAATATAATTGCTATCGATTTTGATATTCTTACTCAAATAAAAGTATAGTAAGAATTTGCGGCGACGCAAGTAATATTCACTAATAGTAACTTTAACATATCGCAATAACTCAGTGTATCCCCTCATGCCGTTGAACAATTAGGGCTTTACTCTGGAATTTGAAATAAAAACACAAAAAGCGGGCATCTTTTATGAAAAAATTAAAATTTGTGTTTTACATGAAGCAGTCGTATTTCTCCGGAGGAAGATTTTAATCTATAAACCTCCTTCTTCGCGATCGTGCCGTTTAACCCCATATAGATTTAAAATTGAAGCGTTTAATTGCTATGTAACACGAAGCGAACAATTTTCTTGTTTGCTATTTAAGTTACAAAGTCGCAAAAACGGAGCATTTATCTATAATTGATTGTTAGATACTCCTGTGAACGAAGAAAAATATTGCTGCTTTATTCCCAGGGTTGCATAAAAGAAGAAATTTACGCTCTCCGGCCCCTGCGGCCAACAGTATTACAAAGTGTATGTCTTTGGAAGAACCGGTTAGGAGAGCTTTAGCCTTGTAGATTATTATTGCCCAAAAGCGGATATCTGTGCTTTAAGTGCGCAATCCGCCTGTAAATCCTATGAATTTTTTTGCAAAGTGATGGTCATGGCTCCTGCTGCCAAGATTCTTGTAGTTGACGACGATCCAGCCGTTAGGAATTTAATCCAGCGCTTTTTGATGAAGCAGAGCTATCAAGTGGAAGCTGCCGAAGATGGCAAAACCGCCTTAGCTCTATTTGAGCAATTTAACCCAGATTTGGTAATTTTAGACGTGAATTTACCAGATGTAATCGGGTTTAATCTTTGTCAAGAAATGCAAAGTCGTAACGGTGTTTTTGTTCTTATGCTAACCAGCCGTGCGGATGAAGCCGATAAAATTCGCGGTTTTTCCAAAGGTGCTGACGACTATCTTACTAAGCCTTTCGGTTTGGGAGAGTTAGAAGTCAGAGTCGCAGCCATTCTGCGCCGCCAGCGTGTTGTAACTACAGCCGAACAAAAACGTTTGGTATTTGAAAAGTTGATGATAGATCCCGTCAGGCGAGAAGTTTCCCTCAATAACCTACCAGTTCCTTTAACTGCGTTGGAATTTGACTTGTTACATTTCTTAGCCAGTCATCCTGGTAGAGTTTGGCGACGTGCTGAACTGATCCAAGAGGTATGGGATTATGAATATGTGGGCGATCAAAGAGTTGTAGACGTACATATCGGTCAAATTCGTAAAAAAATTGAAGCTGATGCTGCCCAGCCTGCTTTGATTCAGACAGTGCGTGGTGTTGGTTACAAATTTGAATGTCCAGCTCCAGCCCAACAGCCTGAGAAAGTTTAATACAACGGGAGGTTAAACCTCCTTTCACGCATTCTCAGGAAAGCCGGAATTCCTTTTTTACTTTATACATATAGTTAAAGTGATTCCTGTTCAGAGATTAATTATAAGGGCAAACCTAATGATGTAAGCTTGCGCCATTTTTTTACAAGCTTTTTTGGTGAAGTTTCGGCAAAATATAGCCTGAAGAACAAACAAAATCCCGAAAAGCGTAAGATTTTTAAAGACAAGTTATCAAAATACTTAAGAATAACTCTCATAAAATCCAGAACTTTTACAGGTACGATTTTGGAACGGGACGTTAAAAGTGGCGAATTTAGTTCGCCACGCAGCCCCGAAGTGAAAGTGGATTTAGTTTAAGGGAAATAACAAGAAGTTCTTAAAAATGAACAAACCCGGCTTTTTTACCAAACCGGGTTTCTCTATACCATAAATTTTAACAACTCGTGTAATATTGCTGCTATTTTGGGTGATTTATTTTTTTGGTATTTCCTAATTTTTATAATCTGTGAAGAATTACCAATAAATTTTGGCTCTAGAAAAAATCGCGTCTCTTGTTTTTAGCACCCAACTACGATCGCAAGACGCTTTAGGAATTACCTATCTTCTCCTCACTTGCCGTTACTATCCTAAATACTAGGAATTATGAAATAACGTTTCTAAATAAACGCGAGCTGCACGACGATCGCTGTCTCCATTTTGGAGTAAAAACAAAGACAGAGCGGCAGTGAGTACTCGATCTTGGTTCCAATCTGGATGAGTTTCTAAGTAATTCTTCAAAGATTCGTGAAGTGTTTCGGGGATTTCTGCTGCGAGGCTAACTGTGGCGTTCATAATTCTTCTCCTATAAATCGGGCTATCAACGTGGAGTTCTGGCAGACGAAAGCCTTTATGGGGAACATACAAAGTTTAATAGAGATGCTCAATAAAGGCATTAGTGAACTGTTATATTGCTACATCGACACACTTGTTCATAAAAAAACTTGTCGCATCATTTTGCGCTAAAGGGGGGTAGGTTTGTCAATGCTGCGAAATGTTACAAAGACCATTATAAAATTCGATTGTGTACGCAAAAATCAAGCTTAGAGGCGTATTATTGTTACAATAATTAATAATAACTCAGTCTTTGAAAATTCTCATTACTGGGAAAAAAATCCCCAGCAATATGTCCTAAAGCCTATTCAAAGGTAAAAAACCTGTGGAAAACTTCCAATAAGTCTGTGGAAATCGTGTGGAATTGGTGAGGAAAATTTCAGTTAATGATAAGAATTACAAAAAAACTATCGACTTGTTGCTTTTATATTAGTGAAATCCTTTCTCCGCAAGCAATTACTGACTATTGATAGCAAGTAATTGCTCAAGCTTGGATTTTTACTATTGTTAGATCGCTAAGTGAAGTGGATACGAGTTTATTTAGATTTATACCTCTTAGGATAATTTTTTCCTAGGTTGTTTAAAATTGAATCATGGTTTAAAATACTTCATCATATTCAATTGAGCTAAAAGTAGCCTTGGTATAAAAGCTTATTCTTGTTTGTGAGCAGCTTAGTTATTCCCTGATACTGCCCTCCACCACAAGTAAATTTTTATTGAGCTAAGAAAGGCTAATAAGGGATCTTAACCCACCCTTTGATGGAATTTGTAATCAAATATTCACACAAAAGAGATTTCTTCGCTTGCGGAACTGATGTGTTTGCCTCACTTGCTGTTGCTTCAACTGTAAATAAATTTTTTCTGGCGATCGAAAAAAAAGTAATTTACGTAAAAAATATATATAAAGCGGGGATAGACCGACACAATTGAAAATATCAAAGTATAGTATCCCCGCTTTAGCGGTAGGGTTTAAAGTCATTAGGACTTAGCAAAAAGGCACATTTTTTGTAGAGGCACGTGATGGGAACCCACTAAAAATTATAAGAGCGAAAAATTTTTAACGGGAACCCCGTAAAACTTACATAAGTCATAGTACAGCACGGCGGAAATAAACCATCCATTCAAAAAGCTGAAACCCTTATGAAAAAAGACTTTTGACTTTTCACTTCCGCGCGGCTGTACTAGTCTTTTTGAATCACTTAGTAACGCATGATTCAAAAGCAAGAAGTAAAAAATTATTTGCGTCGTTGTTGCAACTTGCGATAAACAGATTTTAAATCAACATTATGATGAGCCAAAGCGACCAAAGTATGGTATAGCAAATCAGCAACTTCACCAGCTATAGCGTCTGCATTATCGTCCTTGCAAGCCATAACAACCTCAGCCGATTCCTCGCCAATCTTTTTTAAAATCTGATTATCGCCGCCCTTTAACAACTTGCAAGTGTAAGAATCCTCAATCGGATTATCGCGTCGCTTGCATATGATGTCAAATAATTGTGACAAAATATTGGCAGGGGGTGGGACAATTTCGCTATCAACTTGATGGAAACAACTTCTTTGACCAGTATGACAAGCAATATCTCCCACCTGTTCTACACCAATTAAAAGAGCATCACTATCGCAGTCATAGCGGATACTACGCACGTACTGAATATGTCCACTTGTCGCACCCTTGTGCCATAATTCCTGACGGGAACGGCTCCAAAACCAAGTTTCACCAGATTTCAAAGTCTTAGTTAAGGATTCTTGGTTCATCCACGCCATCATTAAAACAGTGCCATCTAAATAATCTTGGACTATAGCTGGCACCAAACCTCGTTCGTCGTAGCGAATTTTGTCAACGCGGATGCAGTTTTGCGAATCTGTTACAGAAAAAAACATACCAGCTAGATACCGCCCTTTTATAAGAATGATTCATAAATTCACGATATCATTCTGTATGGTGTATCTTAATGGGATGTTTTTCATCTATGCTAACTAAATTCCTTAAACGATCGCATTTCTTTGCATAGCTGAGTGCATTTTCAGTGCGCTCAAAGCTACTTGATGAGCCTTGGGAGCTTCACCGTACCAATGAATAGCCGAGTTAAAAGCCGCCCGATAAACATCCTGATAGGCTTCAGAGTAGCGATTGCGAATCTCCAAAGGCAAATCCTGATTTGACTTGTATAACATATTGTTATTTTCCTGGTTCAGCTAGTTCAGCTAATTTACTACGATATAAGTTTGAAGCAGTATTAGCCCCTATCCAAAGATAGACCTTATTAATTACACTCTAGGAGACAATCTTGGTAAATACAACGATTAAAACTACCAAATCACAAGAAATTTTCGCTGCGGCTCAAAGCTTAATGCCTGGAGGAGTAAATTCTCCCGTCCGTGCTTTTAAGTCTGTAGGCGGGCAACCAATAGTTTTTGACAAAGTAAAAGGCGCGTACATTTGGGATGTAGATGGCAATGAGTATGTGGATTATGTCGGAACCTGGGGTCCGGCAATTTGCGGTCATGCCAATCCTGAAGTCATAGCCGCGCTGCATGAAGCTCTTGAAAAAGGTACTAGCTTCGGTGCTCCTTGTGCATTGGAAAATGTTTTAGCTCAAATGGTGATCGATGCCGTCCCCAGCATTGAAATGGTAAGATTTGTAAATTCTGGAACGGAAGCTTGCATGGCTGTGTTAAGGCTAATGCGAGCTTTTACCAAACGAGAAAAAGTGATCAAATTTGAAGGCTGTTACCACGGCCATGCCGATATGTTTTTGGTAAAAGCGGGTTCTGGAGTCGCCACTTTGGGTTTACCTGACTCTCCAGGGGTTCCAAAGTCAGTAACCGGCGACACCCTAACTGCACCCTTCAATGATTTAGAAGCGGTAAAAGTACTGTTTGAAGAAAACCGCGACCAAATTGCTGGAGTAATTTTAGAACCAGTGGTAGGGAATGCTGGCTTTATTCCTCCCGATGCTGGATTTTTGGAAGGATTGCGCGAACTCACTCAAGAACATCGCGCATTATTAGTATTCGATGAAGTGATGACGGGCTTTCGTATCTCCTACGGTGGGGCACAAGAAAAGTTCGGCGTTACTCCCGACTTAACCACCTTGGGTAAAATTATCGGCGGTGGTTTGCCTGTAGGAGCTTATGGTGGTCGTCGAGATATCATGTCTATGGTCGCACCTGCTGGACCAATGTATCAAGCTGGAACCCTCAGCGGTAATCCTCTGGCGATGACTGCCGGCATTAAAACATTGGAATTGCTACAAAAACCGGGTACTTACGATTACTTAGAAAAAGTAACCAAAAAGTTAGTGGATGGCTTATTGCAAATTGCTAGCGAAACTGGTCATGCTGCTTGTGGCGGTAATATTAGTGGGATGTTTGGTTTGTTCTTTACAAATGGTCCCGTACATAACTATGAAGGTGCCAAAACCTCTGATACCTCTAAATTTGGACGTTACCATCGCGGGATGTTAGAACGTGGTATCTATTTAGCTCCTTCTCAATTTGAAGCTGGATTTACCTCTATTGCTCATACTCAAGAGGATATTGAGCGAACTTTGCAAGCTGCGCGAGATGTAATGTCTGGCTTGTAATAATTAACCACAACCCAATTCTCATGTTTTAAATCGATCCCGCCCCTCCATAATGAGACGGGATCGATCTTTTTGAGAAAAATTCAACTCCACTAATTACAGCCGCAACCACTATGTCCGCAACCTTTTATGGTTTTATGACCTTCTGCACAAGCTTCAGAACAATAGTGTTTACCGTCCCTCTTAACTGAATTTTCGACTCTAATTATACACAAACATTTATCGCAAGCACATTTCATTAAATCTACACCAGCTACCATTTTTCTTTGTCTCCGAAAAATACTTTTGATAAATAATATACAATGTATGAACATGTATTCATATATGTGTTTACATAAATTTAACTTGGGCGCAAAATTTAGAGAGACTCTAGATTTATCGTCATATATTGATTACCGTATTTTTACATAATCGTTACTTCTCAATTGAAAGATCAAAAAATTAACTTAACAAACCTAAAAAACCGTATTTATACTAATGATTAACCAAATGTCTATCCAACTTTAGAAACTCTTCAAAACGAACCCAGCAATTTGCACCTGGTATCCTCGAATTCATATCTCAATAATAGAAATAGAGTAATTGCTCCCCGTCATTGTTTTGTAGCGAGTTGACAGTGCATGAGCTACTGTTTGAATCCAAACTGTCCCAATCCAGAAAACTTGCCTTTCAGCCAAAGATGCCAATCTTGTGGAGCGCGACTTTTATTACGCGAGCGTTACCGAGTTACCAAATCCCTAGGGCAAGGTGGCTTCGGAGCGACTTTTCTCGCACAAGATGAGTCACTACCGGGGGAACCAAGTTGCGTCATCAAGCAACTACGCCCTTCGGGAACTGCACCCCATATTTTGCAAATGGCACGGGAATTATTTGAGCGAGAAGCCATAACCCTAGGTAAGATTGGGAATCATCCTCAAGTTCCACGTTTACTAGATTATTTTGAAGAGCACGAGAATTTCTATTTAATTCAAGAATACGTTCATGGTTCAACTATACAGCAGGAGGTTAAAGGTAAGGGAATATTAACCGAGGCAGGAGTTAAGCAGTTTTTAAGTGAAATAATCCCATTACTGCAATACATCCACTCCCAGAAAGTAATTCACCGCGATATTAAACCCGCTAACTTGATTCGCCGCGCTCAAGATGCCAGATTGGTTTTGATTGACTTTGGCGCTGTAAAAAATCAAGTTAGCCAGACAGCAGCGATGCAATCGGGACAAACAGCATTAACCGCCTATGCTATTGGTACTCCTGGTTTTGCTCCTCCAGAACAAATGGCAATGCGTCCGGTTTATAGTAGTGATATCTATGCTCTAGGAATTACATGTGTATATTTGCTTACCGGTAAATCTCCCAAGGATTTGGAATACAATCCCGCAACCGGTGAGGTGATGTGGCAACAAATGGTACAGGTAAGCAATCATTTTGCACAAGTACTAGCAAAAATGATGGATGTATCGGTTCGCAACCGCTACCAATCAGCGGAGGAGGTGCTTAGAGCTATGGAAATGGAGCCTTACCTAGATAGTTTGGCTTCCGGTTTAGCAACTCCATCAAACCTTGATGTTAGTCAGAGAACTTCCACAGGGTTGGCTGACTATAGTACAAATACGAACAACTCTTCTACTGGTTTTTCTAGTGCAGGAGTAGCTCAAGTAGCAGCAGCCATCAGAGCTAGAAAAGCCAAAGCTAGTCCTGGTACTGCTTTACGAACCCGAGGAGTTAACAATCGAGTACTGACACCAAAAACTACAACCTCACTATCCGATTCAGCTAAATCCTACGCTCAAAAATCAAAAGCACTGCGCCGCTTAAATTCTGAAGGTTTACTAACAGCTTATCTAAAGGGAAGACGGGATTTTGCTTTACATAATCTGAGTTTACTTAACTTACAAGGTTCCGATCTATCAGAAACCAATTTTCACTCCTGTAAGCTTGAAAAAACGAACCTCCAAAACGCAAATCTTCACAATAGTGACTTTGCACGAGCGAACTTAAGCAAAGCCAATCTTAGAGATGCTAATTTAAATAAAGCTTACTTCAATAATGCTGATTTAGAATTAGCAGACCTTCGAGGTGCAAATCTCAGCTATGCTCATCTGAGTAATGCTAATCTTCGTGGAGCTAATTTGTGTGGCGCGAATCTTACTGGAGCTAAAGTATCTCCAGAACAGTTAGCATTAGCTAAAACTAACTGGATGACTGTACGTCCTAATGGCAGAAGGGGTTTATTGTAATTTGACACTAAAAACTAAAACAATATCCTCGTTTTATTCAAGCTCAAATTAATATAAACCTTAATATATTAGCTTTTGATAAAAGTAGACACAAATTCTCGCTCTATAGACAAGGTTTCACCTTGGGAATGAAAGTCTTGCTGACGACGAAAATAGCCTCAAAAATAACGTCTGGTTATTGTAAATCTTCGCTTTTATTGTTTAAATGGTCAACAATCAAGGAGTATAAATTATTTTCTATATATAGATATTACCTATGTAGTATATTTTTACTTTTACCAAATAAATAGGGTTTTAAGCCTGGTCCTTATGGGACGACTTTATGTTACAGCTTTTGTGGTAAAAATTTTTCAAATGTTCGAGGGTAGAATTAAACGCCACATTAATCTACTTTTATCAAGTATTCGCTATATTTTACAATTGAAACTCCCTCAATTTATTGAGGGATTATTACTTCACAGACAATTACTTGAAGCAAAGCTCAAGTTGTGCATCATTCGCAAAAAAAATTACCCATTGGAATACTCCCCTTGCTGAGTGGAAGATTACCTAACTGATAGAGGGAGTGAGTGAGGGAGAAGTTTTTATCGGTAATCGATAAGCGCGATCACCCTAATATAGATCCCGTTGCTTGTCGAGATCGTTAGATTAGCAACTAAAACTTTTTATAAGTATTTTTCCACAGAAAGATAAAAAACAAATGCTGCCCCGAACTATTTTATCAATCTTCTTAGGGGACTTTTTACAGAAGACAGTCAAAAACTGAGAAAATCCTTTCCTTGGATTTTCTCGGTTTTTTTATTAAGCAGGTATTTATCCAAAATTTATTTGACATTTTCTCCGTTTACCAAGAATCCCCTGCATTCTATACATGGGGAGTGTCAATATCTAGGAGTATTTATCAGGTGCGTTGGCTGTTGCATTTAAGATACTTACCAAGATGAAATCAAAGCAAGAAAATCTAGAATGTGTCTGAAGATCTTCTCCGCATCTATCTTAAGATAGATGCTAAAAATTATTAAAAAATGAAAATATATTTTAGCGTGACTTTCTTCAAAAAATACTTAATATTTTATTAAATTTATTTGATAATGTATCTGTTAAATGTATAATGTAAGACATTATTAACTTGTGTTAACTTTGTTATACAAAAATTTCACAATGTTACATTAGGATGTAGGTATAAGGAAGCATAGAGAGACTCTAGGTTATAGAACTTGTTGCGATTGGACCTACTTTCCACGACTAGAATCTAGGTTTATGTGTACTAAGTTCTTATTTAACTAAATCGGCTTTGGACTTTAATACAGATACCTATGGAAGCTAAGATAACTAATCGTCCCTGATTTTAGGCTGAGAGCAACTAGTTATGAACAATATTAGCGAGTTTAATTTTTTATCGGTGAAAGACTCACCCATAACACCCGAATCTGCTCCAGAAGAGCTACGAAAGCGATTAAGTTTATATCAGGTATTTATTAAGTTATACGAACATCATGGCAGTCTCTTAGAGCAGATTCTTAAATTAGAAAATATATCCGAATTTTCCCTGAACCAGAGGCAGTTGCATTACATACAGGCTGTGATTAATGGCGATATGGTGTATGTGACGACAAATTTGCGTGATGGCGAAAGTCACAGTTTGCTACAGTCTCAACATACTTGGACTATAGGGCGCGATCGCAACAGCGGAATATATCTCAATAGTAAATATGTATCTCGTCGTCATGCTGCTATTCGGTACATCAAACAAGGGTTTTATTTAATAGATTTTAACAGTACTAACGGTACGTATATCAATGGCGAACAGATTTATCAACCGACAAAGCTTGAAGACGGAGATATTATTCAAGTAGGTAATATAACTTTTTCTTTTTTCCTCGATGGCGGCTGCTATGTTTTACCTACAGTAGCTGTGGAGTTATTGATGCAATTGCTTCCTAAAACAGATGATGACAAAATAGGAAAATCGGCAACCTATAAAAGTAAAACTAAAACTCAAAAGTTAGATCACAGCGAATACATAGACGAAGTTGTAATTCCTGAAGTAGCCAGGATGCAGACTTTTGAGGAGCAATTAAGTCAGCAGTGGAAATCCGATATTTTAGATCGCTTTTACAGTAAGCAAGTACCGAAAGATTCCGTTTGACAGGAAAATAATGATTCAAGAAATACATCTATTATGAATATTAATTAAGACGGTTAAGAATTCTTAACCGTCTCATTATTCAATGCTGCAATTTTTACTTTTGATTAAAGTTTATGTAACCCGAATTTAATCTTCTTCCAATTCTTCTTCGGATTCCTTATCCTCATCGCTTGGCTGTGCCACTGAGTTAGCAGAAACAACAGCGCCTAATTCTAGTTTTTCAAGTACCTGTAGCCTGATTTCTTCGAGCAGTTTCGGCTTTTCTTCAAGGTATTTGATCGCATTGTCTCTTCCTTGGGAAATATTATCACCATTGTAACTGTACCAAGCCCCCTTACGATTGATAACTCCAATTTCTTCCGCTAAGTCAACAATACAACCCAGAGTTGAAATACCTTTACCAAAAATAACGTCAAATTCGGCAATTCTGAAAGGTGGTGCAACTTTATTTTTAGCAACCTTGACTTTGACGCGTATACCAAATTCTTCCGAACCTTTTTTCAAGGTTTGAATGCGTCGAATATCCAAACGCACGGAAGAATAATATTTTAAAGCGTTACCACCAGTAGTGGTTTCTGGGTTACCGTAGCTAATACCAATTTTCATGCGCAACTGGTTGATAAACATGACTGTGCAGCCAGATTTACCAATGTTACCAGTAATTTTACGTAATGCCTGGCTCATTAATCGCGCTTGAAGACCAACGTGAGCATCCCCCATATCGCCCTCAATTTCTGCACGGGGAACTAGTGCTGCTACTGAGTCAATCACCACGATGTCAACCGCAGCAGAACGCACCAATTGGTCCACAATTTCTAAAGCAGCTTCTCCAGTGTCTGGTTGTGAAATTAACAAGTTTTCAATATCAACACCTAAAGCTGCAGCATAGGTTGGATCTAGAGCATGCTCGGCATCTACGTAAGCTGCTATTCCCCCCTCTTTTTGCACTTCAGCTACCGCATGCAGCGCTACTGTTGTTTTACCAGAACTTTCTGGCCCATAAATTTCAACAACTCTTCCCTTCGGCAAACCGCCACCTAATGCCAAATCCAAAGTAAGTGCGCCGCTCGAAATCGTCTCTACACGCATCCGGGTTGCATCCCCAAGACGCATGATTGTACCTTTTCCAAAAGTCCGCTCTATCTGGTTTAATACCATGTTGAGCGCTTTTTCCTTGCCTGCATTCTCTGTATTAACCGCCATTTTCGCCTCTAAATATATTGTTTTTAGGGTTTTGGTTTGATAATCTTAATAGAACAGATATACTATCATGTCATCTTAGCACTGCCAAATGTTATATATAGAATTCTGTTGCAGATTATTGAGAATATTTTCATCTATAAACCTCCTAAAATAAGTCTCCGCAGTCTAAGTCTGTTTTCAAAGTTAAAGTAGCATTCCGATTGTGAAGGTTAAGTACTCAAAAAATATTGCAATTAATCGCTAGCCAAAGAAGGTTTGAATAAATGCTGATTACTTGAAGTCAGAAGTAGAACAATAGCTCCACAAATTGCGATTGTTGAAAAAACTATTTTTACATATATTTACATAAAGATGATTTCAGCCTATTTACCGATGGTTTTCTGCATTCAAGACTGATTTAAGTAACATGATGGTTTTATGCGATGGTCAACATTGATTTAATAGGATTGATTGTCGTATTTTGAGGCAAAAAGACGATAGAACTGTGCTAATTAGTTTGTTTCTCGCGCGTGTATTATAGTACTCTTTGGTGCGTTCGATTGTAATCGCGAACATCAAATAAAATCTTTAACTAAGATTGTATTCCTAATTATCTAAGAAAGGAACTGCTAATTAATTTTCAAATTGCTGAAACTATATAGAAGCTGGAGTATTCAAGATCGAGGTAATAATATTTTCTTCCACCGCTTTTGGGGATTGGTCGCCGTTGATAGTTAATAAACGGCTACGGCGATCGTAGTATTCTAGGATGGGCACCGTGCGCTCGTAGAACAAATTGACGCGACGCTGGATAATTTCTGGCCTATCTTCGGTTTGGCAACGTTCTAAAGAACGATTTACCATTACAGTTTCTGGTACTTGTAAATAAATTGCCCAACTTAACTTTTGTCCTAAGTCATCTAACAAGAAATCTAACTCTTCGGCTTGAAAAGCCGTACGAGGATAGCCTTCTAGAACCCAACCGCTAGCAACATCTGGCTGTCGTAAACGATTACGGATTAGATCGATCATCATTTCATCAGGTACCAGTTCACCTGTTTTGACGAATGACTGCGCATTGCGACCTAATTCATCTAATCTTGATATGGCTTGCCTTAAGATGTCACCTGTGGAAATTATAGGTATATCAAAGTGTATACTAAGCTTTTGTGCTTGAGTACTTTTACCCGAACCCGAACCTCCCAAAACAACTAATCTCAAAATATAATCAACTCCTCTAACTATTATTAAGTTCGCGTGACTTGAAACTTTTATCTGCTATGTTAAGAGTCTTCAGACAAATAGTCACCCCGGATAATTAAAATTTGGCTGAATATCACAGCTATTTTTTTAAGCTTTATTGATAAATATGACTCCAATATAAAAGATGTTTTTATTTTTACTAAATATTGCATTTATGACAATATAAATATAAATTTTAATAGCTATTGACTTAAGAGCAAAAGTGATGCTTGACTAATAATGCAATAAGCCTTTCATTACCCCATAGGCTTGTCGCTGGACTTAATTACTAAGTCAGTTTGCAAGAAATTGCTTCAGTAAAAATACTATATTTTGTGTTTCTTTATATTTATCTATGGTTGCTCAGCTAGAAAATAAAAGTGTAAATTCGACCGTTAGTTTATCACATACAATCAAAGGATTAGTACAAGTTTTTACTAGTTCTTACCGTAGTTTTTTTACTAACGTAATGGCGCAAGCGCTGAGAATAGCTGGTCAAGGTACGCCAGTATTGATAGTGCAATTTCTCAAAGGTGGTATTCATCAGGGAAAAGATAATCCTATGGTGTTGGGACAAAATTTAGATTGGATTCGCTGTGACTTACCACGTTGCATCGACACACCCCACTTAGACGATATGGAAACCGAAGCATTACATTCATTGTGGCATCATACACTGAGTGTAGTGAATGAGGGTAAGTATTCTCTCGTTGTATTAGACGAGTTAAGTTTAGCAATCAACTTTGGTTTAATTCCTGAAACAGAAGTTATCGAATTTTTGGCCAAGCGTCCCCAAAGTGTTGATATCATTCTCACGGGAGCGGAAATGCCTAAATCGATCCTGGATTTAGCAGACGAAGTTACAGAAGTTCGTCGTCCTCATCGACTTTAACCTAGGCAGATAAGATTAGGAAATAGTTAAGAGTTATAAGTGAGGAGTTGGAAGTAATTATATTTTTAACGTGCAGACCTTTAATTTTTATTCCTTCAACTTATAGTTATTAATCTGTGATCAAAAACGATATTTGGATTTCTAAAATGGCTCAAAAGGGGATGATTACTCCTTTTGAACCTAGTTTAATTAGGCAGCTTAATCGTGAGGAAGATAATTTATCGCGCCGCGTTATTAGTTATGGTTTATCTTCCTATGGTTATGATATACGCCTTTCTCCGACGGAGTTTCGTATTTTTCGCCATATTCCTGGAACAGTTGTAGATCCTAAAAATTTCAATCCGCAGAATTTAGAATCAACGCCTTTACATAATTCGGATTCTGGGGATTATTTTATCTTACCGGCTCACTCTTATGGTTTGGGTGTGGCTTTGGAAAGGTTGGAAGTTCCAGATAATATTTCGGTGATTTGTATCGGTAAATCTACTTATGCTAGATGCGGAATTATTGCAAATTTGACACCTGCTGAGGCTGCATGGCGGGGTCATTTGACTTTGGAATTCTCTAATTCTTCTAGTGCTGATTGTCGGATTTATGCGAATGAAGGTGTGGTGCAGTTATTGTTTTTAGAAGGGGAGCCTTGTGCGATTAGTTATGAAGCTCGTCAAGGGAAGTATCAGGATCAACCGGAAAGGGTGACGATCGCGAGGATTTAAAAGTTCAATAGCTCTCACTCTGGCTATAGTGGAGCTACTTTTACAAAGCCAACGAAGGTTGGCTTGATTTGGTGTATATTTTTTTATTCAGCAAGACCCAGGTTTGATTTCAGATTTATAATATTTTGGCTTTGATATACGGGAATTTATTAATCTTTTCATGAAAGGTGTAATTCATGAGCTTTGATAATATTTGCAAGGTTTTAGCAGAAAAATATCCCATAGAATTTGTTAACTGGTTGCTCGGAGAACAACAAACAACAGTCAAAGTACTCAAAGCAGAATTGAGTTTAGAACCAATCCGAGCCGATTCTGTGACATTTTTACAAATACCAAATCAAATTTTACATATCGAATTCCAAACTCGAACTATCTCAAATCCACCATTACCATTTAGGATGCTGGATTATTCCGTGAAGCAGTACGGTCTTGGGGTATCCCCAAGTAGAGTAACTGCTGAACCCGGAGGGTGAGGTTGATACGTCAATATAAAGTTCGGGTTACCCAAGTTGTGATTTTCTTGCAAGAGACAAATAACGAAATCGCTTATACAGAACAATACGTCAGCGAAACAACAACCCACTGTTATCGAGTATTGCGGATGTGGGAGCAAGATTCATCAATGTTTCTCAACAATCTGGCATTATTACCATTAGCACCATTAACACAAAGATATCCGAAACCTTCTTATCTCAAGTAGCTCAGACTGTTGCTAGAATTCCAGATAGAAACACCAGACAAGAGATTGCAGCATACACTGAAATTTTAGCCGGTTTGAAATTTGAAAAGGATTTTATTCGTCAATTAAGTAGGTTGGCGTTGAAAATAGTAATTGGGGGAAGTGAGTAGTGAATAGTGAATAGTGAGTAGTAACAAGGTTTTGGAGTCAGTTTACATTCTGTAATATAGTTGGGTTTATTTCTACCGACTTACTTATTAAGTGAGGATATTATGCAAGAATCTGTTATTCATCAAGATATTTTACAAAAGGGAGAAGAAAAAGGAAAGCAGGAAGAAGCATTTCAATTTGTGATACGTTTGTTAACTCGACGCTTCGGTGAAATAGATTCATCAATTATTGAGCGTATTCGGTTATTATCTACCAAAAAATTGGAAATATTGGGAGAGGAATTAATAGATTTTTCTGCGATTTCTGATTTACTTACTTTATTGAAACAGCAGGAAAATAGTTAAATCATATATTTTATTTAAAATATTTTATTTTGTAGGGTGTGTGACGGTTACGATAATTTAACATCTTTAACGAAAATATTTGGAATTACCGTCACGCACCATAAACCATTACCACTCTCAATATACAAGGGTGTGTAATACCTACAAAAGATTTAATAATTCGATAATCCTTTATTATTCTTCATTCTAAATTATAAATTCTAAATTCTTCATTACGATCGCAATTACAATTAATATTTCAGAGCATCAACTGCAAAAACTACAGGAAGTAGCGCAAAAATTAGGAATCTCTACCAAAGAGTTATTATCTGCGAGTATAGAAGATTTATTAAACCATCCCAAAAACGATTTTACAGAAGCTGCTAATTATGTAATACAGAAAAACGCTGAACTTTATCGACGATTGGGATGATTCGTTATTTAGTATTGATTGAAGTTGTTGAAAATATTCGAGAATATATTTTTTGTCGGGTGTGTGACGGTTACAATAATTTAACACCTATAAAAAAATGATTTGAAATTACCGTCACGCAGCACAAACCATTACCACTCTCAATATATAAGGTTACCAAAGATTTGATGATTCGAGAAAATTAGAAATTGCCATAACGCATCAATAAAAGATGGTGCTTACCTGTTAAATATTATATTTTTTTAACGCAGAGGAGTGCAGAGGGAAGCGCAAAGGAGCGCAGAGTTTTTTTGCTCATATTTTTTCATTAGGATGTAAGGAGAAAAGATATTATTTATTATTTTTCATTATCAAAAGATACAAAATGTTAACAATATTCGATAAACTCAATTTTTGAAAACAAAATTTTGATTGCTCGGCTCTTGCAATCTACAAAGGTAAAAAATAAAGAGAGCAAAGAGCAAAAGGGCTAAAGTATAAAGGGCTAATATTAAGTCCTTGGAACGGCATCGCACACAACCCGCAGCCCGATATCGTCGTCAACCTAGGAAGGGATGTTCCAGCGACGGAAAGCGGAAGCATAATTAAGATTTTGTAGGTTGTCGTAGTCATTTATGCCGATCGCGTTAAGCGAAGCTCTACCGAAGGTAATTGCCCAATTTTCACCCATCTGATACGCCGATTATCTCCGCTTAAATTTAAAAGTCATCGCTCCTTTACCTCCAGCTTTTCCACCACCAATTCCAATCAAACTGATTTGCCCTTCACCGTTAATTTCCACAGATAACTCCACTTCATCAAGCTGCATTTTGGAATTCGGTGTTTCTGCTTCATCAAGCATTTCTCTCATTGCTTGCAGAAATTCCCTCATTTGTCCTTTGAGTTTACTTACCTGAACTTTGCGTTTGGTAATAACTATTTCGCCTTGTTTTTTCTTAACTATTATTTCCTCAGTAGTTTCCGTACCACCGAGTACTCCTCCCACATCATCACCTCCTCTGGAACCTCTAGGAGTTGATGTGTCATCGTTCTTTGATGTTTCTGATATTTCTTCGGTAACAATCCAAATTGCGTCGGTTGTAGAAGTTGCTGATGACATAAAAATTATGGGTTAAATGATTAAACGACTTTGGGTTTAATAAGCTGTTACGCACTTAATTTGTATAATAGCGAGATTTGTATAATACTAGTGCTTTGTTCTGTAAAATATGATGAGTTTTCTATCACACTCGCCCGGAGGTTGAAAAGCACCGCTCTTTTAGCTAAAGTCATATAAATATGACTAGAACAGAGCCATCATATATATTTAATGCGACCATTAAGAATAAATTCCCAAGCTAATAACAAAAGTCAGATAAATTGGACTAAGTAAGCATTCCAGTACGTTTTAACGTACTTTGTGTATTAGCCTTGAAATTCATTTCAAGGCGGGGATCTGGGTTTATTGATAAACGTTCAGTGTTAATTGTTAACTGTTCATTGATTAAGGTGCTAATCTCGCTTTAGCTAAACGATGAGACTTATACCATTCTGCTATGGCTGGAGCCCAGTTTTCAAAGTGAACTAACATCAATTCGCAGAGTTTTTGAATTTCAAGTTGAGCATCTTTTTTGTTTCTCATATCTAAAAAATGCATCAAAGAGCGTAAATTGAAACTGACTATGAAATGCTGGCGATAATCAAATGGCATTTTCCCTCTAATATGTTCTTCTGAAATGCCGTTATCAAAATCAGTTTTATATCGCTTAACAGCTTCCATGCACCAATTTAAATCAGCTTCTCTTTGTTCTTGTGAATAGTGATATTTTTTGCCTTGGCGATTAGTGTAATAACCTACAGGACGTAGATAAAAAACATCTTCTATATCTTTTTTACCTTCAGCTACGTGAATAAATTGTTCGGAAGTATATCTAAAAGATTGAACATCAAAAGATACACTAATACGATGAGTACGTGCTTGTTGCATGACGCTGTGAGGGAAATAGCCGCAGTTAAACACGATTTGGGGATGCTCTATTGGGCCATAATGACCTCTTTCTCCAGCTAAAAGACGTTTTACTATAATTTCGCCACATTTTGATTCTGAAGGGAATTTGTCGCGATCGTCATATACGAATCTATCGGTGTAGTCTTGATGCATTGCAGCGTAAATAACTTGCTGCGGTAGTGGTGTTTTTGTGATAACTTCTACTCGAAATCGATTCATGTTTTATTTCGGGAATTGAGAATTGGGCATAAGGCATTGGGAATTTTATCACCGATAATTCATAAAGGTTTAAAATAACTGAAAAATATTGTTTTTTTAATCGAGGGGTAAGAATAATTATGGCTTTAACTGCATCTACAATGTTGTCTTTAGGGACGGCGGCTCCGGATTTTCAACTACCTGATGTGGTATCTGGAGAAACTATTTCCCTATCAACATTTACTGATAAAAAAGCTGTGTTGGTGATGTTTATTTGTCGTCACTGTCCGTTTGTAAAGCACGTACAGGAAGAATTGGCTCAATTAGGACAAGATTATTTACAAAGCGATTTAGGAATTGTTGCTATTAGTTCTAATGATGTTGCAAATTATCCTGATGATGCGCCGGATTTATTAAAAACAATGGCGACAGAATTAGATTTCAAGTTTCCTCTGTGTTATGACGAAACCCAGGAAACTGCTAAGAGTTATACTGCTGCTTGTACGCCTGATTTCTTCTTATTTGATGACGATCGCAAACTATTTTATCGCGGACAATTGGATGATAGTCGTCCTAGTAATGGTAAGCCAGTAACGGGTAAAGATTTACGTGCTGCTATAAATGCTGTTTTAGCAGGTAAATCGCTGATAGAAGAACAAAAGCCGAGCATTGGTTGCAATATTAAGTGGAAACCGGGTTCGGAGCCGGCTTATTTCGGATAGTTGATAGTGGATAGTTGATAGTGGATAGTTGATAACCACTAACCACTAACTAATAACTACTAACTACTAAATTAATGCTGAATTTCTAAATTAAGGATGTAATGTCCTAACTGAAGTGTTCCAGCCCACAATTCGTATTCCACCCGTAAATGTTCTGGTAAAGGATGCCCTGTTAATTTAAGATCGCGGGTAAAATTTCTCAGGCGGATTGGGTGGTTATTTTGCAAGGATTCATTAGGTAGCCAGTAACGAGTCACACCGTAAACTCCTTTTTCCCAGAAGTGACGATAACTTAGATGGGGATTGCCTTGCATTGTCATCGTTACTCTATAAGGCGATATTTCCAACCATAAAATTCTTGGACTACTTGAAACGCGAGGATTAGTTTGTGGGGGTGTTAAGAGAGCATTTTGGGAATTTTGGGTTTGTGCTTCAAGGCATGTTTTAATGGGTGGCGCATTCAATAACAGATGAAAGCGCTGGCTATCTTTTTGATATAAGGTAGCAGCAGTTTCAACAACAGACTGGACTGGTAAATCTGTTGAAATTAGTGATAAGGAAACAGGTTTGCGTTGATGAGTGAGCATGGGAGGGATAGTGGTGAGAAGCTATTGAATAAATAAGTTTAATTTTGGTAATGATGTCTTGGTTTAGGGGTAGGATACTAGCGAGGAAGTTTATAAATTAAGCTTTTGCTTAGATATTTAGTTCCCGTACAGTCACACGCCAGTTTATCCTAATGTCGGCTTCTGTTATAACCGTAGAAACTAAACAAAACCGGAACCACAAGTTAATTATTCGACGACCTGTTGAGGGACTATCTTTAAATGGTAAGATTCGAGTCCCTGGTGATAAATCTATCTCCCATAGAGCTTTGATGTTGGGTGCACTTGCCGAAGGTGAAACCTGTATCGAAGGATTGCTTTTGGGAGAAGATCCCCGCAGTACAGCTAGCTGTTTCCAAGCTATGGGGGCAGAAGTTTCAGATTTGAATACTGAATTGGTAAGGGTTAAAGGTATTGGTTTGGGCAATTTACTCGAACCCCTTAATGTCTTAGATGCTGGCAATTCTGGTACCACGTTGCGATTGATGTTAGGAATTTTGGCATCCCATGGGGGACGTTTTTTTACCGTTACAGGAGATGATTCCTTACGTTCGCGTCCAATGTCTCGTGTTGTTAAACCTTTGCAACAAATGGGAGCACAAATTTGGGGAAGAGATAATAATTCTAAAGCACCCTTGGCGGTTTGCGGACAAAACCTCAAACCAATTCATTATCATTCTCCCATAGCTTCGGCCCAAGTTAAATCCTGTATCTTACTGGCTGGTTTATCCATTGAGGGTAAAACTACTGTTACTGAACCTGCTCTATCTCGGGATCACAGCGAACGAATGTTACGAGCATTTGGTGCAAAATTAGATATTGATGACCAAACTCATAGCGTTAGTGTTAATGGTCCGGTGAAATTATACGGACAAAACGTAGTTGTACCGGGAGATATAAGCTCGGCAGCTTTTTGGTTGGTAGCTGGAGCAATTGTATCAGATTCAGAGTTACTAATTGAAAATGTTGGCGTTAACCCCACTCGCACTGGTGTTTTAGAAGCTTTGGAGATGATGGAGGCTGATATTACACGAGAAAACGAAAGAGAGGTTGCTGGGGAACCTGTAGCTGATTTAAGGGTTCGTTCCAGCAAACTGAAAAGTTGCACTATCAAGGGAGACATCATACCTAGATTAATTGACGAAATTCCCATTTTAGCTGTTGCGGCAGTATTTGCCGAGGGGACTACTGTAATTAAAGATGCTGCTGAATTGCGAGTGAAAGAAAGCGATCGCATTACTGTAATGGCTAATCAGCTAAATGCAATGGGGGCTAGCATAAAGGAATTACCAGACGGTATGGAAATTACTGGCGGTATTCCCCTTACTGGTGCTGAACTGGACAGTTTTACAGATCATCGGATTGCTATGAGTTTGGCGATCGCGGCTTTGAATGCTCGTGGTGAAACTAACATTAATCGTGCGGAAGCTGCGTCGGTTTCTTATCCGGATTTCTTTGACACTCTTGAAAGAATTATTTAATAAATGTGTAATAATTCTTATCCTTTGGGTTGAGTGGGGTAAGAATTATTTTTAACATATTTGGAAGAGTTTGAATAATTTCTAATTAATGTAATGATTTGTTTCTGGAAGATGATAAATTTTTACTTTATTTAAAAGTTTTTATATTTGCTTATATTTTTTTAGTTCCCAGAAATTTTGAAAAATTAACTGATGTTGAAAAATAATGGCAAATGACCTCAAATTTTACGGTTTTTAAAGCATCTGCGAGAATCTAATGTGTAATTTAAAAAATTGAATCTACCGTCACGCAATATTATCAACCAATTGGTGCGTGAAAGCATTACGATAATTATTTAATTGTGTTGGATAGATTCTCTTAGCTGTCACAGCACCCTACAAAGAAAAAGCGCAAATTGGTTATAATAATAAAAAAATGTAGAGACGTAGCACTGCTACGTTCCCTCTACCTGCATTATACGCAACTAACAATCTTAATTAACGATAATCCTGTCGCTGAATATCTCTCAACCTCGCTGCATCTCTCATTCCATAATCGGAACGAGTAAACCGATTTAACTGCATTTCAAAAAACTCCCGATTTGCTTGTAAATGTTCGGGGTTTTCATCATCTAAAGGATATAAAGTAGCCGTGCGTAAAGCCTGAATTACAGCGGATGTTACATTGTACATCGAACGTTGAAAAGTAATTCCTAACTGAATCAACATATCATTTGTACCGCGACAATATTGTTGATAATAATCAATTAAATATTGTGGCAAGAAATGCAACATATCCTGCATTAATAATGTTGGGGGAATTCCTGCAGTACCTACAGGGAATACATCAGCATAAAGAATTCCATAGTGAAAGTCTTTTTGTTCGTCAGGTACTTGCTTTGCTTGAGCATTATAAGATTTTGTCCCTCGGAAAGGAGCAGTACGATAAAATATTGCTTCTACATAAGGTAATGCTGCTTCATTTAACCATGTAAAACCTTTTGATTTGGGAATAACTTCGTAACACTCATCCCCTACATAAACGTGATGGTAAATTGGACGATTTGCTACTGCAAAAATACCATTTACCAAGAAATCCATTGCTTCTGGTACACTTGTCAGTTTTCCTTCGTCATACATATCTGACATCTCAAAGAAAACTGGTGCCATTACTTCCCAAAATAAACCCAAGTTGGAATAATAAGAAGCTTGACGACACTGTTCTAAAAACATATCCGGGAACAGTTTATAGAGCAACTGCATTGGCGGATTGCCTTTAAAGTAGGCTTTTATTGCTCTATCTGCATTTTGTCTATATTCTTCGGTATCTAGGTAATCATCAAACTTACCTAAACCCATATCTTTTCCATGCCAAAGCATGGCTCTCATACAAGCTTCGGCAAATTCCATATTAATTCTGTCATGGAATAAATGATGCCATAACTTTGGTATCTTCTTACCAGTTTCACCTTTTTCAATAAATTCCAAAAGTTCGGGATGTGCTATTGCTTCTCCACGCCAAACTCGTAAATCAGCATCATCCCCTGCATAATGATTATGTCTTTGTAAATAATCTTTAGGTAAGAAATATTTAAAAAAGGGAAAAGGATTTAAAAATACTCTTTCGGCAATATAAAGTAAATCGCGCCAATAAAAATCCATCGGTACCGCATATGCTTTATAAATACCGATAATTTGCATCAAATTTTCCGGGTTATCCGGTAACATAGAACCACCAGCTTCTAAGCGGTGGATTACTTCTGCAAATTCATGATTTGATGGCGGTAATTTTGCCGTTTTGATATCAGGTGTTTGTACCATTTTTTAATTAGTTTTAAGAAATACAGGGAACGGGGAATGGAGAATAGTAAGTAAGGAATAGTTATTCGCTGCTAATTAAAAATCGCGTTAGCTTCGTCAGTATCCAGTAGAAAACTTACAATCAAAAATATTAAGTCTTCTCTTAACAGATGATTTAAGCATAGTTTTACTCCTTGCTGTTCACTATTCCCTATTCCCTATTCCCCTTATTATTTATTCAAAGCGACTTGTGGAATTACAGTTTTTTCAACAGCAGGAATATTTGCAACGATCGCCGTAGTTGTGGGCTCGCTCCAACGAACTAACCAAGTAGGTTGTACTCCCAAAAATATAATTACACCTGCTAAAATAAACGCTGGTATTTTCTCATACCAGAACACTTGAGGATAGTAAGCTAAATTGTTATCGAGTTTGCCAAAACAGGTACGATTAAGCAGAATTACAAAGTAAACAGCAGTCAAAGCTGTAGCAACAACACACAATAATGTTTGAATCGGAAAGACGGGAAAACTTCCTTGAAATGCCAGGAATTCCGCTACAAACCCTGTCATCCCAGGAATACCAAGGCTAGCCATACCCCCCAATACAAGTAAAGCACTAATCACCGGTAAACCTCTTACAGGACTCATTAAACCATTAAGCTTATCTAACTCGCGAGTTCCGACTTTGGTTTCTACAACCCCTACTAAATGGAAAAGAATCGCTAAAATTACTCCGTGACTGAACATTTGAGCGATCGCACCCACCATCGATAAAGGTGTACTTGCCGCGGCTGCCAAAAGTATATAACCCATATGACCTATAGAACTATAGGCTACCATACGCTTGATATCCTTCTGAGCGATCGCCGTTACGGCTCCATATATTGCACTGATTGCTCCCCAAATTGCTAAACTAGGTGCGATCGCACTCCAAGCTTCGGGGAATAAAGCCAATCCAAATCTTAAAACACCATAAGTTCCTAACTTCGCTAAAACTCCACCCAAAAGAATCGCTACAGGTGCGTTTGCTTCTACATAAGCATCGGGCAACCATGTATGTAAAGGAACTAATGGTATTTTAATTCCAAAGCCCAGTACTATTCCCAAAAGTAAAATGATTTGTAAGGTTGCCGATAAGTTTTGGATCGAAATAGCATCGTAATTAAAATTCTCAGAACCAGAAAGCCAAACTATACCCAAGAAGCTTGCTAAAATTAAAGCTCCAGAAACGGCAGTGTAGATCAGGAATTTTATACCCGCATAGCTCCGTTTTTCGCCACCCCAAATCGAAATTAACAGATAAAAAGGAATTAATTCGAGTTCGTAAAATAGGAAAAATAGCAATAAATTCTGTGCTGCGAATGCACCTGCAACTCCACCACTGACTAGGAGAATTAGAGAGTAAAAAAGTCGAGGACGTTCTGTTTGTTTACTGCTACTGTAAATAGCAATCCAAGTGAGGAAACTATTCAGCAACAACATTAATATTGATATTCCATCGATTCCCAATTTATAGCTTAAACCGAGAGTTTCATTCCAAGGAAGATATTCCTGTAACTGGATATGTGGATTGTTAATATCAAACCTTAATAGTATTAACAAATTCCAAACAAAAGTAATTGCTGCAACTAGTGCAGCACCTAAACGAATTCTATTAGCAGTAATATTTGCAGGTAATAAAGCAATTATGGCTGCTCCCCAAATAGGTATCCAAATTAAAGCACTTATCATTATCAGTTATCAATTTTTTACTGTTAATTGTTAATTATTAATTGTAAAAGCTGATTTCCCCAATATTGCCAAGTAACTGCCATCCCCAAAAAACTTATTCCTAAAAGTACGATGAAAACATAAAATTGAGTTTGTCCAGTATTACTGTACTTTAAACCTTCACCTCCACCAAGAGATACCAAACCAACTAAATTAACAATGCCATCAACCACAAACCGGTCAACCATATCTGTTAATTTTGAAAGTAAATCCACACCTAAAACAATACTCATTCTGTATAACTTAGGTGTGTAGAAATCATAGGCAATCAAATCTTGTAAACCTTTCCAAGGGAAGCGTAAAGGTTTAGGAATATTCCCTAAATAAATGACTCCACCGATACTACAACCAAAAATACTCGACCAAATTAGTAACAGCGCAACATCTTTATTCAAAGTTGCCCAATTTGGTAAAAGAGACAAGCTTTGTAATATTAAAGGCAGATGCAACACGAAACCGAATAAAATCATCATTGGTAAAGTCATTTGCCAACTAACTTCGGGTGAACGTTCGCTCATTGGTTTACGTTTACCACCCCAAACTAAACCAAATTCCCTAGTTAAGCTAACTGCTGTTAAAGCATTAACAATTACGATTACTCCTACTAACCAAGTTTGCGTTGTCCACAACTGTGAAGCTAATTTCAATAATGCCCAAAAGCTACCTAAAGGCGGAAACGCAATTAAACCCAAAACTCCAACGATATAAGTGATTCCCGATATCGGACGACGGGACCACAATCCCCCTAACTGCGTGATATCTTGAGTTATGCTGTTCCAGACTATTGTACCCGTACTCATTACTAATAAAGCTGCTGCACAAGCATGGGTAAGTAACAATAACAGCGCCGTTTCATCTTGTTGAGTTCCTACGGCGATAAATACCAAACCCATATAAGTACTAACTGAGTACGATAAACAGCGTTTGATGTCAACTTGCGCGATCGCAATCAATGAACCACCTACCGCACTCAAGGTTCCAATCGCCACCATTGCAGTAGAAACTAAGGGCGATAAACTGAATACAGGTTGTAGTTTAATTAATACCCAAGCACCACTAGCTACTACTACCGAATTCCGCAAAATGGTACTGGGCACAGGTCCTTCCATGGCTTCATCCAACCATAAGTGTAGAGGAAACTGAGCGCATTTACCCATCGGACCAGCAATTAATGCTAAACATATTAAAGATATCACCGTCGGGTTAACGTCAGCAGTTGCTGCCCATTCTTTTAAATCGTAGTAATTCCAAGTTTTAGTGAGGGGATATAATGCTAATACCCCCATTAACAAAAATAAATCTCCTATCCTCTTGGTTAAAAAAGCATCTCTAGCACCTGTTACCACCAGAGGTTGACTGAACCACAAACCCACGAGTAAGTAGGTTCCTAGAGTTAAAGCTTCCAAAATCACATAACTACAAAATAAGTTATTACACAAAGTTAAGGCGCACAAACCAGCTTCAAATATTCCCAACAGAGAATAAAAGCGTCCCCAACCCCAGTCCATTTCCATGTAACCGATAGCGTAAATCTGAGCTAACAAATTTAACCCGGTTATTAAAGTCATGGCTGCAAGGGTAATTGCAGATATTTCTAAATCTATGGATAATCTTAAACCCGCTGTTTCTAACCAAGGTATAAAAACTTCATATGCTGGTCGGTTCCAACCTGTTGACAATGCAATCGAACTATGCATAAATGCCAAGAATGTCACGATCAAATTGACATAACCCGCTGGTCTCGGTCCTGTTTTATTAATGATCCCCGGTGACCAAGGGATAGCTAGAAGCCCGCCAATTAAGGCATATATAGGCACCAACCAAACTGTTTCTAGCAGATATTGCGCCATTAATTCACCTCTAAACAAAGCAGCATAATAGTTAGCGGTTATAGATTTACAACCGTTCTATGAAAGTATTTATAAAGTTCACTGAGATTATTTTTTAATCTTATTCTATAGGTTAACTTTATATCCGCCAAAAAGGAATAACTTAGTTAGATAATTAAGCGATAAGTAGTCTAAATAATTCTTATATATGTATTTTTAGCTTATATGCATAGATATTTATCTATATCAAATCCTTCAGGACTATAAATACATGGGGAGAGTTAGGTTTACGAGTGAGGAGTTAGGGGTTCTCAGTTAAGAATTGTAAATTAACCAATGCCCCATACCCCATGTCTAAATCCATCTCAACTGTGAAACACTACACTAACTAGTGGCAAAAAAGTCCATAAAAGCCAGTTCAAAGAGGTGAAATGAAGCTTTGGAGTTGGTTGTGGTTGAGATAAAAGAGCTTCTACTCTTTCTTCTAAACGGTTTGCACCCACTGAACCCAATGCAGCACAAAGAACTCCTGATGATACGGGGGAACTACTGACAACCATTAGCAGGGATTCAGCAAGCAGCAAGGGATCCACCTCAGAAACTGCGTGGGCATCAGCTCGCAATTCCCGCAAAGTTAATAATTCTTGCCATAAAACTTCTGTATTAGGTAGCCAAGCCGTACATTCTCGCATCCAACCCAACCAGAAAAACCAGAATGTATCGCGGTAATAATAATGTCCTTCTTCGTGGGCTAAGACGGTTTCTAAATGCTTGCTTGAGAGAGTTTGCACTAATCCAGAGCTCAGAACTAATTCGGGTTGTAAAAACCCAATTTGTCCGGCGAATAATGCTCCTGTATTTAGTAAACGCACTTGTTTCCCCTTTACTTTGACAAGGGGACACTCACGAACCGATTTTATCGATTCCCATCCTTGCCACGCCTGTTTAATACACATAATGGCAAAAAAAGTAAGAGCTATTAAAGCAATTACATAGCCATAACAACCAGTTTGCAAACCGCCCATTGTGCCTTGAGGCCCCATAAACACTAAAGCAAAGGTTGTCGTTAAAATTAATAAGGGAGGAAATAGAAAGAAGAATAGCGATCGCTGCCAACGTTCATTCCATCTACCGGGGGATTGACTCCATTGATATCTTGTGGTGTGTGCAACTAAAAAGGCTGCAAAAATGATGAATAAATGCATTATTACTCCTCCCTCGCTTGCCGTGCAGCTTGAACTCGTTTTGCTATTGCTTGTATTTTCGCACTGGCAGCTTCATCTAAACTATCTGCAAAAGCGGCAATGACATCAGGATTGCCCACTTTGAGAAATTTTTGTAACTGCTCGTGAGCTTGAATAACTTCTGCCTGCTGCTTTGTGAGCAATGGTTGCCAATAAAATGCTTTTCCTTGTTTATTACATTCGAGCCAACCTTTTTGCGTTAGTCGTCGCAACACAGTAGTAACTGAAGTATAAGCTAATTCGCGGTTGGGGTCAGCCAAAATGCGATCGTGGACATTTTTGACTGTAGCCTTGCCTAAATGCCAAACAATATTTAAAATTTCTGCTTCCAATGGACCGAGGGAAAGTTGTTTCGGACGGTAATCTGGTAAAGGAGCCATTTTGATTTTGGATTTGAGATTTTAGATTTTGGATTCAGAGGTGTTACGAAATGTAAACACTTGCATAACCAAATGTGGTTTGTTTCAAGGTGTTCTTTTTCCAAATTACAGCTTGAGATCTTACTCTTAATGTAAAAGCGGTAGCATTTGGTCTGTATGTTAAAGCTTAAAGGACTGTATGTTAAACATTCCTTAACTTTTAACTCCTAACTCCTAATTGATAACTTCTTTTTTCTAGTCTTCCCATCTGCTCATTTCCCTGCTTCCTGTTGGCACCGGCAGCGTATTAAAATCTCGGCAGTGTATAAAGGCAGGTGTACCAAGCGCGTGAAGTTATTTATTTATCATACTCCCGAAGTTACCCCAACTAACGAGATGCCAGAATGCGCCATTGCAGTTGATGTGTTGCGAGCAACTACGACAATGGCAACAGTTTTAGCAGCAGGAGGGGAAGCTGTTCAAGTTTTCAGTGATTTGGATAAACTCGTCGAAGTCAGCGAGAAATTTCCCGCTGACAAACGTTTGCGAGCTGGAGAAAGAGGCGGTGCAAAAGTTCCTGGATTTGATTTGGGTAATTCTCCCCTTGACTGTAAGCCGGAAGTAGTTGAAGGCAAGCGCTTGTTTATAAGCACTACTAACGGTACTCGTGCTTTACAAAGAATACAGGAAGCACAAACTGTTATTACTGGGGCATTTGTCAATTTAACATCAGTGGTGGAATATTTAGCAAAAAATAGACCAGAAAATGTCTGGATAGTAGGCTCGGGATGGCAAGGTAGTTATTCTCTTGAGGATACTGCTTGTGCTGGTGCGATCGCTCATCATCTAATAGAAAAAACTAAGTTATCTATAGATGATGTTGCGGGTAATGATGAAGTGGTTGCTGGGATGGCGCTTTATTCTCAATGGAAAGAGGATTTATTGCAAATGTTTAAATATGCCAGTCATGGTAAACGGCTATTAGGTTTGGATTGCAATGATGATTTAAAATACTGTTCTCAAATTGATGTGTTAGATGTGTTACCAATGCAGCAAGAGCCAGGGATTTTGAAAAAACACGGTTTGTAGATCAACTATATTAATATACGGGCAGGGATGCCCGTATCATAATAATTTTAATTTGTAGGTTTAGTTAGGTTCATCAAGAGAAATAGTTTTGAATGAATAACTTATTTTTGAACCGTAATCCAAGATTAAGTTATCGGTATTTGAGTATTCTTTATTTACAATCATGATGTTGAGTTACGACACGATAAATTCAGATTTTCGTTACAAGTTAAATTAGTTGTCGTATCTAAGACAAGCAACAAACTGATTAAATGTTATTTTTTTAGTTTAAGAAGGGCATTCTAAAAAATATGCACTTCAAAAATTATTAGAATAATGGAATGGAAAGATTGGTCAAATGCTTTATTTACACAACGCTCTCGTCTACCTATTGAATCTGGAATATATATTGTAGCTGACGCTAACAATAAAGTATGGTAGAACGATAAATTAAGCGTTTATTAAAAGTTTTTAACAAACCAATATTTTTTGCTCCTATAGTTCGTTCGGTGGTAATTGGTAAATATGAAGATGATAGTAAAAAAAAATGTATAGTAATCGCTATTAATAGTAATGACTATGAAATAATAAATAGAACCCGAAGAAAACGATATGCAACTCAGGTTAGAAACGCTTGGATTGATATAAAAAAATATTGCGGATTAGATGAAAATATTTACAACGCATTATCTATAACCACTTACAACTATTATAATTATAGATTTGAATTTTTCATAATGCCGCAACTGATAGATTACTTAAAAAATGAAGAAGGTGCAAGAAACAAATATATAAATACTATAGAATTCTTCGGCGTACAGGTAAAAGCTTTGAGAAGCTTAAATATTTTTAATCAATTATCACTTAAAGAAATATCTGATTATAGATATTCTAATGATAAACAATATTTAGCAAACGGTGCCTATATCAACTACCGCAAGCAAATATTGAATTGTCTTGTATAAATTTAAATGAGTTTAATTTTAATCGGACATAATTTGTAGCTGTTTAGTATCTACAAAATTTTCTGCTTATCCGAATAAATAATGTAGAGACGTAGCAGTGCTACGTCTCCCATCAACAAGTGAAAAACTAACTATCTATTTTTACTTTAAACTCATAAACTAGACTCTGAAAAACTTTGTAAAATTATCTTTCTGAGCAGCAGAGGGATTTTCAATTGGTACTACCTGATATTTATGAGCACGAGATTCAGCTAAAGTAACGCTATAAGTACGCAGTTCATCTTGATGGAATACGGTAACTTGAATGGTATCTTGAGGCTGATAATTATTCAATCTTTCATTTAACTGATTTGCCGTTACTTTAATCCCATCAATTGCTAATAATTCATCACCAGCATCTATTCCGGCAATTTGTGCTGGAGAATCAGCTTCTACAAATTTAATCGATTCCTTTGCATTATTGCTAGTTACTTTAATTCCAAAAAATGGTTCATTTGGAGTTTCTGCAACTAACTTTAAACCAAAAGGTTCGAGATATTGATTAAAGGGTAAATCTTCTTTACCATGGACGTAGTTTTGGAAGAACTCTGTTAAATCAATTCCAGCTACTAATTCAATAACTTGCTTTAATTCTGTAGCTGTATAACCAATTTCATTTTGACCAAATTGCTGCCACAATTTGAGCATAACATCATCAAGAGAACGCTGATTATGATGGCGATCGCGAATTAGCAAATCTAAAAATAACGAAATCATTTCCCCCTTCAAATAGTAGGAAATTTGAGAATTTGGACTGTTAGCATCTTGACGGTAAAGTTTAATCCAAGCATCAAAACTCGATTCGGAAACGGGTTGTACTTTACGCCCTGGTGTAGTTAGATATCGAGTTATTTCTTTACTTAAATTATTCAAGTATGATTTAACATTATAAATTCCTGCTCTTAAAGGAATCAACAAATCATAGTAGCTTGTAGTTCCCTCACAAAACCACAAAGAAGGTGTATAGTTTTCTTGGTCGTAGTCGAAAACTTCCAATTCTTTAGGACGAATACGTTTGACATTCCATAAATGGAAGAATTCATGGGCTACTAATTGCATGAAACGCTCATATTTTTCGCGTAGGCTAAATCCAAAACGCTGATAAATTAAGGAGCAGGAGTTTTTATGTTCCAAACCACCGAATGATTGAGCGGATAAGTGCAGCAGAAATAGATATTTTTCGTAAGGTAAACCACCAAACATTTGTGCTTCTACTTCGATGATTTTTTTGATATCCTCAATCATCGGTGGAACTGCGGCGTTACCTTTTCCCCAAATTGCTAATTGGTGAGGTTTCCCCCCTACCTCGAAATCATATAATTGGTGGGTACCGATTTCAAAGGGGCTATCTACAAGAGTATCAAAGTCAGCAGCGACATAGGTATTTGTTTGTTCTTCAACAACTGGTAATGCTGTGGTTACTTGCCATTGAGGGTGCGGTGGTACAATGGTCACGTTAATTGGAAGACGATCTAATTGTGGTATTCTGAGAAATATAGCCGCTCCATTAAAATAACCGTGGGTTATATCTAAGTGGTTTGTCCGCACTGTTAATTCATTAGCAAAAATACGATATTTGACTGTAATTTCATAAATAGTATCTGTATTTACTTGCCAATGATTTTTACTTACTTTATGCCAAGTTAAAGCAACATTTGCACTACAAGCAGAAAAATCTTGTAAATGTTTGGCATACTCCCGTACTAAATAAGAGCCAGGAGTCCAAACCGGCATTTTCAAATCCAAGGTGGATCCGGAATAATCAACCAAGTGCAAAGTTACCTCAAACAGATGAGTTTGAGGATTCGGCATGGCAACTTGGTAATTAATTTTCGGTGCAGCTTTTATTGTGGAAGTTTTGAGAGGAGGAGCAGTACCAGGTTTCATGTTTTAAGAGGTATCAGTCAAGAAATTTTAACTAATTATGGCAATAATTCCCTCGTTTTAAACTGAGATCGCAATTCATTGAACAGATAATGATACGGGGAAATTACGACTTGCGAACATATAAAATTCGTCGGAAGCGGTACGATCTACTGTAGTGAAGGCGCAGAGAAAAATATTATAGGGGTAAACCCAGCCTGGCAAACATTACTCGGTTGGAGTGTTTCTGAACTGATGGAACAACCTTGGCTAACATTTGTTCATCCAGATATTTCGCTTCTACTCAAAAACACGCATCGTGCCGTATATCAATCCTATACATTTGATTTTTAGCAGAATTCGCACAAATGATGCGATCGCAAACAATTTTGATTTCAGCTATGCTTTAAAAGCTATCTGTTTTCTTGATAGAAGATTTCGGTTTACGCGCGGCGAAACTCACTCTACTATTGCCAAAAAAATTAAAATCAGGTCCAAACAGATCATACATAAATTTATTATAACTGAAAAAGTGAGGCAGCGCGCAGAAAGGGGGTTTCCCCACTCGCTGTTGCCGAACCCGTAAGGGTGCCCGTCACCCCGTAAACAGCAAAGCTTGAATATCCATAATTGTTCGCTTTCTATAATTTATAAAAGCCTGATGAATCATTGTATTGGTATTTAGTAATATCTTGATGCTGATTATCTTTAAATAATCGATGCCAATGAATAATTATATCATTACCTCGCTCTCTACTTTTTGATTGTAGACCAATTAAAGATTCGATATTACTGCTACTATAAGATGCATTAGATAAGGGCTGATTTTTTAAACAAGCAAGTATATCTACTAAAGTTAGCCACGCTTTTTTTACTCGGATAAATTCTTTTGGTACACCTTTTTCGTGGCTGAATATTAGCAATTCATAATTATCTTTGTAAGCAACCATTTTTTTCCACTCATTCACTGTGAACCGGATAATTGGGCTGCTAAAAGTTCTTGCTTTGACTTCTACTTTCAATTCCTCAGAGCCTTTATTACATCTGAAATCGAAACCACTATCATCAACAGCTAAGATAGTATATTCTAAATATTTATCGTACAAACTTTTTGCCCAATATTCACCTATTTGTCCGTATTTTTCGGCATTTTCTCCATAGCTAGAGCCATCATCGCCTTGTTTTATTATCCTAGATTCCGTAGAAGATTCTTTTGATTCTTTATCGGGAACTTCTATGCTATTTGTGTCATCTGACACTTGATTAATTAGTTCAGTCAAGTCAATACCAAATTCTTTTAAAAGTTTAATAACTTCGTTTTCTACATCTGATTTTCCTTTTAGATTTTCTAATACCTTGTACTTATCAAGATTTTCTGAAATTTGATTTAAGTCTTCTGCTGTAATATCAGAGTTTCGTGCTAAATTAGCTAAAGCGTTTAATTTGGGAGATTCGACTTGTAACACATCAAAAATATTGTTTCTAGTTTCGTCATCTCCTAAAGCTTGTAAAACTATTTCCGCTCTATGGTCGTAGAAATAAGTAAACAACTTTTTGAATTCTGTTTCAGAAATGGAATTTGACCAATGTAACAGTTGTTTAACTACTTCTCTAAAACTATTATCTTGTTTATCACCATCATAGTCTCTAATGGCATTATCAATTTCTACGGCAATGTCTGCTATATTTGCGGTATCACTCTCTTCAATTATTTCTTGTACATCTGTAAAGTTAGAATCATTTAATAAAAGTAAATCATCCCATTCTTGTAACTTCAAGTAACGTGAAATTTCTTTAAGCTCTTCTGGAATTCCGCCATCCTTCTTCAGGTTTTTTCTAAGTTGAAAATCGCCATTTTGAGTTGGCATCAAACTATAGCTATCCAAAAGTCTATCATCAAATTTATTAATAAAGTATATAAAATTGTTCAACCAACTTATAGTATTTTCTTGGTTTAGAGATAATAAGTTAATCAAGTTATTTAAATTCTGAGTTTGAGATATTTGCTCAACAATTAATGTTATAATCCATTTATTGCACTCTTTCCATGAAAATTTATTGAGATTATTCAGAAATATTTTTTCTGGGATTATTTGTCCATGAATATCGCGGCTAAACTGCCAAATATTCAATCTTTTTTCTTCTTTACTGCCAACTTTAAAATAACTAATTAAATCATAGATAGCCATCTTAAAATCATCATCTTGATTGCTATCCTTATCTCTAATAATTTCATTAATTTCTTTTGAAATATCACTAACACTAAGGTGTTTTAGATTATCTTCAAAACCTAAAATTTTCCTATGTAAAAGTTTGTTTCTACAATCTGAGCCAAACTTCTCTAAAGTATTCTTTAATTCTTCTGGAATATCATTATCAAAAAGTAAGTCGGCTTTTTTATTCAAAATTCCTTGTTGATTTGGAAATATTGCCTGCTCGCTATATAAGGATGCTTTTTTATGCTCTTTAAGAAAATTGATAAAACGACTTAGCCACTCAACTGTCTCTAACTCTGTAGTCTGTTCTATCTTAACTTGAAGTACGCTAACTTGTTTACAATTAGCTATATCTTGGATTAACGTCTTTAAAATCCATTCATCACAAGTATCCCAAAGAGAAGAAATCCAATTAGACAATTGTTGCTTTTCTGGTACATTTCTATCTAAAGCTTTAGCAAATTCCCAAATTTGGTTTCTTTTGTTTAAAATATCTTTTGGGAGATTTTTTTTGGTATTTATGGTATTAGGAATATAGCTAATTAGAAGATAAGTGGCTTCTCTTAAGTTTGGATGTTGTTGTTCGGTAATAATTCCACTAATCCTTTCTGATATATTTCTAATATTGTAGCTTCTTTCTAGTTGACAATTCACTTCTAGATATAGTAATTCTTTTTTCCAGTCTTCACCAAGAAGTAAAAGAACATCTTTTAAACCTTGTGGAATACCTTCATCTTTAACTAATTCTGTTTTTAACTGAAATTCTCCATATTGATTGGGCAATATAGCATACTTACTGTTCAAAAGTTCAGTTTGTTTAGCTTTAAACACAAAAGCTATAACTTGGTTTAACCAAACTAAGGTATCAGCTTCGCTTAAAGCAAGTCGCATGCATAAGTTTTCTAAATTTTCTTGCTCGTGAATATCTGCTAGTAATCTTGACAAGTCATAGCGTAACTCTTTTGGCCAACCGCTATCAGTTGTAATAATATCGTACCAATCTTTAACATCTTGTTTTTGTGGTAATTTATCGAGATGCAGTGCGATCGCAAGTTGCCAAAATGGTAAAATATTTTTTGAAGAATAAGGAATTAAAGCATTATTCAATTCGATTTTTTGATTATCCTTAGTAAATACAATTGGTGTTGTCAAAACCTTTGCTCTAATTTGGCTTTGAATTTGTGATTCATACCATTCAAGTTCAATATTTTTTGGCAAACCTGATTTAGCAAGTAAGTGAGCATTTAACCAGTAGAGTGCTGCATAATCCAATAAAATGGAATAGAGAGAAATAGTTTCTACAAAAATTTCTCTATTCTTTTTACCACCAGTTTCATTTCGATCGTCAAGTAATACACTATCTCTGGGTTCAGTTGGTTCTAATAATGGACTATTAATCACTACTGGACATTTAAACTTTGTTTCTGAACCAATTAAAGGAAAGTCACAATATAAAAGAGGTATAGATGAATTAAGTTTGATAACCGAATATTTATCACCTTTTTTTTCTAATTGAATAGCAATACTAACATCACCTTTTTCATCAGCTAAACAAATAGTTTTTGAACAAGAGGCTATCAATATTTCTTCTACTTGCTTTCCAGTACGCTTTTCTATATGATAAATTGTTATATGTTCTTTTTTTTCTATATACTCAATCTCATAAAGTGTTTCTTGAGAAGTATTTTCATCTTTAACTAAAACAGATTCGATTTCTGGGATAAAAACTAGGGTATATACAATAGCATTAGATAAATCCTCAATCCCTTGTTGAGCAAATTGTAAACCGTCTTCATCCAGTTGATAGCGAAATGAAGTATCGCAAATTCCATGTGGTTGATAATTAGATAATGTAGGACAAATATTTTCATCATCGAGATGACGGCGAATATTAGAAGCGTTTTTTACAGCTTCAATCATCTCTTCAACACTTGTTGCGCTTCTATCTAATTTTAACTGGAAACGCTTATAAACTTTGCGAGATGGATCTTCAAATATACTATTTAATTCTACTTTCTTAGATAGCAAATGTGTCGTCATAAAACCTGTGCCAAACTTACCCGTTGTTCTGAGAGTTTGAGCTTCATTAGTATCTTGATATTTTTTGCTATTTCTATCTTTAGTAGATACCTGTTCAATTAAATATGTAATATTCTTCATCAAGAAAGGCTTACCATTATGCCTAAATTCTAGGAATTCATTATTAAAAATTATTTCTACTTTTACTTTATTTTTAGCAACATCCTTAGCATTTTGCAAAAGCTCCCAAATCCATCGTCTTGGGGATGATTCACTACTATATAGTTTGCGAATACCATCAAATAGCTTAGTAGCAGTTTGTTGTCTGTGTGCTTTTTCCAATTCGTCGCGATATTCTGAAGCGTAAGTCATTATTTGTCCTTTTAGTAAATGCGTTACCAGTAGTTCTTAAAAGAATATTAAGTAGTGCTAGATTTAGTATTCCCAGAACTTTAGAGCAAATAACAAATCACCCAGAAAAAAGTTAATATGTTTACAGCAGAATATATCCCTATAGGAATTTTCTTTCTTCAGACACTTCTGTGCCCAGTAAGGCTTTTTCTCCTAATTTTCCCTTGTATCAGAATTACCCAACACATAAATAAAAAAAACTCCGCGCTCCTCCGCGCATGCCTCCGCGCTCCTCTGCGTTAAAAAAACATAATTCCCTCTCCCCTACCCCCCTAAAACTCCCCGTTTTCTCCTCATCCCCAAAGACATCAACATCCAACTCAATCCGACTCTTCGACTTCCTCTCCAACATCTTAATAAACCTCTCCCAAACCTCCACCGCAGGAAACCGACAAACAGCCATAAAATCCCCATCAATCCGCTGAAGATATTCCATAGAATTACGCTGAATCACAATCCTTGAATCTAAAAATAAAGCTTGCAAATTCACATGAACTAAAGTCCATCCTGCAAGAATAGCTAAAGCCGAAATACTACCACCAAATACTGTAGAACGATGATTGATATTTGGCATCAAAGGTGCTTGTAGAGTCACACCATTTTCATCAACTTGCTTAACCTTAACTTCCATAGATTTCGATAGCGGAATGTGTTGATAAAGATAATTTTCAACTTCTATAATAGTGGGAAACATAATTGAAATTAATTTATTTTTAAGTAGTTAAGCGTAGTTAAATATAAGATCAAACCTCATATTGCCACCGGCTTCCCTCTCCGAAGTCGCGGAGAGGGATTTAGGGTGAGGTTTTATATTTAATTTGATCTACTTACCGATCAAAGTAATTATCGCTCTAATTCTTATAGATTAACTATAAATTTTATCGAAATATCTTGATTTTCCTAATACCATTTTTTGAAAAAGACATGCTTAATTTATCTTCCATATACAGACTTTGTAACTATAGCACCAGTCTTAGCTCTCCGAAAATTAACCTTACCTTAAGCTAACTTTGTTATTCTCAGTCAAGCTATATATAACAAGTAGCTGAAAATAGACTAAAATGTACATATTTATTAATTGAAATTCATGTTCAATTACACGAATAAACTAATTCAAGGTTGGAAAGAACAAGTCGTCAATCCTCGATTATCTCCCTTACTCTCATTAATTTGGGTAGGAGGTTTTGCGATCGCAGCTTTTTTGATTTGGATATTTTTGCAAATTGCAGACAAAGTAGTTGCGGAAGAAACCACAACGTTGGATACAGAATTTTTGCAAAGTATTTACTCTATACATACCCCTCTATTAAATAAAATAATGGCTGGGATCACATACCTCGGTAATGGTTCCACACTAATTTATCTCAGTTGTTTTGTCGGGGTATTTTTATTAACTCAAAGAAGATTTATAAATGCTTTTACATTAGTTATCGTCGCCTCTGGTGGTATCGGTTTAAACCTATGGCTAAAAACATTATATGGAAGAGTACGTCCAGCTTTGTGGGAAAGGATTGTAGAAGCAAATTCATTTAGTTTTCCTAGCGGACATGCCATGGTATCATTAGTAATTTATGGCTTTATCGGTTATTTGCTAATAGTCAAATTCCCTTCTTGGAGTGGTATAATTCTATTTTTTACAACTTTATTAATTTTAGCAATTGGCTTCAGTCGTCTGTATTTAGGAGTTCATTGGCCTACAGATGTAATTGCTGGATATGCAGCCGGATTAGTATGGTTAATAAGCTGCATTATTAGCACGGAAATTTTACAACTGTTGTTTTCGAGAAATAATCAACAAGCTGTTAGCGATTAATTAACAATTTATTTTATTTATTTGACTTTTGACCGGAAAATAAACTGGATACAAGCCACCGGATTTATCCGTGGAGAAAAACAAACATTTCTGTCATTGTTTCAAGCCCCTCGATTTATCCATGGGGTAATAATTCTAAATTCTTCATTCTAAATTCTAAATTCACCTTGACTTCCGCGAAGCGGTTAAGCATAACACTAAATCCTCTTTTTCTAATTCATTTGAGAAAAAGAGGATTTTTTATTTTAGGAATGGCCGCAATTATCACAATCCTCCTGCGGTGTGTGACACCACAACCCTAATTACTGCGTTAACAATTTAATTAAGTGTCACTTGCCCCTACAAAATATACCAGTTGCGTAAGTCCTATATTTGTGTCAAAAATTTAATTAATTTGTATCATCAATTTACTAATTCAATTTTAAAAATGAGTAAACCATCTGCAATCGCTTATATCATATAAAAGCACTATTTAAGAAGCTATATATAAATTTTTTTGTATGATATTTTTACTGATAAATTGAAAAAAAATATAGATAATTATTACAATACAAATCTATTACTTGGATAATATAAGGGAAAAAATCAATATATTTTAAGTAAACCGAAGTATTTCCCGTCACTAAATAATATAAGTTACATTAAAATACATTGTATCCCTTATATCAAAACCAGCGAGTGCATGTTAAATTCTTCAAATCCATTGTCTGCGCTTTCCGCCATACATAATGCATTTGCACTATCTACACCCAGAACATCTTAAGGAATTAGTCAATAGTAGTGGCATTGATTTACACCTGGCGAAGCTTAATTTTAGGTCACTTGAAGACAAAGCTGCTTACGATTATCTATTTATTTCCGAATTCATTCCCCGTACAAATACTGGAATAGTCAAAAGTAAGTGGTTGCAACGTTATGCTCATGTTAACCCTGGTGGTTGGTGGTGTTCGGGAGTTGATGTGCTCAATAATTGGCACATGATGGAGTGGGGATGTTTCAAACCAAACCAACCTCGTATAAATGAAAAAGGTAAACCCATCAAATACGAACATCCTCCTTGTACGCCAACGCGGATATTTTGTCTGCGGGTACCGTTACAGCTATGGCAAGAAGTAGCCAAGCGTTACAATGTACAGCTACCCGAGAATATTACGATTGCTGAAGATGGTGCTGCTATAGGCTTTTGGAAATGGGTAATGGAACACAACATACCCGTAATCATCTGCGAAGGTGTTAAGAAAGCAGCCGCACTACTTACAGAAGGATATGCAGCCATCGGCATTCCTGGAATTACTAGCGGTTATCGAGTTGTTAAAGATAAATTTGGCAAAGTTATCCGTCGTCAATTAATTGCTGATTTAGCTGCTTTTAGTATTACTAAACGAACTATTTATATTTGTTTTGATTTTGAAACAGAAGTTAAGAAAATAAACGCAGTAAACAACGCCATCTCTCAACTTGGTTTATTATTTCAAGAAAAAAATTGCCCAGTTCAAGTAATCGAACTTCCGGGGATAGAAAAAGGAGTTGATGAGTTTATTGTCGCCAAGAGTGGGGATGCTTTCGATAAAGTTTATTATCAAAGTTTTGATTTAGAAGTTTACCTTGCTCATAGTAAACCCCATACTAATTTAACGATTCCTCCTGCACTTACTATCAACCGTCGCTACTTGGGTGAGATACCTTTTCCGACTTCCGGATTAGTTGGTGTTAAGTCAGCAAAAGGAACTGGAAAAACTACTGCATTACAAAGTGTTGTCAAACGGGCATTAAGTAGAAATCAACCAGTTTTATTAATTACTCATAGAATCCAATTAGGACGATTTTTATGTGAAAAAGTAGGGATTAAATGGGGTATAGGCAATAAAAAATGGGGAATTCCAGATACGTCTTCAAATTCTTCTACAGGATTATGTATTGATTCAATTTGGAAACTCAACCCAAGAGAATGGCAAGGGGCCATAGTTATTTTAGATGAAGTCGAACAATCTTTATGGCATCTGCTACATAGTAAGACTTGTAAAGATAAGCGAGTCAAGATTTTAAAGTTATTCCAACAGCTAATTTCTATTGTTTTAACTACTGGAGGATTAGTTATTACTCAAGATGCCGATTTATCAGATGTTTCTTTAGAATATCTCCAAACATTAGCAGGGATAAAATTAACGCCTTGGGTTGTGATAAATCACTGGAAACCCGAAGAAGCTTGGGATGTTACTTTTTATGATTCACCCAATCCTACACCGCTAATTCAACAGCTAGAATTAGATTTAATCGCGGGAAGAAAATGTTATGTGACTACCGATAGTCGTTCTGGACGTTACAGTAGTGAAACAATTGAAGGTTATTTAAAAGAACGTTTAGATCGGTTGCGACATTTGTATCCCAAAACTTTAATAGTTAGCAGTCATACTACTAATACACCAGGTCATGAAGCGGTTGATTTTGCAGCATCTATTAATCAAAAAATTACTGAATATGATGCTGTTTTTGTAACTCCTAGTCTCGGTACAGGAATTAGTATTGATGTAGAGCATTTTGACCGAGTTTACGGAATTTTTCAAGGAGTAATTCCAGATTCTGAAGCAAGGCAAGCATTAGCAAGAGTACGCGATAATGTACCGCGTGTTGTGTGGTGTGCCAAGCGAGGAATTGGTTTAATTGGTAGCGGTAGTACAAATTATCGTTCCCTATCTTTCTGGTATCAGGAAAATCAAAGAGAAAATTTAGCTTTATTGAGTCCACTACATAAAATAGATGTTGATTTACCATTAGTTTACGATCCCATTCATCTACGAACTTGGGCAAAATTATCGGCAAGAGTAAATGCTTCAATTAACTTTTACCGTCAATCTATGAAAGAAGGATTGACTGTTGAAGGGCATAATTTATGGGTGCGTACTAATGACATTCAGAAGAATATTATTAGAGATTTGCGCTATGCATTTTTAGCTACCGATAAAGAAGATTTAGAAACTCGTAGAAGGTTGATTTTGGAAATTGTTAAAGTTAGGAAAGATTGGGAAAAAAGCCGGCAGAAATCTCAAGAAATTAATCATAATATCAAGAAAATCAAGCAACAGAAACAATTAGCGGTAGCAACTGCTGTAAGTAATGCTCCGAATATAGATTACCTCGAATACGAACAGTTATTAAGTAAGCATTCTCTTACAGATAACGAACGTCACAAAATCAATAAATACTTTCTCAGAAAAAGATATGGTGTAGAAGTCACTCCTCAACTAAAATTGCAGGATGATAAAGGCTACTATTATCAATTACGAACTCATTATTATTTAACTCATTCCAGCGACTATTTCCGCATACGAGATAAACAAGAATGGACTCAACAATTGTCATGGGGTGATGGAAAGGTTTTTTTACCAGATTTAAAAATATATACTCAAAGAATAGAAGCTTTACGAGCATTGGGTGTTTTACAATTACTCGAACCCGGTAGGGAGTTTACCGAAAATGATGCCGATTTAAACTTGCTGAAAAATACTATATTACAGTGCAGCAAACATATTCAGAGAGCGTTAAATATAAATTTAGCTGTCGAAAAAGAACAGGTTTCTACAATCACAATTATTCGGCGATTGCTTAGTTTATTAGGCTTGAAATTGAAGCGGGTAAATAATGTATATCGTATCAATACAGAAACATTGAATGATGGAAGAGAAAAAATATTTTCTATATGGTGTCAGCGAGATGAATTGATGCTAACCCATTTGAAAAATGTTGCGGATTCTCAAATCAAAGTAAAAAGTCCAGTTATCTTAAACAATTCATAAAAAACAACCAACCAGGTTGAGTGCTGCCGCAGCCACGACTTTACTTTTATTTATTGATTGGAGTTTTGCTCGGTAAATAAGCATGTATATACTTTGGGTAAAAATAAATATATACTTCTGAAAGATTTCTCATCATCTTGAAAGCTATTTTTTTATGTGTGGCATAGTGGCATTGTTTTCAACAGACGAACAAATTGCAGAATCATCTTTGAAAAAAGGGATGGATTCCTTAAAACATCGAGGCCCAGATGGGTTTGGGTTTTGGATTTCTCCCGAGCGCCAAGTTGGTTTAGGGCATACAAGACTTAGCATTATCGATATCGATGGTGGTGAACAGCCGATTGCCAATCAAGATAAAACTTTACATATAATTGTTAATGGAGAATTTTATGACTTTGAGCGTATACAAGGTGATTTGCGAGGATGGGGGTATAAATTAAAAACTGACTCCGATAGTGAGATAGCCCTTCATTTATACAACGAGTTTGGGACACAATGCCTACATCATCTCAGAGGTGAATTTGCTTTTGTTCTTTGGGATGAACGTAATGAATTACTTTTCGCAGCACGAGACCGTTTTGGCATAAAACCCCTTTACTATAGTAATTATCAAAATACTCTTTATATTGCCTCAGAAATTAAAGCTTTACTAGCTGCAGGAGTTCCATCTTCTTGGGATTATGAAGCTTTTTGGCAAACTGAGCGTGGTATTTTAGCTCCAGATCGGACTCTATTCGCTAATATTTATCAAGTTCCCCCCGGTCATTTTCTCATAGCATCTCGCTCTGGAATAAAATTGCAACCTTATTGGGATTTTGATTATCCGCGAATTGATGATTCTTTATCACAAAATAGTCCATCCGATTATATTGAGCAGCTTCGCCATACATTAGATGAAGCTGTCAAAATTCGCTTGAGGGCAGATGTACCAGTTGGTTGTTATCTTAGTGGTGGTATTGACTCATCTACAGTTTTAGGAATAGCAGTAGAACATAGTGCTCAACCCGTTCAAGCATTTACTCTTGCTTTTGACCATGAAGCTTATGATGAAGAATCACTTGCTCGTGAAACAGCAGCATATACTGGTGCTAATCTAAATATTATTCCTATTCGCCAATCCGATTTAGCTGAAAATTTTGCAGATTCAATTTGGCATTGTGAAATGTTATCTATTAACGGCAATACAACTGCAAAATATCTATTGAGTCGAGCCGCAAAAGATGCAGGTTATAAAGTTGTACTTACGGGCGAAGGTTCAGACGAAATATTTGGAGGTTATGTTCATTTTCGCCAAGATATGTTGCTCTACAATCAACAAGACCAGGATGAGGAAACAGTAAAAATTTTACTAGAAGATTTAAAGCAGAAAAACAAAGTTTCAGCAAGTTTGTTACTGGCAGAAGATAGCTCAAAAAAACTTTTAAATACTGTCCAACGTTTGTTAGGCTTTGTTCCGTCTTCGATGCAAGCTTCTGCTCAAGGATATCTCAGGTCTCTTCCTTTCTATTCGCCTTCTTTTATTGCTAAATTTGACCAAAAGGATGTATTTCGTATGTTTTTTAATAAAATAGATATACAAGGGCAACTTGCTGGCAGAGAACCTGTTCACCAATCTCTTTATTTGTGGTCTAAAACCATTTTACCTAATTACCTTTTACGAATGTTAGGCGATGGTGTTGAGATGGCACACTCCATTGAAGGAAGGCTACCTTTTTTAGATCACAAAGTTGTGGAATTAGTCCGAAATATACCAGTGGCACTAAAAATTCGTGGCTTGACAGAAAAATATGTCTTAAGAGAAGCAGCAAAGCCATTTATAACCGAGACAATCTATAAACGCCAAAAACATCCATTTATGGCTCCCCCCTCGATTTTCAAGCCAAATGAACCATTACAAGAACTTATTCAAGATACCCTGCGAAGTTCGCTTATGTCTAGGGTACCTTTTTATAACCATACAGCAATCATTGATTTGCTCGATCAATTACCAAAAATTGACGAAAGCAAACGCTCTTCTTTAGATGTAGCCTTGATGAAGATGCTCAGTGTTTACTTTCTTCAAGAAAGATTTGGACTAGTATAGCACTAAGAACTTTTATCACCGATTTCTCGCATACCGGGGACGACACGGTGTACCCCAACAAACCTTTCCGTCAGGCATATCAGTAAAAACCGTACTGCGAGCACCGACTACAGAATTTGCTCCAATGGTTACTCCTGGCCCCACAAAGCAATCTGTGGCAACCCAAGCACCATTACCAATTGCAATCTTCCCCGTTTGTAAACCGAAGGCTGGATCTTTGATATCGTGGCTACCAGTACAGATATAACTTTTTTGTGAAATTACGCAGTGAGAACCGATGTTAATTTCATCAATACTGTATAAAACAACATCATCACCAATCCAACTATAGTCATCAATACTGATTTTCCATGGATAAGTGAAACGGGCGGTAGGTCGAATTAATACACCTTTACCAATACGTGCTCCAAACAGACGTAACAAAGCACAGCGAATACCACTCATATTGTGAAGAGTGAGGGGAAAGGTAATGGCTTGTACAAACCACCAGAATAATATAAACCAACCCGCACGCCCTCGGTCAAATTCGGATTGATCGTATTTACGTAAATCTATAAAAGGCTCAGCATCTAATGATATTGGCGTTGGGCATTGGGCATTGGGCATGGGAATTTTGGATT
>JBCCSG010000003.1:0-70182 GCA_039200565.1 Cyanobacteria bacterium P01_D01_bin.50 | reverse complement strand
GAGTTGTGAGTAGTGAGTAGTGAGTAGTGAGTAGTGAGTAGTGAGTAGTGAGTAGTGAGTAGTGAGTAGTGAGTAGTGAGTAGTGAGTAGTGAGTAGTGAGTAGTGAGTAGTGAGTAGTGAGTAGTGAGTGGTGAGTAGTGAGTAGTGAGTAGTGAGGAGTTAGGGGTTAGGAGTTAGGAGTTGTAGAGACTTCCGCAGTGCTACGTCTGTTATTGAGTGAGGAGTTAGTTTTTCTAAATGCCAAATGCCTTATACCCAATTGTCATGAATCAATTGCTTCGAGGATTTTATCAAATTGGAAGTTTTCGGCGAAATATTTTAAGCTTTGTGTTAATTGGGTATTTTCTGAGGGAATTTGTTCTAGTAGCTGAAAAATTAAGTTATCGCTGCATTGGGCTGCTGCTTGACGTATTTGAGCTACCCATTGGGTGGGCATTTGAGGTAATAAATCCCGTAGCGCGGCGGATGTATAAATATTTGTTGATTTGTTAGTTGATTGTTGTGGGCTAGAATTTTCTTCCTGATATAAATATTGGACTCCAAGGTGTTGATTTAGTTTTTCTAATAGTATTTCTTTAGGAAATGGTTTGTTAATTAAATCATCGCAACCGGATTCGATAATTTCCGAACGTTGTTCTTCAAAAGCGTTTGCAGTTAAGGCTATAACTACTGTAGGGAGTGTAGTTAAATCATTCGATTTTTGTGTATTTTTAATAATTCTTGTGGCTTCATATCCATCCATTATTGGCATTCGCATATCCATTAATATTAAGTGTGGTTGCCACTCTTTCCACTTGGCTATTGCTTGTACGCCATTAGCGGCTTCTTTGACGCTAAATCCAAGTTGGGAAAGCATTTTTACGATCAGTAAACGACTTTCCGGGCGATCGTCAACTACTAAAATACGATATTCTGTTTGAGATGCTGCCAAACCTAGTACTTGGCGACTAGTTTTATTAATTTCGGTTTTCTGCGAGGAAGCTAGACTTATTTGGATATCAAAAGTAAATTTGGAACCAACTCCAAGAGTACTTTCAACTGTAATATCTCCTCCCATTAATTGTACGTACTTGCGACTAATTGCTAAACCCAATCCAGTTCCCTGTTGGGATTTTCTACCGCTATCGGTTTGTATAAAGGCTTCAAATAAGTGTTCGATTTCTTCTGGGGAAATACCAGCGCCGGTGTCAGTGATTTCAAAAATGAGACGAGTTTTGGAGGAGGTAGAGATGTCTACATTCTCCCCATCTCCCCATCCCCTTATCTCCCCATCTCCCCATCCCCTTATCTCCCCATCTCCCCGCGCCACGCTCGCGCTCAATTTAACGCTACCTGTGTCAGTAAATTTAATGGCGTTTCCTAAGAGGTTGATTAAAACTTGACGCAGTTTGCTAACGTCGCTTTTGATGTAACGGGGAATGTCTGGTGCAGTTTGAAATGTGAGTTGTAAGCCTTTGGCGGAAGTGCGCAAACGTAACATTTCTTGCAGGTTATCCAAGAGGTTGTGTAAGGCGAAGTCGGTGATATTTAATGATGCTCTACCTGCTTCGATTTTGGACATTTCGAGAATGTCATTGATTAAATAGAGTAAATGTTCGCCAGCACGGTTTATTATTGCTAAAGAGTTTTGATATTCTTCGCTAATGGTTTTATCTTGGCTCATTAATTGGCTAAAGCCTAAAATCGCGTTGAGAGGAGTTCGCAATTCATGACTCATATTGGCTAGAAATTCGCTTTTGGCGCGGTTAGCTGCGTCTGCGGCGATGACAGCTTTTTGTAGGGCTTCTGATTGGCGTTGAGTTTGGGAAAATAGCTCTACTTGTTGCAATGCGACTCCTAATTGATTGCCAATTTGTACGGCAATGCTGATTTCTCCGGTTTTCCATTGGCGGGGTGCTCCATTTTGATAACTTGCGAGCAATCCCCAAAGTTTTTTTCCGCTGAAGATGGGAACTGTTATATAAGCTTTGGCTTGAAACTGTTCTAATAAGTTAATATAACAATCGGTAAATCCGGCTTGATAAATATCGGGAACACATAAAAAGCTTGTTCCTTTTGTATAACTACCTCCTTGGGTTTCTTGCAAATATGTATCGCCGATTTGATTAAAGTTACTATCGAGATTTTGGACTATACATTTATCTTCTAAAACACACTGAGTAGAATCGTCATTTTGCTCCGGATGTTGTTTTTCACGCATTAGTGCTTTCCAGCCACTTCCTACCGACTCTGCAACACAATTACCGCTCCAATCGGGATTAAACCGATAAACTACAACACGATCGCAATTTAAACAAAAGCGTAATTCTTCGGTGGTGGCGGTAAATATTTGTTCGATATCAAGAGTTTGCCGCATTCTTTGTAAAGTATGAGCGATCGCTCTTTCTCTTTCGGCGCTTTCTTGTAAGGCTTGTTGAGCAAGCTTGATTTCGGTAATATCGGTGACGGTGGCGATATAGCCTTTAAATTCGCCCTTTTCATCAATTTCTGGTAATGCTTTAACCATCACCCAAAAGACTCCACCATCGGCATGTAGTAAACGATGGTTGCTAGCAAAGGATGCTTTTATTTTTGATGCTTCTTGCCAAGCTTTGAGTACTCGTTCGCAGTCATCCGGATGTAATGCTTTTATCCAACCGTTGCCAAGTGATTCCTCGATAGAAAGTCCGGTAATTGTCACCCATTGCTGATTAAAATATATACATTGGCTATCCGTATCTATATTTACTATGGCAACTGGGGAGGCTTCGGCTAAATTTTGATACCGTCGCTGAGAGAGTTGTAATTCTAACTCTGTCTGCTTGCGCTCGGTGATATCTACCCAGTAACCGACGTATTCTAGAGGGTAGCCTTTTTCATCACGAATTAACCGTATTTGTTCGTGGAGCCAATGGTAGCTACCATCACCGTGCAAAAAGCGATATTCAAAGGTTGCGTGTTCTTGATAATCGGATAGTTGTTTTTGTCTTTTTGGTAAATCTTCTGGATGTACGTGGCGCAGCCAGAAAGAGGAGTCAGATAAAAATTCTTGGGCTTGATAACCAGTAATTTCGTAAACGTTTTCGCTGATAAATGTATTGCCAAAGTTTCCTGAAGGTAAACAACTAAAAATTACTGCTGGAGAAGAAGCTATCAAATACTGCAAGCGTTCGGTTGCTAAACGCATTTGTTCTTCAGCATATTTACGGATACTAATATCTTCAAGTACGCCGATCACATATTTAATTTCTCCGGAGGTTTTGCGTATGACGGATGCTGTTAAATTTGTCCAAATCACCTCGTTGTTTTCTCGGATAAAGGCTTTTTCCATTGAGAATACATCGATTTGATTTGTAGCTAATTGATTACAATAATTGACGTATTCTGCTAGGGAATCGGAGTGAGTAATTTCTTTACATTTGAGTTGTAGAAGTTGCGACTTGGAATAGCCAAGAATCTGACAAATCTGCTGATTGACGTTGATAAAAGTACCATCCTCGGAGACTTGAGCAATTCCTACCGCAGCATTATCAAATATGGCACGGAATGCTTCTTCTCTTTCTCGCAAAGCTGTTTCGGCGCGTTTGAGGGCAGTGATTTCTATTAATACGGTTCCCACTCCTACAGGAATATTATTTTCGCCGGGTATGGGAAAATAAGAAACTAGAAAGTCACGCATCACATCAGGTTGGGTGATGGAAGTGCCGCTTAATTCAATATTGAGAATTGGTTGATTGGTGGCTAAAACTTGCTGGTAAAAAGGTTCTACAGTAGAAGCTACGTGAGGTAGAATTTCTCTAACAGTTTTACCAAGATGTTCTTTTACTGATACACCGTTAATTTCAGCAAACAATTCATTGACTTGGACAAATCGTAGTTGTCTATCTACGGTAGTTAATCCTACCGGGGCATTGCTGAAAAAGGCATTTAAACGAGCTTCTCGTAAAGCTAATTCTTTTTCTAAGGTTTTACGTTGAGTAATATCGCGCCCTTCGGCGATTAGCAGCACTACTCGATGGTTTTCATCAAAAATTGGTGTGAAAGAACAGTCAATTGTGGCGATTTGACAATTTTTTTCGATAACATCAACTTCCGAGCGGATAAATTCACCGGCTCGAGCTCGTTCAATTTTTGCTTGAAGATTATCTTTATCACAGCAAATTTGGTTTCCGAAGGATTCCCAAAATGGTAAATCTACAACTTCAGAGGCTTCCACACCAAAGAAATCAAGAGCGGTTTGATTTACCGAAATAATTGTGCCATTCGGTTTTAGTAGTGCGGTAAATCCAAAACTGGAATCAAAAATCGCTCGAAAACGCCTTTCGCTTTCTTGTAAGATATTTTGGGCTTGTTTGATTTCGGTGATATCTTTATGAGTACCCGTCATCCGTAACGGTAAGCCATTACCATCGCGATCGAAAATTTGTCCGCGAGACTGAATCCACTTCCACTCTTGGTTTTTACAGCGCATCCGAAATTCTACTTCATAAATCGGGCGTTTTCCTTGTAGATATGCTTTTAATTCTTCCTGAATAAAATCCCAGTCTTCGGGATGTACTAGTCGTCGTAAGTTTAAAGCATCTCCCCTAATTTCTGATTCTTCATAACCCAGCATCTTTTTCCAATGGGAGTCGCGGTAAACTTTAGAATTGCGAATATCCCAATCCCATAATCCTAAATCGCTGGATAATACGGCTAATTGCAATCTTTCTTCGCTTTGTCTGTGAGCGCTTTGTGCTTGTTTGCGTTTTATCAATTCCCCCAACTGTGAGGCTACAGCGCTTACCAATTCCAATAAACGTTTATCCCGACTCTTAGTGCTGCATTTGAAAATCATTAAAACAGCTAAGACTTCGTCTCCATTCAAAATCGGTACGGCAAAACAGCTTTTTAAACCTAATTTCAAAGCTATTTCTTTACGGATAAATCTCGTCTGTGTCTGAGAAATATCTTCTAACCATTGCGCTTGTTTGCTTTCCCAAACGATTCCTGGTATTCCCAACCCTTTACTAAAGGTAATAGTTTCGCTGTAACGGCAAAACTCATCTAAACCGTTTTGATTTCCATACCAACCCAAACAGTAATCTAAAACCCTACCATCGCTACTAGGAATCCACGCTTCCCCGAAATCCCAGTTAATATGTTCGCAAATTAATCTCAGAATAAAATTAAAAGCACTATCTATATCAATTGCTCTACTAATAGCTTGAGTTGTTGACAACAACAAACGAGTTTCCGACAACGCTTGTTTTCTTTCGGTAATATCCCGCGCTGTAGCTAAAACGTATTGTTGATTGTTTATTTCTATTAACTCCGCACTTAATAAAGTTGTTCTAACTTGTCCAAGTGGAGCGTAAAAATCTACTTCTTGGTTGCGAATTGCACCGCTCTTCGCTAAAAGTTCAACTAAACCATCGCATTGCTCTAAATCATGCCAAATATTTAACTCATTTATCCTAAATCCAATTACTTGTTCTGGGGTATAACCAAAAAATGCATAAAAGCTATCATTAACTTCAATACATTTTAATTCAGGGAAAGTACTTAATATAATTAAATCTGGTGAAAAACGGAAAGCTGAAGCTAACTTTTGCTCGCTCAAACGCCTTGCGGCTTCAGCTGCTTGTCGAGCTTCCCGGAGCGTCACGGAGTATCGTGCTTCTAATGTCAAAGAAATTAAGTGACCTAAAGAACGTCCAAAATTCAGGTCTTCTTGCGTCCAATTATGAGCTTTTTCTACCGCTTCCAAGCATAGCATTCCAGCGGTAACGCCTCCTAAACTCACGGGAAGACAGAATAAAGAGGTAATATTTAAAGGTTCGAGATAAGTCTCCCTTAAGCATTGAGTTCTTTCATCTTTGAAAGGATTATTAGTAGCAATAATTTCGTCAGCATTCAAAGCTTGAAAGTAAAGAGGATAATCTGCAACCCTCATAAAAATTCCTTCAACATGACGATTGCGACTCAACTCAAATAGTGAGATGCAACGCATTACCGCAGAATTTTCTTCGTAAAGCCAAATACTAGCTCGCTCTACTTGAACATTCTGAGCAGCAGCTCGAGTTATCATCTTCAAAGCTGCCGCTAAATCGCCATTGTAAATCGCCGGATTTCTAGCTAATTCCGTTAATACCAAGTTATTTTGGCGTAATTTACAAGCACTTGTTACCAATGCTTGTTGCACTTGTTTTCTTTTGTTAATTTCTTCTTGAAGCCTCACCCGTGCTTTTTTTTCTTTTTCTTGTAATAATTGACTGCGATGAAGTTCTTGTTGCAGAGTTACTTCTGCTTGTAAACGTTCTTTTGCTAAAGATATCGCAGAAGCTGCTGCTTGTAAAAGTGCAATTTCTTCAGATGACCAAATTTTGGCATCACTACAATTTTCAAAACGAATAAACCCGAAAAAATCACCCCTAAACAGAATCGGCACAATCAAAATTGCTTGAATACCATTTTGTTCGAGTATTAAACGTTCTTCTTGGGGTAAATCTGCAACCAAGCTACAGATAACATTGCATTTAGTTAGTAAATCTTGCCAGCGCGGAAAAATTGGCTCGCAGCGATAATTGACACAAATCTCAACATTCTTTGTACACCATTTAACTGCTTGTACAGAATTATTTTCAACTATAGATACACAAGTAGCCTTAGAAGCAATCCCCAAACTTTTGACAATTTGGGAGTAACAATCGGTAGTACCATCAAAACTTAATAAAATGCGTTGAATCGTAACCAACGCGCTCAAATAACCTTCGCGAGACTTTTGCTGTTGATTGCGGTTGCTTAACTCATATGCAACTTTTTGTAGTTTTTTATTCTGTTGTTTTAATTGATTTTGTAATGTTTTTATCGTAAGTTGATTTTCTACCCGAGCTAAAACTTCTTCAGCTTGTAGAGGTTTAGTAATATAATCAAATGCACCTAAATTAAAAGCCTTTACCTTCTCCGAAACTTCATCTATTACGCTGAGAAAAATGATCGGAACATCTTTCGTAATTCGATTTCCTTTCAGATACCGACACACATCATAACCGTTCATATCTGGCATTACCACATCGAGCAAAATCAAATCTGGAGGGGAAGCCAGCGCTGCGTTAATCGCCAACTGTCCCGAAATTGCCCTCTGAACTTTGTAACCTACCCTAACAAGAATATCTGACAAAAAATGTAAATTTTCTGGTCTATCGTCAACTATAAGAATTTTTATATTATTAGCCATAAACCAATCATCAATTATCAATTATCAATGACCAATCGTAATTTATATAAAGGTGCGAAAATATATCAAAGATCGATTATTTCTTGAGTCAACTTAAGAATAATATCGAGACGAAAATTTTTCACTAAATTCATCAAACTTTGAAATAAAGATGCTTTACTTTCTGGTATTTCTTCTATAATACTTCGTAATAGATCCTCATTTACTTCATTTGCTGCTTGATGTAATTGTAATAGCCAAATTCGAGGCATTGTCATCAATTCCTCAAATAATGAAGTCTCAGATATGTTGCTATTTGAATAACTCATTGCACCGTAAGTACTACCCGAAACAGGGGCTTGATCATAAATATAACTTATACCCAGATATACGGCTATTTTCTGCAAAACTATTTCTGGCGATATGGGTTTGGGAATAACATCATCAAAACCGGCTCTTTTCAATTCATCTTCATTTAGTTCAAAATTACTATCTGCAATGGCAATAATTGATAAATCATCATGGTTTTGATTTAAATTTCGCAAAAGTTGCGTTGCTGCGATCGCATCCATCGCCAGCATTTGGGTATTCATTAAAATTAGATGAGGTTTCGTGGTTTCCCAAATTTCTACAGATGATTGAGCATTTTCTGCTACAGATACATCAAAACCAATATTTCGCAGTAATTGCAGCAATAATAAACGGCTTTCTTCAGACTCATCAACCACCAAAATTTGAAATCGCGGTTGATTTGGCTTTAAACCGATGGCTTTTTGTTCAAATTGGGTAGTTACTTGATTATATGTAGCGATATCAACTTCAATATCGAATGCAAAAATAGAACCTTTACCTACAGTACTTTCAACTTTAATCTCCCCTCCCATCATTTGCACGAATTTACGGGTAATCGCTAACCCTAAACCCGTGCCTTCTGAAGACTTTTTTCCCGCCTCTGCTTGTACAAAAGCGTCAAATAATTTATCTAATTCATGGGGTGCAATGCCACAACCAGTATCTTCTACCTCGAATAAGAGATGGGGGGATGAGGAGCTGGGGGGATGGGGAGATGGGGGGATGGGGAGCCACTGCTGCGGCACGGCTCCCGAGCCAGTGCTCCGCCATGGTTCCCCGCGTTGTAGCAACTGGCGTTCCGTTGTAGCAAGTGGCGTGGGATGGGGGGAAATAGATAAATTAACATTCTCCTTGTCTCCCTCTCCCCTTATCTCGTCTTGTGTAAAGTTGACTCGTAATGTAACGCTTCCTTGGATTGCTGTGGCGGTGATGGCGTTGCTAATTAAATTGGTTAAACAACTGCGTAATTTTTTTTCGTCAGTATAAATATATTGAGGTACATTGGGTGCAACAATAAAATTGAGCTTAATATTTTTTTGTTCAACTTTTATCTGAAAAATTTCTGCAATACTATCGAGCAAACTATATAAATCAAAGCTTGTTTTATCTAACGAAAAAATTCCCGACTCAATTTTAGAAAGCTCTAAAATATCGTTGATTAATTCAAGTAAATGTTTCGCACTACGATGAATAATTCTAATATTTTCTAGCTGTTCGGAATTTAATAAAGAGTCATCGCTCATTAATTTAGCAAAGCCGAGAATCGCATTTAAAGGCGTTCGTAATTCATGACTCATATTTGACAAAAAATTACTTTTTGCTTGAGATGCTGCAATCGCTTCAAGTTCAGCTTTACGTCGTTGGGCAATTTCACGCTCCAACTGTTGATTTTGTTTTTTGAGTTGTCGAGAAAGTCTTTGAATAGTTATTTGATGTTTGACTCGTGCAAGCAATTCTTCAAATTGAAATGGCTTGGTGATATAATCTGCACCACCTATTTGAAAAGCTTTTACTTTTTCTAAAACATCGTGCAAGCCACTTAGAAAAATTATTGGGATGTCACAAGTTATTTCAGATGCTTTGAGTTGCTGACAAACTTGATAACCATCTATTTCCGGCATATAAATATCTAGCAAAATTAAATCCGGTGGAGTAGATTTTGCAGCCGTTAAAGCCATTGAGCCAGAAACCACTGACTGCACAGTATATCCGTATTCAGATAGAGTCTCGGATAAAATCTGAAGAATTTCCAAGCTGTCATCGACTATTAAAATATTTTCATCACCTACTTGGAACGAATCCCTTTCCATTGCTGATGTACAGAAAACAAAGATATAATGTTAGTTTTCTACGCTATCAGCAGAAATCATTATTGGACAGTGACACATATCACTGCACTATAAAATTTTCCATAATTAAGAGACACTCAAAGATTGGTTTGTGTACCATACTCAAATGAAACCCACGATGTATATATCATCTGTCTTCATAAAGTAGTCACTTAACTTAACCATAACATTTGATTAAGTAGACTTTGCGGATGCGCTTTCCAACTAAAAACCGTCATTATTAAGTTGATGGCTAAAAGGAGCAAAAAATGGAAATAAAGTCAAATAATCCATATCCTTCCCCTGTAAAAGTTCCAAAAGGCTATTTAAACATCATGGGTTATGTTGATGAATCAGAAGTTAACGGACCAGGCAGTCGCGCTGTAATATGGGTTCAAGGCTGTAAGCGCGAATGTGCAAGTTGTTTTAATCCAGAATCTTGGTCATTTGAAATTAATAAACTTGAATCTGTTGATTCTCTGAGGAAAAAAATACTCAGCAAACCTGGCAATACAGGAGTTACATTCTCTGGAGGTGAACCTTTTTGGCAAGCAGGAGCATTAGCGTCTTTAGCTCGTAAAGTCAAAGCTGCTGGGTTAAATGTAATGGCTTTTAGCGGCTTAACTTTAGAACAATTACAGTCGGAGCAAGCACCAGCAGGCGCAAAAGAATTATTAGAACAATTAGATATTTTAATTGATGGCCCTTTTGTCGAATCTTTAGCAATCAATTCTCCCGATTCACCGGTTTCATCTAGCAATCAGCGCGTGCGTATATTTAACCCAGATTTTCAAGATAAAATTACTTGGGCTAGCGACCAAATTGAAATACATGTATTTAAAGACGGTAGCCGATTAGTTACCGGCTATCGTGGTTGGTGAGACAGTTTTACATGGGTTGTTAATTAACAATTATCAACAATCATTTTTTCATTGTTAATTGATATACGCTTCCACGACTTTCGCGGTGATTTATAGTTGATAAATGCTTTTTAAAGTAGCTGCTTGCTAAACGGGCAATTTCTTCTAATGCTCCTGCTTCTTTAAATTGGCGGCTTGCATTGGGAATAATTTGCAATTGTTTTTCGGATGCTTTAATAATTTTTAGCGTGTCTTGATTTGTTGCAATTGTTGGTAAATCATTCTCACCGACAATCAATAAAGTTGGTGTTTGTACGTCAGATAAAACCGCAGGTGTTAAACAAGCTTTGCCGCTGCACGAAACTACAACATTCACTGTTTTGGGATTTTTTGCTGCTGCAAGTAAGGCTGCTCCTGCACCGGTTTGTTCGCCAAAGTAACCTATTTTCAGATTACTGGTAAGGGGATAATTAAGCAGCCAGTTTGTTGCAGAAGTTAATCGAGACGCGAGGAATCCAACATTACTAGTACAATGCTTGCTCCGTAAGTCAATTGCTTCTTCTTGAGGAGTTAATAAGTCAATTTGTACGGTGCCTAATCCGGCTGTTCGTCTTAATATATGAGCAAGATAACGATTGCGAGTACTGTAGCGACCAATCCCACTACTGTGTACAAATATAACGATTCCTTGACAGTTTTGAGGTAAGATTATTTCTGCTTGTAAACGGATGGAATCAAGTTCGATTGAAACAATTTTTTCTTCAACATTATTAACAAAACTTGTATTCATTTTGGTATCCTTTTTTCTTAATGATGATTATTTCTTACCATTACCAACTATATATCTCTATGGGTCTGATTAATTACTAGATAAACCTATGTAGAGCGCCATAGAGTATTTGGGAAAAGTTACTTATTTGACGTGATAAGTGTTACATACGATCAGAAAAATTAGTTAATTCAAGTGATTCATGCCATTTTTTGGGAAAAACGTAATATCTACAAATTATGGAAATCTCCTCAAATATCCTTTCGTCAAGCTGAAGTATTTTTTACCGGGCATTCATAATATTTATTTTAATTATATTTGTCAATATTGTTACTAGATCCATATCTTAAGAAATTATTAAGATATAGTAATTTTCCCTTGAGTGCATTACCGCTTGATCCCTTTAGAGAGATCGAAAAAAATAAAATGCTGGCGTTGTAGCGATCGCCTATCTAACGAGTGCGAGTATTGACTGAGTATCCGGATTTTTCTGAAGCTATTTCCGAATTTCGAGTATTTAGATAATGGTGCGTTAATCGTCTTATTAATTCTTAATATTCCGAGTAATAAAAAAAAGAATCGGGTAATGTAATTATTTATGCACTATTGAACGCGATGGAAATCCCAAGTCACGGGCACCCATAAGATTTTTTTTTCTTCTAAAAAAGTTCTTATGGGAACCCTTCACTTATTTTTGCAGATGAAGCGCAGCAAACATAATTTTTTTAAGTGTATGGTATTAATTGTTCATTGATTGAACTGATGTATTTTCCAAGCAGTATAAGTACCTATAGGACTCCAAATTAAATAAGGAACTAATAATAGTGCAGCCCAACCAGAAACTTGTAAAATCAATAAAGTCAGAATGATTCCGATTAAAACTCCAACTCCTCCTACAATCGCCCCTGCTTTCATACTTTGCAACCAAAATGAAACTGGAGTGAAAGCAACAATGGTGATTTCTAGCAATAGATATAAACCCATTAAAAACCAAGTTTGGGAACTACCAGGTTCCTTTTCCCAAATTATATAAGCTGACCAAGCACCACAAATAAAAATTACCGTCCAGATTAGTGGAATCAACTTTTCAAATGTTAACCAATCTGGTCGTTGTAATCGGTTAAACCATTTGATATCTTTGGGTCTAACTATATTACTACCGAGAGCCACTATTAATGTTATGGCTCCAATTACCATCCAAGATTTTATCATTCTTTTTTCGACAATCTTAATGCTCTTCGGGAGAAGATGGGGAGAGGGGAGATGGGGAAGTTAGGAGTTAAGAATTAGGAGTTATGAAGAAGGTTTATCATAACTAATTACCTTTAACCCTTAACATGAAGCCCAATTCCCAATTCTCCATGTCCAAATTATTAACTCGCCATAAAACTTTTAACTTTAGTTTTTTTGCGACGCAAACGAGCAATTGCTTGACGCTGTAACTGTCGCACTCTGGTGTGAGAAATATCCATTCTTTTGGCGACTTCAGTTAATGTTAATTCCCTTCCATCTCTTAAGCCAAAATGCAAATTTACAACTTCTCGCTGTTGGGGAGTTAACTCAACCAGCATTTCCTCAAGACATTCTCGTAATGATTGATTGTTGACGTAATCTTCTATGGAATAACTTGTATCTTCAAGTAAATCTTGCAATTCTGTATCTTGTTCTTCGCCAACTCGTAAATCTAATGATACGGGTTGACGGGACATCTGTAGATAATCTTGAATTTGCGAGGGCTTTAAAGAAACATGAGAAGCAATATCCGTCATTGTCGGAGTGCGTCCCAATTTTTGGGTTAAATCTCGGCGTGCTTTTTTTATTTTTTTCAGAGTTTGACATACGTGAATCGGTAGACGGATCGAACGACTTTTTTGGTCTAAAGCCCGCGTAATTGCTTGTCTAATCCACCAATAAGCGTAAGTAGAAAATTTATATCCCTTATCGGGGTCAAACTTTTCTACTCCTCTTTGTAAACCCAAAGTTCCTTCTTGAATTAAATCGGTAAACTCCAAATTATGATGCTGGTATTTTTTGGCGATCGCTACTACTAAACGCAAGTTAGCCTCAATCATTTTTTGCCGTGCAAATTTTCCTTTATCAAGGGTTTCTTGCAACTGAGATTCGGTCATTTTTGCGGCATTAGCCCATGCATAAAAAGTTATTTTAGAATCTAATTTATTTGTTAAATCTTCCTTGATTTGCAGCAATTGCATTAATTGCTTAACTTGCTGGGCATAAAATATTTCTTCTTCGCGGCTTAGTAATGCTACGCGACCAATTTTAACTAAAAAAGACCGCACTATATCCGCATTCAGCCCGCCACTGGCGGATTCCTTTCCTTTGTCACTATTGACGATTGTAGGTTGCATATTAATCAAAACTCCTAAAGGCTTTAACGATTGTTTCGATTGCAAAAATCAAACTTTTTTGTTTTACTAACCCTACCCAAACCATCCAAACTCGTATTTTATCTTTGTCAAGAAATGTAGTTTAGTTGTATTGTACTTCATCAAAATATGTTCTGCTGTTCTAGGAAAATTCGCCAAACCTTTGGGATTTTTATAATTTTTACTTTTATCTAGGAATATATTCTCCTCCTTCGAGTAAAATAATACATTTCTTACTAGATAACCTCAGCATAAGTAATAAGTCCACTTCCTATAGCAATTTATATAATAATATTGTCTTGTCCCCCATTAATTATAGCAGTTATTGGTAAAAAATATCCGCAATAAATATTATATTATCTATCAGCTTTTTCCTATAAATTACGAGTGATCTCCATATTTTATTTTTTAGAAAGTAGTTAGTTATATACTTATTTAAGTAGCTGGAAAATCAATGATTATTTTACGCGAATACATGATTATTATTTTGAATAAATCAAAAGTTTAAATATTCAATATGACTATAAAGTTATACTCTAGACTTTTAATCTACAAACCTTATGCTAGAAAAAATAGCGCGAATTTTAACCATTCTTAGGATACAACTATAAATTATACCTTTGGGTTAATTTCACTTGGAAGTCCTAATCTGATAAATCATCCTAAATGGAGATGTTGAAAATATTTTTATGACTATATGAATCAGGGAAGGAATATTGAAACTACTCTTTGAGAAAGGGAATAGGGGTAATCTTAGAGGGCTTTGGGGAGTAAAAAAACATCGTAATACGAATTCTGTATGAGGCTGGGCTTCATCGCCTACAGTCTGGAATAGCCTACCTGCGTCGGCTGGAGAGGGGCTTATACACAAATGCTATAAGGTTTCAATATCAAGTTGAAGCTAGATACAACTTGACAATTTAGTAGTTCAAAAGTACTATTAAATAGTGCAGGATTTATAGCCGGTAAAATATATAAGTATAAATTACGACTAATATACAGGTCAGAAATTTACGTCTGCTTGTTTTATTTTAGGGAATGCATAAATCGGATAAATAAATCCTGGATATTGGGAAATTATCCTTATTTGCAGCATGATGCAGATTGAATATTAATTGCACCACACCCGTAAACCTGATTTATTGAAGGAGGGAGAAATTTTTAACTACTAATTAAGGGTAGCCTTAGAATAAATTGGGATCGGAATTAATAGCGCGTTCAAATTTCAGGCTTGAAAAAGCCTTATTTTCCAATATTTAAGTTAGGTATAAATATGACAAATACAGTAGAAAATAAAATTAAGTTTACTCTTTACAACGTACTAGGAGAAGAGAAGGGTTACTATATTGCAGATAAAATAAACTTAGAAAATTTAAAAATATTAAGTAATTCTGTTACTAAAATTGAAGAGCCTTTAGCGATTGATTATAGTTACCAAGTATTTTTATCTGAAAGTACAAGAAAAATTCAATGTACGTCAGGGATTTTAAAGATCGAGGATTTAAAATCAGAAGATACAGGAATAATTTATAAATATAAGCAAATTAGCAAAGAGACTTACGAGCAGTTAGAAATACCTGTAGTGCAAAATCATCAATCAGTTTATGGATTTGTAAAGGCTAATTTAGTAGAAGGTAATTTGAATCTGGCGAAATATGCTTTATTTAGTACTTGCAACACTAGTTTAATCGCAAGACATGGGAAAGCATTGACAAATCAAGAAATTGCTAATTTTGAATGGGATATTGAAAGAGCAATATTTTCTCTGGAATTAACCCATAAATCGGAATCTATTGATTTGCGAAAAAACGAAAAAGTTTCTCTACTAGAACTAATTAAAATCTTAGAAGAACATCGTCACAGCATTATAATTAACCTCAAGCGACTCCGGGAAAATTATCAATACAAAAGCATTAAGCGATTGAAAGGGACTAAAGATGTAAACGGTAACTTAGTTAAGCCTTGGCTGAAAACAGAATATATTGATAATGGCGATTATGTGGGTATGGGTTGCTTTGAAATGAATCGTAACACTGCCACAATAAATATGCTTGTAACTCGCAGAGTGAAACTTGTAAAAGTGGAAGATGACACTCCAATTATTGAAGTTGCGGGTTTATTAACAAATGATTTGACAAGTTATAACAACTATACGATCGTTAGCGATCGCGAGTTAAATATAAAATCGCTGGAGGTAAAAATTAGTAATAAGAAAACTTTTGAAATTCTGAAAAAAAAAGGTGTAATTGATGCTGAAAAATTTGATTTTCGTGCTTGCTATACAATTGATTTAGAAAATTTACCGTTAGTTCCCTTGGATGGGAAATATAGTAATATTGACGGTTTATTCGATCGACTTGCAGAATTAAAAATCCTGGCGAGTATTATTTCGGCGTATTTAAAACAAGAATCGGATACCTTTATACCGGAACAATTGAATGAATTGAAAAAGCATTATTTATCTGAAAATCTTTATCTCAACTTTCCTACAACTAAAGCTGATGGTAGAATTGATACGCGAATTAGCTATAAAATCGATATCGGTAGTAAAGAAATTCTCAATTTGAGTAAACTGTATTCGGCGAATAAATTCTTGGAAAGGAGATATGAGGTTTACGATATCGAAACCGGCGAGATTTTCAGCAAACCGACTTTTGAAATGACTTTGAGAGAAAAGATTGCTGTTCGTAAAAAGTCACTTTCACCCAGGATGAAAATTACCAAAGTTGATGAATTGATGAAACCGATTTTTGATGAATTTTTGGGAATTGTAAATAATGGAAAGATTGGAGAGATTTTAGCAAAAGTTGGTGATGAAAACTTATTGAGAATATTGCAGGATAAATCTAGGGGTGAAGTTATAGAAAAACAGGAAATTATTGCAGCGTTAACCACAGCGAAAATTAAATTGGAAGAATCTTTAGAGAAGATTTACCGGGATATAATTTCACCTTTAGTATTCTATATTGTTTCTACCGGACTTTTACCTGATGGTATGGAAGGGAAGGCGATGAGTGGAATTCAACTTGCTGCGAAATATCCCAATTTGCATTTTTCTTCATATGAAGCAGAAGGATTATTTTTTGAAGTTGGTGATAGTTTGATTGGGATTTGCGAGAAAGTAGAGTATTGTAGTGGGAAGGATTTGGTAGAGGTTGGTTAATTGCGGTATTGATGGAGTTTGTTATCAAAATCGCCGATACCTTGAAAGGTGGAGCTACATCAACAAAGCCCATCTTCGTGGGCTATGAATAACGCCGGTTTTTTTTAGCCTGCGAAGGCAGGCTTTGTAATTGTAGCCCCAGTCTTATAGACTGAGGGCTTATAGTTTTTTATCGTTTGAAGATACAAGTTGCACAAATATGTTAATCAAATACAGAATTTAATTTGATTTTATTTATTTTCAAGAATAAGTGTAATTAATATGCAAACAATACTCAAGCATATAGCATATTCATGAAGGAAAAAGGAAGTTAGAAGTTGAACTCACCTTTTAAAACGTGAGATTGAATTGAGCACATAAAAATTTTAAGTCTCTCCGGGAATGATCTATCTTATTACCATAAGGAGCCATTTGGTGCCTGACGGGCACCCATGACGCGACTTTTCAAACCAGATACAAAATTGATTTAAGCGCCACACACCCTACAATTAATTATGTGCATCACCCTCAAGTAAATTGTTAATTGACTACTGTTGAATTTCTTTTACATTTTCCATAACTTGTTTGTATAACTGCTCGTTATTTTGTTCTTGGAAAATCTCTGCTGCTCGCTTTAAGTCAGCTAAACCACCATCTTCATCTTTTAATTCTACACGTGCATTTCCGCGATTATTATAAGCAGCACCAAAATTGGGATTGATGCGAATCGCTTCGTTGTAATCTGCTACCGCACCTTCTTTATCTCCTTGAGCAGCGCGAGCATTTCCGCGATTGTTATAAGCAACAGCATATTTAGGATTTAGGCGGATGGCTTGGGTGTAATCTGCTATAGCCTCATTTCTATCTCCTTGTGCGGCACGAGCATTTCCGCGATTATTATAAGCCTCGGCATAATTTGCATCTAGACTAATTGCTTGGTTGTAATCGCCAATTGCTCCGTTTAAATCACCCTGAGCGGCGCGAGCATTCCCGCGATTGTTATAAGCTTGAGCATTGTTGGCACTGATACGCAACGCTTCATTATAATCGGCGATCGCACCTTGTTTGTCTCCGGTGTCAAACTGTACTAAACCCCTTCCGTTGTAAGCTGCAACGAATTCGGAATTGAGACTGATAGCTTTTGTATAGGCGGCGATCGCTCCTTGGGTATCACCCTGAATATGCTTATACTGCCCCTGTATGTAAAATTCATTAGCTGTCGATGGAGTCGCTACTGGACTTGCAATTGGGCTAACTCCTATCTCTGTAACCAATAGGTCTTTATCGTTGCTGCAAGAAACAGTTGCAGTTGCGATAAATCCACTTAACAATGCTATACCAAATACTTTGGAAATTCCTCTTCTATCTTGCTCGAACAACCACCGTTTCATAAGTCACTTTTTATTAATACACCCATAACTTCGCCATTTATCTTAAAAAAATTCATTTTTCTTAACTTTTAATTTTAATTGCATCTCCTTGGAAGCTATATTGATTATTTTCTCACGAATTTTTTGGCGAATTTGTTTACATTTTACCTTTTATATTTGACCTTCGTAGTAGAGCTAGACAAATAAATCAACTGGCATCAAGATAACTGTTACTTTCATGTTTCATATGCTCAAGCAGTCATTCATCAGTTTCCTCTTGCTTAGAATTTAATCGCCAACTGCTAGTTTTTGATATATCTACAGGAAGTTGCTCGATATTGTCTCCTAAATTCTTTTGTATATCCTTAGTGATGGTGATATCAAAATCCAAATCTAAATTTTGAGTTGCGACATACCGTACCAGTTCGGAAAATGGCACTTTAGTTGTTGTACGTTCGTAATTTTTTAGTTTAAAATACGAGGTTTCAGAGACATTTTGCGCTAACATTGCTTGTTTTACTCGTTCTTGCAGATGCTCAAATTCTGATTTTAAAAGCTTCCATTGTTGTTCTAATTCAACATATTTTGCACCAAGTATACTTAAATCTTCCGAGTTAGCATCAATGTGTATTTTTTGAATAAATTCTAACAAACGTAAATGAACTTGAGCAAGAATTATACAGTCTAAATATGCATATTCAATTTGTGATTCTGTTAAAGGTCTAATTCCCCAATCGCTGCTTTGTTGCTGCTTATCAATATCGTGAAAATGGCAAAGTTCTATAGCCAAAGTCTTTAATTTATAATTAGATAAAGGTAAAATATGGTAAGGTATTTTTTTTGCCATTTCTAAAGTACAAGTGATATTTTGGGCTTTCTTTTTACCTAAAAATCTCAAATCATACTTAGCATTATGAAATACCTTTTCTATTGAAGGATTCATCATAATTTGATCTATAAACTCAACCACAACATCTGGCTGTTCGAGTACGTCCAAAATATAAACACTTTCTCCAGTTAAATCCTTACAGTTATCCAAAACTTGAATCAGCGATAGTTTCGGATTGCGAGTATCATAATCAGCAACTTCTGTATCTAACCAAAGAGTTTTAGCTGTAGTATACTTAGCAACAATAGAAGTAATTTCCGAGGCGGATTTTAGGTAAGGCATTGAGTAATATTCCCTAAAAAAAATGGGTAAAAGTAACCAAGTTACAATTCCCCAAGTTAGCATTTTGTATGTAATTTGTTTGTAGTGCCGTATCTGTTTATTCTCAGTAATTAGTATAATTTTAAATTTTTAATCTGAAATTGAAAGAGGTAAGAGGTAATGGGTACTTACTCCTTACTCATTACCTATTTTGAAATATTCAAGAATTACAAATAGAAGGAGCCTCCGCTAACTTTTCAGCTTCAGACTGCATCATAGCAATATCTGATGGAGTCCATAAACGGGGTACTTGACAATGATGAGCTATTAGTAAACCCCATAAACCCTTATCAGTTAGAATAGGTACGGCTAAATTAGCGCGAACTTGTAAATTACGTAAAAAATCGCGGTGACAATCAGCAATAGATTCTGACTCAATATCTGAAATTGCTCGTACTCTTCCTTGTAAGTACAAGGCAGCATACTGATTATTAAAACATTCATCGGGACCAGTAGAACCAAGAATAGACCATTTCTCAGAACTCAAAGACTCAAACCTAACTTGTCCGTGCCACTGGGAATAGAAATAATATAAAACTACCCTATCAACAGCAAGTCTATCCCGTAGACCGCTTGTAGTTTCTATAATTAAGTTATCCCGTTCTATCGTGTTTGTTAAGCGATTAAGTATTTTTTGTAGACCACGGTCAAAACTGGGGTTAGAATTCTGTGTCACCTTTCTAATATTACAGTTGAGTAATACTTATCTTCAATTATGTTATGTTATCAACCACTTTGTTAAATTCCTTTTCAACTAATACTCTTTTAAGGTTAAAGCTTAAAAGTGTAATAACTCCGAGTTCCTAGCTACTCACCCCTCACCCCTCACTACTCACCGCAAATTTTTCCCAACTCCCCACTAGCTAGTAATAGAATAAACAAGTTAATTGCATCTATCCTCCTAAAGATACTTACTATGACGACTTCTCAAATCCGCTTTTTGATGTGTGCCCCGGACTATTATGATGTAGAGTACGTGATTAATCCCTGGATGGAAGGGAATATTCACAAGTCATCCACAGAGCTTGCGGTGGAACAGTGGCAACAACTACATTACGTGCTTAAAGAACACGCGATCGTCGATTTGGTAAAACCCCACAAAGGTGTTCCAGATATGGTTTTTACCGCGAATGCTGGTTTGATTTTGGGGGATAATGTAGTGTTGAGCCGCTTTTTCCATAAAGAGCGTCAAAAAGAGGAGCCTTATTTTAAAGCATGGTTTGAAGAAAATGGCTTTACCGTTTACGAATTACCCAAAGATTTACCTTTTGAAGGTGCAGGTGATGCACTTTTAGATCGGGAAGGGCGTTGGTTATGGGCTGGTTATGGTTTTCGTTCGGAGTTGGAGTCCCATCCCTTCCTTGCAAAATGGTTGGATATTGAGGTATTATCATTACGATTAATTGACGATCGCTTTTATCACCTCGATACTTGCTTTTGTCCTTTAGCAAACGGCTATTTACTTTACTATCCCGGTGCTTTTGACTCCTACTCCAATCACTTGATTGAAATGCAAGTCGCACCGGAAAAACGCATAGCTATAGAAGAAGCGGATGCTGTGAACTTTGCCTGTAATGCTGTAAATATAGAAAGCATTGTGGTGATGAATAAAGCTTCCCAAAACTTGAAAATAGCTTTAGGGAAAGTTGGTTTTGAAGTGATTGAAACACCCCTTACCGAATTTCTCAAAGCTGGTGGTGCTTCTAAATGTTTAACTTTGCGGGTAAACGAACCTGTAAGGGAAGAAATACATGCTAATACTCAGGTTGAAAGTCAGGTTGTCCGCATGGAAGGGCATTTACTTGACTCTGGTTTAATTAGCCGCGCTTTGGACTTAATTGTAGACAATGGCGGTAGTTTCAAAGTTTTAAATTTCAATTTGGGAGAACAACGTCAAAGTACTTCTGGTGCTGAAGTAAAAGTTACTGCCCCTTCTCATGAAGTTATGGAAAGCATTGTATCCCATCTCATTGATTTAGGTGCGGTGAACTTACCAGAAGACGAGCGAGACGCTAAACTTCAACCCGCGATCAAAAACGGAGTTGCACCGGATGACTTCTATGTTAGTACTATATATCCTACCGAAGTGCGGATAAATGGTGAATGGGTAAAAGTAGATTCCCAGCGTATGGATGGCGCGATCGCAATTACCGAAACTTCCCAAGGAATTACCGCTAGGTGTAAAATAATACGAGATATCCAAGCAGGTGAAAAAGTCGTAGTAGATGTACAAGGTATTCGTACTATCCGCAAAACCGAATCGCGAGAAAAACGCAATACCGAAGAATTCAGCTTTATGTCTGCGGGAGTTTCCAGCGAACGGCGCGTAGAATTAATTGTGGAACAAGTTGCCTGGGAACTACGTAAAATTCGTGATTCTGGAGGTAAAGTTATTGTTACGGCTGGACCGGTAGTAATACATACGGGTGGCGGCGAACATTTGTCACGATTAATTAGAGAAGGATACGTACAGGCATTATTGGGTGGAAACGCGATCGCCGTTCACGATATCGAGCAATCAATGATGGGCACATCTTTAGGGGTAGATATGAAGCGGGGTATTTCAGTACGCGGAGGACACCGCCACCACCTTAAAGCTATCAACAGCGTTCGCCGTCATGGAAGCATTGCCAAAGCCGTACAAGCAGGAATGATTCAAAGAGGCGTGATGTATGAATGTGTGAAAAATAATGTACCTTTCGTCCTCGCTGGTTCTATTCGAGATGACGGACCTTTACCTGACACTCAGATGGATTTAATTAAAGCACAGGAAGAATACGCTGAATTACTTATAAACGCAGATATGGTATTGATGTTATCAACCATGCTGCATTCCATAGGAGTCGGTAATATGACACCTGCTGGGGTGAAAATGGTCTGCGTCGATATCAACCCAGCGGTAGTAACAAAATTGAGTGACAGAGGTTCCGTAGAATCAGTTGGTGTAGTCACAGATGTGGGCTTATTCCTCAGCTTGTTAGTACAGCAATTGGATAAATTGACAAGTCCCTATACCACTCAAGTAGGTTAATTAATGTAGAGACGTAGCGTTGCTACGTCTCCCAGATTGCGATTATCGAACCAATAAATTTAATTTATTTGTAGCAGCAACACCAGGTAAAAAAATTATCGCACTTCGCAAAAATGTACATTTTTCCTAAGTCCTGGATTATTTCACGGCAATCAAGTTCCTAATTACAAGGTCAGTTGAACAAAGGGAATCTGTTTGCGAGTTATTTCTTAACATTTGATCTCGAGTCCGGTTGATTACTTTCCTCCGGGCTCTAACTTCTTACTTACCCACACAGATATGATAAGTATTTAAGCGAAAATGATATGATTCCTTAAAAAACCTGATGTTGAAGTAGCTAGAACCTCAATTATTGAGTTTTCTGTTGATGAACAGCCAAAAAATTAAAAGCCTGAAACGGATATTCCATTGACTTTATAAATCTTTGGTATTCAAGTGGCTCGTTGTCTTGGAGCCAATCATTGATTAAAAACAACGAATAATCATGACTATGGAAAAACTCGTAAACCTCAGATTGAGAAATATTGTGAGCTTTTAAACCAGATTGAGCGCATTCAAAAAGAATAGTTGGATGATAGCGCTTCAATATAGACTCAGCACCTTTTAATGCTGCTAATTCACCCCCTTCTACATCAATCTTGATGAACCCTATCGGTAAATCGAGGGGGACAATTTCATCTAATCTGACACAATTTACTTTGAGAACTTTGACATCCTCCTTAACATTAAGAGAACCATGAAGGCGCAATCCGCTAAAACCAGAACGACGAGACTGCAAATAGAAATCTACTTCACCATTAGTCTCACCGACAGCAGCTTGGATTATTTCCGTATTTGGGAACTTACCCTTCAACCAATTGTATTTGTACGGAATCGGTTCTATCGCAATATGTTTGCCATTAGGCGAAAGTTTATTGATCAGATTAAGTACCGAACCTAAGTGAGCACCAATATCAATGCAATTCATTGAACTGTTGATAATTCGACTCATCGCCAATTCGGATCGGCTAGACTCAACATAGATTTCATGCAATTCGGGATGTTTCCTGCGTTTTAAAATTTTCGTAAAATCGCGCAATTTAAATGCAGGAGTTTCTAAAGGGGTGCCAATTAGCTGGTGAGCAAGGTATTCCTTAATTCGCATATTTAAAGCCTAAATCTAGTTTTTTTCACACTTGCAACATAAAGATTGACATTTGACACGATCATCATTCCGAGGATTCTTGGTTCAACAACCCCAATCCGTCATGCTACGCTAACCACTCGACTCCAAAACTTGAAGGAAGTGGATAGTAACTTCTACCCCCGATCTGAATAGCTCTAGCAAGTTTTGATATGAAGTCAAGTGCGATTATAACTGATTGGCAGCCTGCGCTACTCATATCAAACCATCGACATCCAGTAATTATTAGCTAAAAAAAATCGTTTTTCAACCGAGGGCAGTAGATTTATTTTATAAACACCCTCTTAAATTAATAATCAAATCCGTGATAAGCAAAATAAGGTTGTAATTTCTGATAGATTTGTTTACGGTTCTTTTGTACCTCTGGTAGTAACTTCATGGGACGGGGTTGAATCAATTTCCTGTATTCTAAAGCTACTGTGGGTTCTAAACCTAAAAATTCCAAAATCCTATTGATGTTGGCTTCTGGAGTTTCACATAAATCTTCGTACCTCAGAGATAGGTAATCTTTTTCAGGTAATGAATCTATATTCTCCAAAAAGTAATTTGTCGATTCAATGGAATGTTTGAGATATTGACGCAATCCCAAGTTGAAGTACTTTGAATTCCTGATTCGGGATGAGAAAAGTTTCAGGGGATTTTTGAATAACTCTGGGTACCAACGATCCAGTAGAGTAGTGTAGGGATTCTCGGAAGCAAACAAGCTGCGTGCAGCTTTCAGCTTTGAGTTAATTACATAAATTGGATTGCGATGAATAAAGATGTATTTGGCTCTGGGAACAACATTCTTGACATAAACAAATTGAGAGAAATCCCATGGATTCTTTAGCAACAAAGGTTTATCTGGCGAGGATGCAAATTGAATCTTGCGGCATAACTGCTGAAAAAGAGGTAAATTCTCAGGGGTAATGCATAACCTTTCTCCATCAACATCCTTAAGAATAAACCCGTACTCTTCGGCTAAATTTGGAGTCGCCATTACTTTATCAATCCGGCGATCGCTTATTCCTTGGGATATAAACAGTTCTTCTAAATCTTTTATACTCTGATTCTCAGTTTGATTAATATGATTAGATAAAATCTCATTATATTTGATAATGTGATAAGCCTTGACAAAGTTAAAGCACCCTGTTGCTACTAAAGTCTTGTATAACAAAGTTGTCCCCGAGCGATGATCCCCCATAATAAAAATGGGACTAAACTCTACTTTAGACAGCAAATCTAAGTAAGGTGTATCGACAATCAGATTATTGCTTATGGAGGTAGATTTCATATTCTTCTTTACTTGACTATTTTCTTGGAGCCACTATATAAGGTACATTTAAAACCCTCCACAACTGTCCCCAAATTAGCGGGGAAGGTGCGCTTTGGAGCGCGGGTGGTACCTTACTTACTTACAGTACGGTGTATTTACACCGGGTGGATTCTCGCAATCAGCTAATTCTAATTTTTTGACTTGATAATAATTATCTCACAAATTTATGCCCTTGTTTCACAAAAATTATCGTGAAATATAGTTAAAATCTGTTACGATAATTGGATTTAGGCGGCTTGATTAAATTTATCCCGACATTGGTTCTGGTAGAAAAATCTATTGTTTACATAGGGCTTAACAAGCCTACGCTGGTTGACTGATAAATCTTTTGAATACCTATCCGGGGTTGGAATTTACATTTTTAGCACGATTGAACTCAAATTAAAATCCCAGAAACTTTTATATGCAACTAACAACTTCCAACAAACAACTCCAAATCAAACTCGTAAGTCTTATTGCTGATTTTCTACTTACAGGAATGGTAATCGGACCAATAGCTGCTCCTTTTCTTGCCGTATCTAAGTTGTTTGTGTTACCTCAAATTGCAGATATTATTTACTTCATGGGGTATCATGTTTGTCCTCAACCTTATGCAGGAGTTGAATTAGCACCACCATTTATCATGGCTGTATGTATGCGTTGTTACGGTACAGTTATGGGTTTATTTACTACTCGGCTGCTGTATATTATGGATAATGGAAAACCTTTTTACTGGCTACATCAATACGGTTGGAATGGCGCAGCACTAACAACTGTACTAATGATGGCTTATCCTTTAGAGATGGCGGGACAAATTTTGGGTTGGTGGAGTTTTCACAATTTCGTTGTTACACCCTTTGGATTCATTACGGGTTTAGCTTGGGGTTTATTTACTATGCCAATTTTCCATGGCAAGCAAAGCTAATCAAATTTCAAACTATTAAGTAAATGATATATCATTACGAAATTTTGAATTCAATTTTTTTGAAGTAGGACTTACCAAATTGGCACACTTTTTTGCCGGGTGCTTAGAATTACCAACTTTCTCAAATCATAAGTTCCAAAATGGTTTTAAGTTTTTTAGGTTATAGTTTAGTTTAAGTCTTGAGCTGATTTCTCTGATGACTTCGCTTTCTAATAGCTGCTAAATTCCTTTGATTACCATCAAATTTACAATGATAATTCTCAATGGTGTTCATCTTCATACAAATAGATTTCCGCCAGAAGTTTAGCTTCAAACGCCGAGTCAAAAACTCTGATAAAACTAAAGACAGACCATAGCGCTGAATACGAAAACGCCATTGCATTAATTTATCATTTAACCCCAATTTCCATCTTAGTAGTGGAGTAATTTTTAGTGGCTCTAGATTGCTCAGTTCGTAACCGCGTTCAACTAAAAGTGAAGATGTACGAGCTTCAACAAGTTGTATATCGCGATTTGATGCTTTACGTTTCCACTGGTAGGCGAATTTAAAATCTGGTAAACCATAGTCTGTGGTATTTACATAGTTATACATCGAAGACGATACTTCTGTTCCTATAAAATGGCAAATTCGCTCTAAATTTTCTTGAGTATTTTCAAGAAAGTCTTCGTAGGATATTTCTATAAATCTGTCACTAGAGAGAGTCGAACGGAAACTTTCCCATAACTTTTCAACCTCTATCCAGCGTTCACTCCCACACCAAACATTACCATTCCAGCCCATACCAATGCACGAGCGAGCTACATCACGTGGATCGCGAACGATATGAATAAAGCGAGCGTCTGGCCAAATTTTTAACAGATAATGGAAATTACGGTGACAAGTTGCTCCCACTAAAGGTTTATTTTCTTGTTGCTGTCGCTGATATAAAAAATTATCAATCAGTTCGGGATAACTCAGCTGACGATTGATAATGAAACCGTGGAGGTTAAATATCCGATTGTTTTCAAGATGGCGATAAAACTCATTAAGATTTGGATAGCATTTGCCATCATCTGTCATGAATTCTACAGCGTATTCAAATTCAGAGCACCAGGCAATATTAGGATGGTTATTTAGCATCAAGCGCAACATTGTAGTACCTGACCGTTCAGCACCCACCAAAAAGATAGGTTGATCGACAAAGCGAGAGCGTTTATTTGAAAGCATATCCGTCATTTCAGTTATCAGTTATTTAGTACCGTAAGGATAAACCGAGGGACCGGCTGTTGTGGAAAATAATTTTCTTAAAAAATAGAGAATTTATGTTTTAATTCTGAGGCATTTTACGTAAAACATCCGTTATCTTGCAAAATATTTAATACGTTTCTATGAAAATCTAACCCATCTTCAACATTTTCTGCAAGAAAACAACTAAAAACTTTTATTTTTGAGATAGCAATATTTAAAGATTGAATGTTTGTATCGCTCATTGTTTCACTCCATAAATTTTTTGCTAACTAAAACTTTACTTAGTGAAATATTACACTAAATTTTATGGTTTAATATTTGTAATCTACCTAAATAATATCTAAATACAGTATGAATGTGCGGCGTATTTTGTCAGTTAAATTTTCCAAATGAGTTTTTATCAAGAACTCCATTTAGTTTCTTTTTTTATCTCTAGGAGGTAAAACAATCTGCAAGCCAACTCCTCAAAATACAATTAATTATTTAAAGTATGGCTTGAATAGGAAGACCAAAACCTAAAGAATGGCGGATGAACAAAAATAGAGCAAGTATGACAATAAAAAATACTGTACCTTGAATATCTTGAGAAATACAAGATAATTGCTCTTGTTTAAGTCCCCATAGGTTAACAATATATAAAGGCAAATCACCAACAGCGACAACACATATAGCTCCAAGAACTCCAAAATTATAGAAAGCCAAAGGTAATCCAATCGCAATAATCACAAATCGAGCCAAATTACTTTGAGCAGAGTATAACGGTTTTTTAATTGCTAACAGAGCCGGGCTGATTGTATAAAATAACAGGGAAAACCATATACCACAGCACAGAATCGGCATCATCCAAGTAGCTTCAGCATACCTTTCGTCATAGAGAGTAGCAATAATAAAATCCCCAAGAGTTACTAAAGCTGCAATAGAAACTCCAAACCCAAATATTACTATTCGACGTTGACGGAGAATCTTGGCTCGCAGAGCAGAGCGGGGAATATCCGCTTGATTAGAAATTGCAGGGAAAATAACTCTATAGCTCAGTTTTTTGAGAATTTCTTTCGGTGCGTTTGCTAAAATGTAAGCTATCGAATAAACACCCAAGGTTTCAAAGCTCAACAGCTTACCGAGAATTAGTCTATCTGCTTGTTCCGCCATAAACATCAGTGCTGTCGCAACAAATATAAATTTACCAAAAGAAAGAATTTCTCTAAGTGCATCCTGATTCCAAGTAAAACGATTATTGTATTCTCGTATCAATAAATGACTACCTACGGCTTTGTAAACTGCTGCTGATATTGTTCCTATAGCTAAAGCCCATGAACTTGGATTGAACCAAGCCCAAGTAATCATACTCAGAACGACTAATACCATTACTATAAAATCAAACTGAGCTAGCTTACCTAAATCTAAATGGCGTTGCAAAGTCTGTAGACTCGTTGAACTAAAGCCATCAATCACTACAGAAAATCCCGTTATTGGAACTAACCACAACAAACGCCTATCATCGTAAATATTGGCAATTGGAACGGTGAGTAATAGTAAAATAAACCACAATATAAAACCACGAATTACTTTTATCGTCCAAGCTGTATTCCGAAAACTAGGTTCATCACCCAATTTATTATTAATAATACTTTGACCTATACCAACATCTGAGAATAACTCTATCCCCATTCTCAGCGTATTTACTATAGCAACTAGACCGTAATACTCTGGTACCAAAAGGCGAGTCAGAATCAGATTGCTACCAAACCGTAGTATTTGATTTCCCCCATGACCAGCAATAGTCCAAATTGCACCCCGGTAAGCAAGCTTTTTCAAAGATGTCATAACTGTTTTACAAGACTAATGGGAATCTTACCGCTGAGCAGAATTCCCTTCTAAAAGGGAGTTAAAGGCTGTTTTTCTAGCTTTCGGGCTGGGAATGCTAACATTCACCTTATTTTCACTATCCTGAAATAAATAATTTTCTTAGAAACCTTTAGTCCTAAATAGCGGTAGTAAGTTATACAATTCCTCACTTGAAACTTATCTCTAATCATACAGAAGACATATCTTAAATTGTATTTAAGGCGCTGCTGAATCCGGGTATGAATTTAGATTTTTACTATGATTTAACAACTCTCTTATAGGGTTTTGCGCTTCCAGTTTAGAAGCATTCATACTTTCAATCAGCAACGTCGTATTTACATAATCTTCAAACTGTTGAAACAATAGCATAGTATCTTGTCAAAGTAAAATCCTTTAGATTTGGCAAAATATAAATTTTAGATGTAGAAAAAATATTCCTTTTAAAGTTATTGTAAAGATTATTCTCACCTATATATAACCAGAAATGTCACTACTACCTAAAAAATCAGCAACATTACTAAATTTAGCCATTTAGTTTGATAGTAAAATGGCGCAGTAGCTAATATTTTCGATAAATGCTTAAATCTTAGATAATTATGTTTTAGATCGAGAATTATGTAGTACTTATAAACGAGTATATGAATGTAGAAGATTTAACATGAAATATCATTGATATGCAAAATAGATATTTCTAAGGATCTGATTCATTGTGTTTTTAGTTAATCAAACGGTTCGCAAAAGTTTTGCGCGAAAGCTTTAAGCTCAATTAGCAATAACTGTGAGAGAAGAGGATATGTCAGTTAATGATAAATTTGTATCGAATACTACGACTGCAAAGCCCAAAGTTCATTTCCAATTTATTGATGGATTGCGAGGCATCGCAGCTTTTTGGGTACTCTTATTTCATACAGATCCAGATGGGCGTATTTCTCAATTAACTAGTGCTCTACCCACATTGCTTGTGGATGTATTATTTAGATTGGGAAGTCGGGGTGTTGCAATTTTTTTCGTTCTTAGCGGTTTCGTAATGGCATATTCATTGCGTAATGCCAAGATAGACTTAAACTATTTCAAAAATTTTCTCATCAGACGTTTTGTCAGACTTAGTCCACCTTACTATGCATCAATTCTGATTGCTCTAGCCTTTGCTTTTGTTGCATCAGTAGCTAAAGGTGTAGCGTTTGAGCCGATGGGACAACCCTTGTCTTTTCAAAGATTTTTTGCACATCTATTTTACGTACAAGACATTTTTAAACTCGTACATATAGACGACGTATATTGGACGTTATGTCTGGAAGTGCAGTTTTATTTAGTATTCTTTTTTCTCTTAAGCTTAGTAAAGTGGCTCGATTTTTCATTAGAATTAAGCTGGAGTCGAGCAGCTGTATTCGTTCCGGCTACATTGTTAGCGGCTTTGTATCCTGTAGGCGCTTTTGCAGTTGATGGTAGACCAACAATCATTTTTCCGTTTTTGTATAGCTTTTTTCTTGGAGTATTTGCGTACTGGACATGGCGCGAGAATTTAAAATCTTTATGGTTTTATTTGTACTGTGGGGTATTGCTAACCGCAGGAATAATTAACTCTTCAGGTTTTGCAATTACCAGTGTAATTGTAGCCATACTAATATTGGAAGTTGCACGAGCCAATCGCATGCAAGATTGGTTGAATTGGGGATGGTTGCAATTTTTAGGTAAAATTTCCTACAGCTTGTATTTAAACCATGTTTCTATCATTGGCGCAACTTATTTCCTAGGATATAAATTGCTTGGGCGTAATATTTGGAGCGAATTTGTTTGCTTGCTACTAGGGATTTCTACCAGTATTGCCTTTGCGACATTAATGTGGAATTTAGTAGAAAAACCATCCATGAAGTGGACAAAGAATATCAAAATTGTAAATTCTAGTAAAGCTGTTGGAACATGAAATTATTAGTTACAGGAGCATCTGGTTTCTTAGGTAAGTATGTAGTTACCGAAGCATTACGACGTGGGTTTCAAGTGCGTGCAGCAATCAGACATACTTCCGATGAAAAACGTTTACCTTGGCGTAATCATTCAAATCTAGACTTAATACGCCTAGATTTAACACAATCAAAAGGGCTTGAGGATGCTTTACAAGACATAGATGCTGTAGTGCATTTAGCCGCAGCCAAGCAGGGTAACTACGATATACAGTATGCAAATACCGTTCTTGCTACCGAAAACTTATTGAAAGCGATGCTAGCAGCAAGTATCAAACGCTTGGTAGCGATAAGTACATTTAGCGTTTTCGACTATTTACATATACCGAGTGGTGAAATTATCAATGAAGATTCGCCGATTGAATCTCAGCCTTTGGATAGAGATATTTACGCCCAAACCAAACTTATTCAAGAAAGTCTATTTCGAGATTTTGCACAAATAAATCAGGGAGAAGTTACAATTCTCCGTCCAGGGATAGTTTACGGAAAAAATAATTTATGGAACGCCCATTTAGGGGTAAATTTAAAAAATCGTTTATGGATTCGTATTGGTGGAAATGCCCAACTTCCCCTTACTTATGTAGAAAATTGCGCCCAAGCTATAGTTAGTGCCTGTGGGCGTCAAGAAGCCATCGGTAAGACATTGAATATTGTCGATAATGATTTACCTACCCAAAAAGTTTATGCTCAAAAAATAGTCAAACTCTTAGCACCCAATACTTCCACACTCGGTATTAATTGGAGCCTAATGCGTTTGTTATCTCGTAGTGCTTGGTTAACTAACAAAGTACTATTTTTTGGAAAAATGAAATTACCTGGTATTTTTGTACCAGCAAGATTAGAAGCCCGCTTTAAGCCCTTTTGTTACAGTAATAATAATGCCGAACAGATATTGAATTGGCAACCCTTATATTCTTTAGATGAAGCCTTGAAACGCAGTTGTAGCGATATTAATTTACTTAGTGAGTCATCAGAAGTGGCTTCAGCATCTTCTTGAAATATAAGGAGCATGGAAAAATTGGGGAGAAGGAGACAAAGAAAAAAGGGGAGATGGAAGTTTTTGATCGTCAAGGATGAAACTAGAGCTTTTTGTGTTCCCCGTTTACTCTTCTTCCTTATTCCCAACTTTCAAGTTAGAGGGGAAAGAGCAGAACAATTTGAAATTTTCATTGATAATTAATAATTAAAAAATTATGCTTATTGCTTATCTTACGGGAGAATATCCCAGAGCTACAGATACTTTTATTCAACGTGAAGTTGCAACTCTTCGTCAACAAGGCGCAGAAGTACATACATTTTCCGTGCGTGCTACTGGTGAAGAGCATATGGTCGGAAAAGAACAAAAACAAGAGCGAAATCAAACGTTTTATATTCTCCCTCCACAGCCGATAAAATTGCTTCAGGCACATCTCAATCTATTTTTGAGTTCGCCAAAAAGATATTTAGCTGCATTGAAACTTGCTTGGTCAACTAGAATATATGGATTGCGCGGTAATCTCTATCAATTATTCTACTTTTTAGAAGCTGGTATTCTCGCCCAAGAAATAAGACGCAGACGAATTCCGCATCTACACAACCATTTTGGAGATTCTAGCTGTAGCGTTGCTATGTTAGCAGCAGAATTAGGAGGGTTTAGTTACAGCTTTACTTTACACGGTCCCTATATTTTTTTTCAACCGTATCATTGGAGACTAGATGAAAAAATAAACAGAGCTAATTTCGTGAGTTGTATTAGTAACTATTGTCGCAGTCAGGGCATGATATTTGCACCCATTGATAAATGGAATCAAATGCATATTGTCCACTGCGGTATCGACCCATCATTATTTAAAGTAGCATCTCATCACGGAGAAGGAAAACGCTTACTTTATGTGGGTAGACTTTCAACTGTTAAAGGCTTACCGATTCTTTTAGAAAGTTTAGTCACTCTCAAGCAAAAGTATCCAGATATCATTTTAACCGTAGTTGGTGATGGTGGCGATCGCACCTTTTTAGAACAAATGACAGCTTATTTAGGCTTGAGTAATAACGTAAATTTTGTAGGCTATAAATCGCAAGCAGAAGTACGTAAATACTTTGAAGAAACAGACGTATTTGTTTTATCGAGCTTTGCGGAAGGAGTACCCGTAGTCTTAATGGAAGCGATGGCAGCAGGAGTACCCGTAGTTGCCCCACAAATCGCCGGAGTCAGCGAATTAGTGGAAAACGGTATTAGTGGTTATATTGTACCTGCTGGAGACAAAATTGCTCTGGCACAAAGTATTGAAAAACTATTAAACAACTGCGAATTAAGAGCTAAATTTGGCATCGCAGGAAGAAATAAAGTAGAAAAAGAATTCAATATAAATATTGAAGCTCAAAAACTCTATCAAGTCATGAGCAAAACTATAAATAATGAACAATTATCAATTAACAATAAACAATGAACAATTAAAAATTAGCTCTCGTTATAAGGTTATTCTCGTAATACATTGATAGAGGATGTAGAGACGCGATATACTCCGTCTCTACAAGGTTTCTGTAAAAACGAATCATTCACCGCAACTGCGGCTGATCAAAACTAATGGGACAAAACACTAGAATGTTGACTTTACACTGATACAAAAGTCCCATGAATCCAAAAAGGTAAAATTCCATTCACAATTGTCCACTATCTAGCCCAATCCATGGGTTCGACGGGTTCAAAAGAAGTTGTCATCTGATAGGGAGAACCCGTTTCTAAGGAGTTTTGAATAGCCAAAACTAATTCATTATTATGCAGCGAAAATTTAGACGAAAGCCTACAAGAACGGTTTTCCATAATTGCAGAAGCCATTTCTGCAACACCCCGACAGAAGTCCATTTGTTGTGCCCCTCTATATCTAAATTTAGGCGCTTTCTTCACTAGAGGGTAATTTTGTTTCCAAATACCTTCGAGTCTTTTGCGCCCTATGGTAAGACTCCGGCGAATATAAACGGGCGCTCCATAATACCAACAATCATCAATGCCCAGTATGCCTTCATCCCCAATAATCCTTAAAGAATGGTCGTGGGGTGCAACAATACTACAGGTTAATCTGGCAACCACTCCAGAAGCAAATTGAATACAAGCTACAGAAAAGTCTGGAGCATCAACATCTAACGGCACATCAGTCTGTTTATCTGGGATTACACAAGATGAAAATGCAGATACTGACTCTGCAGGTCCAAAGAAAGCAGTGAGCCAATTAACATAATAACCTGCGTGTTCTAACGTACATCCAACTTCAAATTCGTCCTTATAAGGCCAAGGTGTACCAGATTCGCTCAACCATTTATCGTAAGGCATTTGGTGAACTAATCCATCATCCATCTCAGCATAAACCAACCGAACTTTACCAACTTTATTTTTTCGCAATGCCTTCCAGACAGTTTGTGCTGTTTCGCTCAATAAGCTACATGGTGCAGAGGAAAGATATAAACCCTTGGCTTCGGCTATATCTACTAATTCCTTAGCTTGTGGCATTTCCATAGCGAAAGGCTTTTCAGAGTAAACATGTTTCCGTGCCTCCAAACAAGCCTTAGAAACTTCATAATGACTGCGAGGATTAGTTAAATTCAAAACAATATCAACTGTATTATCCTCAAGTACGTCATCAAGAGTTTCGTAAACCCGAGCAACGTTATGGTATTGGGCAAACTTAGTAGCACGCTCGCCAATTTTATCCATTACTCCCACTAGCTTTAACTGTGGATGCATCGAGAGAGTTTTAAGGTAATAGTCAGCAACAAAACCGCAACCAACTATGGCAATAGATTTATAGGATAAATTGTTTTTATCTCCATTTAGGTTAACAGAAGATATCGAATCTTCCAAAAAAGTAAAATTTGTCTTTCTAACTAAATTAGAAACCTTAAATACATTTTTAAGTAGCATAGATTTTTTTTGCTTGTTATTGGTTACTATTAACTTCGAGATCCTACTTTTTCCCCGCTCTAAAATAAGCTACATCTCTTTATTTACTTATTTCCTTCGATTTGAAAGTAACCTCACCCCGCTCTGTCAGATACTTTAGTTAACAAAAAAACTCTATTGTTAACGGACTGCTGCACTTTTATATTCGACAATAGTGCGTTTATTCCTAAATATGCGGGATAAATGAAACTGAACCTGACCGATAAGCTGAGGAAATTTATCTAGTAAACAAAAAAGTCCATAAAGTAATGCATCCGAGTCAGGAATTTCTCGTATTTTTGCATACTTATACACGCGATAAAAAAGTATACTATAAGCTACCAAAAGTAGAATAATGCTTATCCCTCCAGTAAACCAGAGACTAGCAATTGCCAAGAATGGCAATATCAAAGCCCAAAACCAAATTCTACGACTTTCCTTCACCCAATGCTTTTCCGGAGGTTGTCCGTGCAGCCAAGCACCTTCAGCATAAGCATGTCCATTGCGAATCGAACGCTTCCACCACTGTCTAAAATACATAATTTGAGCATCGTGCAAAGTCATTTCGGCGTCTATACGCAAAATTTTGCCGCCAGTTTGACGTAACCGCACGCATAATTCTGGTTCTTCTCCAGCAATTAAAATTGGATTAAACCCACCAACTTCTTTCAAAACAGATACCCGCATCATCGCATCACCGCCACAGGCTTTAGCTTCGCCCACAGGAGTGTCCCATTCGATATCGCATAAGCGATTATAAATAGAATTTGTTGGAGATTCTTCCCGCCTTCTACCACAAACCACCACAACTTCCGGTTTCGTATTCAATATTCCAGCAGCTTTTTCCAACCATCCGTCTACCACAAAACAATCTCCATCTACAAACTGAACAAATTCTACTTGATGTTCTATTTGCAACAGATACTCAAACCCAGCATTTCTTGCCCGTGCGGCAGTAAAAGGAACTGATAAATCGAGTTCAATTACACTAACACCTAAACTACGAGCTAATTCTACGCTTCCATCGGTAGAACCAGAATCAACGTAGACAATCTTTTTCACCTTTCCCAATACCGATAGTAAGCATTGTTTGAGGCGATTTCCTTCGTTGCGTCCAATTACAACTACCCCAATTAAATTCACTCGTCCTCTCCCTATCTATTGATTTAATCAAAATAGAAAATTAAACAGGATTTACGCAATTGTTATAATACCTTGGTTGCTGCCGTACACACTGCAGTCTCAATTTAATTTATTCAAAAGTAAATAATGTAGATAATTTGTTTATTTGTGCCATTCTACTTATATCTATGAATTATTTCCCCTGAAGCTTCTTTTTAAAGTAAGACTTCGGATTTCTCTCCCAACAGAAAGAGCAGTTGATACATATAAAACCCAATACACATTTGCAAGACGTAGTAAATAACTTTCCGACATATTATTTAAACTCAAGAACAACAGAAAACCGAGGGGCCAGACATACTCAGATTTGTCAGTATTATAAGCTAATTTGAACGACCTAAAAAAAGCAATAGTTAAACTAATTAAGAATAGTGATAAACCTACTAAGCCAACATCCAAAGCTAAATCTATGTAACCATTATGAGCATGAGGTGGTACATAATTCGGTCCTATCGTCATACCTGCTTCGATAGCATAATTACTTTCATCAGCCCAAAAACCACCACGTCCAAAACCTAGCAAAGGTTGTTCAGTTATTACTCTAGAAATTGCACTAGTCCACATAGGTACGCGCCCAGTTAAACTACCGTCTTTACCAAAAGCACCTAATATTTCTACCCATAGAGCCACAACAAGACCGCTAATACCTCCAAAAATCATAATTCCCAAATCTAAAAAAAATACACTTCTTTTTCCCTGCCAACGAAATTTACGATACAAGTACAATATGAATAACACTAAAAAAGAAACAATTAATGATGTTTTTGAAGTAGAAAAATATATCAACAGCAACATTAAATAGAAAAAACCCCATTTATATCGCTGATGTTTTAGGCTATCAACTGGCATTAATAAAAAGGCAATAGAACCAATAATCATCATACTGCCAAAGGTGTTTTTGTAATCGTATATTCCTTTCCATGCCCCTAGATGATATTTCCAATGTAAACCCACCCCAGGTAAACGCCAAACAACCAAAATACTTACAATTGCTCCTATAGCAAACGTCCAAGCAACCAACCTTACCTGTTGTTTAATGCTAAATCGCGTTGCCAGATATAATGCAAATGAGCTCATTCGCAAAACTTGACCCATATACTCGTCAGTGAATTCAGGATTGAGGGACCAAATAGATGATGCGTATACTATCGGTACTAATATGCAAATAAATATATCCTGACTAGCCATCGCCAAGGCTTTTTTATAGTTCAAAACAATTACAATTAATGATACAAACCAAACTCCATATCTAATAGTTGAGGTCAGAAATGCTGGTAATAGGGGTGGCGAACCTACTCCAAAACCTCCAGTAAAAAAAGTTAAACCGATAATAGCAAATACTTTCTCAATCAGTTGTAAATATTTTCTGTTCACTGTGTTTATTGTTTAATGTATTTATCTTGTTAAACCTAATTCCAAGGTTTGAGCTTCAAGCTTCCCTTTTTGTTTACCATCACCAACAATTTTCAAACATAATTATGCAGAAGCATGTTCGGCAAAGATTAAAATTGTCATATTTTTATTCACATAATTTAATCAACAGATATTTGAGCAATTTCTAAGTATTTCTAAGTATTAACTGAGTCCCTTTCCGTGCGAACCCAAATCTTGACTGGCTTGAATATAAACTGCAAATAAACGGGTATTTTATTAACTATGTAAATTGGGATAGATAAGAGTTGAAGTAAAGGTAGTTCCTTACGTCCAAAATTAAACCAAGCTGTCAAAATCGCAAGCATTAGAAGATATCCGATGGCACCTATAAGTATTGCTGAATGATTTATTCCCATAAACGCCACAAAAAGCGAAGCAATCATCAGCAATAGCCAAATGGTAACTAACAGAGATAAAGGTGGCACGGATAAATCTAGAGCGCTCCCTAATAAATCAATTCGTTTTTGCTTTACCGATGCTTTTATTAACTTAGGTACATAGGTGAGCAAAGTTTGTAAATGCCCATGTTCCCATCGGGTTCTTTGACTTATAGCTGCTTGCGTCTGTTGTGGTAAACATCCAATAACAGTAGCAGAAGGACAGAACAATGGTGGATATCCATCAATATTGAGATCCAAACCCAATTTCATGTCTTCGACAATGTCACCCGATGCCAGATTCACCGAACTAATTGCACCCCAAGGAAAAGCCATACCGGTTCCAACCAGCGTGCAAGGGAGTCTTAACTGTTTCAATCCCAGCAAACGAACCTGATTTTTGACCTTAAAAGCGAATGCAGATACCGAATCTTTTGGGCTAGATAAGGCTGGTTTCGACATCAAGTAGGTAGCTTGAACTGGTCGCTTTTTGGTAATAGCAAGTTGTGCTAGCTTTTCTATGCTTCCTTGTTGAACAAAACAATCAGCATCCATAAACACGACAACCTCTGGTGGCTCCTGTTGCAAAAATCGCAAGCCATAATCTAAAGCATATCCTTTGCCTAAATTATTTAGATCGTTACGCTCAATTACAGTAGCACCAACTGTCCGAGCAATTTCTGCGGTAGTATCAGTACAATTATCGGCAACAACCAATAGTTGATGTTTATTTTGTAACTTTACTTTTAAATCCATCAGTGTAGAACGTATAATTAGTTCCTCGTTATGAGCCGGAACTAATACGGCTACTTTTGCATTTTGAATATTTTCTCTCGTATTTTCCTCTGAAGACGGAAATAAAGCCGCCATACATTCTATAAAAAGAACTAAGCATGGAATAAGTAAGCCTAATCCACAAATTAATAAAACAACATCAAAGCTGAGTAATAAAAACTGTCTGATATACATTGGTTGCACCTGATTAATACGTAGAGAGACCTAAAACAATTTACAATCACATATCCTGTTCATTCAAACTTGGAAGAATTAATCATTTTTGTAGATATATCCACTGTGGTTGCTTCTAGTATCTGGTAGAGGACAATTTTGAGCTTAGAATTGCCTAATATAGACAATTCTCGTCCTTTTGTTTTCCTAACTTAAGGAAGAACGCGATGTTGCCCCATCGACTTTCTCAAAGCTAGATTCAGACTGGGGACTGTTGTAATAAAAATAATTATTTGGCTCATGCTTGATATTTACACCGCTAGCAATAATTCCCAAAACATTGGCCTCAGACCTTTCCAGTAAAGACTTTGCAGCATTAGCGCTGGCTGAATCGACTAACCCAGGTCTGACTACAACCAAAACGCCATCTACCATTTGCGATAAAACTGCTGATTCCGCAGTTCCTACTAAGGGAGGAGTATCAAATACTATATAGTCATAATTTGAAGACAGCATTTCTATAAAATTTGTCATTCGCTCAGAATCAATTAATGCTAAGGGATTTGGAGGCATAACACCAGATGTAAGTACGGATAGATTCTCGGTTATTCTTTGTACGGCAGTTTCTAATTGATTCTCTCCAACTGTCACGTTACTCAAACCAATAGAGTTAATTAAACCCCAAAGATGATGTTGAGATGGATTACGCATATCAGCATCAACTAGTAGCACTCGTCTCCCTACCTGTGCCATTACGGCTGCTAAATTAGCTGCAACTTCCGTTTTTCCTTCTTCTGTTACAGAACTTGTGACTACAATAGAACGAACTTTTTTATCCAAACTAATAAATTTCAAATTAGCCTGAAGCATTTGGTATGCTTCGTGAATGACCGTGCGAGGTGAAGTCGCAACAATAACTCGTTCGGATACACCTGTAATTTTATCCTCCACAGTAGATATACTACTTGTATCAAATTTAGGAATTAAGCCTAACAAGGTATAACCAAAAAGATTCTCTGCTTCCTTGGCAGTTTTTAGCCTTCTATCAATTAAATCGACAAAATAAGCAGAACCAATACTGAGTAAAAAACCAACAAATAAACTACCAAAAGTAATTATAAATTTCCTTTTCTGGACTTGGGGACTGGGATTTACTTTTCTCGCATATTCAACTATGCTAGCAGTCCCAACAGTTTGACTCTCTGCGACTTTAATTTCTTGTAATCTTGTCTCGAGATTTTCGTAACTTTTCTGAGCAATTAACAATCTTTGTTGTAACTCTTTTTGCTTCTTCTCTAAATTTGGAATAACATCAGTCCTCTGCTTGTAGATATTCCTTAACTTAGACAAAGAATCTATCTTTTGTGCCAAACCTAAACGCTGCGAACGTAATAGAATAAAATTAGAAGCTAAGTTTTGCTTTACCTGTCCTATTTGTAACCGACCTGGATCGATCTGCGCTTGATATCCTAAAGATTGAACTATTCGTTTCTGCAATAGGGAGTTGAGAGAAGCTTCTTTTTCTTCAAGATCTACTATAGATGGATGTACATTGGTAAATCTACTTCTCAAAGTAGTCAATTCCGTTTGTACTTTTTGTAGTTCAGATAAGACTTCCTGTACGCCTTTTACTTGGCTTAAAGAAGTTAAATCTATAGCCTGATTCAAAGGCAAATTGACTTGGCGACTTACTTCATTTTCTCTTGCACTTACATCAGCAAATTGTGATTTAGCATTAGCTAATTCTTGATCTATGTCATTAATTAATTCAACTGATTCTTTTGTCTCTTCCTCCAAAGCAACAATCTTATTTTCTTGCTTAAATTTTCGCAATTCTTCTGTTGTTCGAGATAATTCCTTTTTTGAATCTGGTAATTGTTTTTCAATAAAAGAACGTGCAGCTATCGCTTTTGAACGATGACTAGAAATATTATATTTTACGTAAGATTCCATCACATTATTAACTACATTCATAGCTAATTCTGGCTCTTCAGATGTGAAAGAGACTTTCAGTATATCAGTACCTACAATTGAACCCGTACTAATAGATATGGAACCTGGTTTTAGCAGTTGATTATTCTCGTCTTTAAGATTTAAAGAGTTGATGACTTCCTTAATAATTGGCTCGGACTTCAAAACCACTGCTTCCGTATCTAGAGCATTAGCTTCGCGTTTAATTGACTCTAAATCACCAATTTCTTCTCCAGCACCCGTTAAAGATGAAGTTTTATCTGCTCGGAACATTAGTTTTCCTGTTGCTTGATAGGCAGGTTTTTGAGATATCCAATTAAAAACTCCTAAAACAGCAAAGGCGGCAAACACACTTGATGCTATAAGCCAACGACGTTTTAAAACGAGAAGATATTTTTGTACGTCGATTTCTTCAGAATAGTTCTGATTTTCCATAACTTGTAATAGTAGTGTATATTGAATTCAAGAAATACAACAGATATCGAAATATCAAATTGTTATTACTCGGTGTTCTCCAAGCTTTTAAGATTCAGTAATTAAGTCATGTTTAATTCTACATTTTCTTAAAACCTCTAACCACAGACAGAATATTATTTGATTGGTTGGACTTAACTTTTGCCCAGGGATTTTTGTACACTTGAAACCTTTGCTTGATTATTAAATAAAGGAATGGAATCGCATCCATCAGGTACCTTTTCCAAAGCCGTTTCGGTTCGCTTGAAAGTCTGTACAACCATTCAAGACCAACTTCACTCATCCATTTAGGGGAACGTTTGATATTTCCTGCCTCAAAGTTAATAGTTGCACCAATAGCCAAAAATATCTTGACTTTGTATAAATATTTTCTATGTTTTGCAATCCACATTTCTTGTTTGGGAGCACCTACTCCAATTGCTAAAACCGTTGCATCCGAGGAATTGATTAAGTTCAAAATTTTTTGACATTCTTCTTCATCTTTCTCAAATCCAAAAGGAGGTGAATAAGTTTCAACAATCATATTTCTACCTACTTTGGAGTTAATATTTCTTCGAGCAATTTCAGCAATTCCTGCTTCAGCTCCAAGCAGAAAAATCTTTATACTTTCATCCTGCTTATAGTAATCGTAAAAAGCTGGAAATAGGTCGGAACCCGATATTTTCTCTTGTATTGGCGTTCCCAAAAAACGAGATACATACATCAATATTTTGCTATCGCAAACTCTGTACTCTGCTTCTTGGTACACTCCATAAAAATCTTGGTCTCTCTGCAATTTCATCAAGTGGTCTACATTGGGAGTCACTACGAGACCACCTTGTTGTAGCTTATCTAGCAAGTCGCTCATGGCGACGTTATTAATGTTTACGTTCAGCAACTGCACCTGTGTCATCACCTGTATCCAAACAGCAGTAATAGGTTTAAAATAAAGTCTCTATGAATGACTAGCCAGGGGAGGCCAATAATAAGGGAAATTAAAGTCACACTATGGAGCCAGCCCACTTAGAGCGTAGCTAGGTTTGGACTCTGAGTCTTCTCAATGCTGCGTGGGGTATCACACTTATTAAACAACAGCTTGAATATACATACTCACCCTAAACAACGGAGGCTAAAGTAATCATTTACCCTCAAGCAATATCCAACAAGCGCGAGCATTGACTCATTTGAATCCTTATAGTATTTATAAATACAATACAATAGTTAAAGTATTTTAAAATACATCTATTTGGATAAAAATCAATTAAGCTGGTAGATACGCTGTCCCAATACTGCATAGCTTTTAACCTTTATCTGTTTACTGACTGCAATACCGTACTTAGAGGTGCGGCAATATAGCAATATCTAAATTCTCATTCAGCAATCATCGAAATTAATTCAAAGCAAAAGAATGTTTTGTTAATTTGAAAAACAATTCAAATTCATACCAAGTATGATTGATTATTTTAATTTCTTCATTTTTTCTGCGATCAAATTTTAATATAACTTCAATTGGAATAATTTAAACCAATTACTATAAAGTTAATGTGTAGAAACAACTATATATAGTAAAGAAATTGTAAAGTTACCGTAAAACTTCGGAAAAAATAGTTGTATTTAGAATTTATAAAGCTTGTTCTTGTGACACTTTATCGTATTTTCCCCATACTTAAGTTAAATCCAGATTGGTATGCCAATAGCTGCATATATTAAGTGAGCATGAAATATTAAAGGTAAGATGAAATTATTATAAAATTGACATTTTTGATCCACATCTATCTAGTGATAATATTTCACGTTCGACATGTATAAATATTACAAATTAATACCTATAGTTACTTAGTACCTATTTCTACAAATGCTTGCACAATTGTTACAATACCCGGTTGGTGCGTGACACTAAAAACCCTATTGATACCTTAAAAATGAGTCAATGTGTCATAGGGTTCCCATTAAAATTTTTTTAGAAGAAAAAAATTTTAATGGGATACAGTACAATATCCTACATGGAAAATGTGCCGGTTGCGTAAGTTATCTATACGTATCATTCAGTTAATAAAACTCTTTTTTGCTGCTCCGCAGACAGAGCTTTAAATGTATGGGCAGATGAGTAAATCCCACGCAACGAAGGGCGTGGGAGTGTAAGCAAAACTAAAACTGATATATTTATCTATTTCCAGGTGCCCTCAAGGATTCCCATGAGAATTTTTTTAGAAGAAAAAAATTCTCATGGGTGCTCGTCATGGGTACCCGTCAAACTTTAGCGATTACTTTGTAACCACTTGACAATACCATCAGCAAGAGTTCGCGCTAATTTTTTCTGTTGCTTAGGATTGGTTACCCATTCAAACTCTTCTGGATTACTCATAAAACCCAACTCCAATAATAATGATGGTGCTGCTTCCGGGCGAGTTAATGCTAAGTTGTTCCAAAATACACCGTAAGAAGGTCGATTTAACTTCTTAACTAGATAATTATGTAGAAATACTGCCAGGCTATGAGCTTGAGGATGATACCAAAACATTCCTATACCCTTAGTATTTTCTGCATCGCCGTAATCGGGAAGAGCATTATAATGAACTGACAGTGCCAAGGTGGGTTCTTCATTGGCAATTATTGTTTGTCGTTCCCCTAATGAGACAAACTTATCATCTTCCCGCGTCATAACTACCGTCGCACCTCTTTTGACCAATTGTTCTCGCAGTAGCTTAGATATAGTTAAATTTACATCTTTTTCTGGTAAACCCGTCGGTCCAACGGCTCCTGATTCTTTACCACCATGGCCGGGATCTAATAAAATTTTAATCCCAGATAAAGGTTTACGGCTGCTGCGACGCAATTGGGGAGGATGACGTAACTTTAACTTTAGAGTTGTTCCCTCATATTCCAACTTGTATCCCCACTGTTGATTTTTCTTAAGATAAAAAATATATTGCACTGCTTGGGAATTTCCTCCTGGGGAGGGAGGTATTTGTTGCCAATCCATGAGTGAAATAAATGGATTGTCATTAAATGGAATGGTGTCGGTTTGAGCAGTGGTATTGTGCAGTGTCAGGGTGAATTTATCGGAATCTTGCTTGACGCTGACAGGTACAGGAGTTTGCAGCGGAAAACTGACTAATGTCTCTGTATCCGATTGACGAGAAGCTACGCTCCGAATAATCGTAGTCGGGACGATCGCATTTGCTAAAGAAACAGTTTCCGAACTTTTAATCCAAGCACCATATTGTAAACGCAGCCACTCTCCCGTTTTTCCAGTTACAGCAGAACGGGTACCCTTTGGTAGTGGGGTTAGTCTAGAATAATTAGTAGAAGGACCTGTGCGAGCCACACCAAACTCCGCACTAACTTCCACAACCGGCAAATTGCTTGGTTGTAGAATTGTAATTTTTCCAGGGGCTTCTTGAGTTATTGTTTCGCCGTTGAGCGTCAGTTGATATTTTGGTTTTGCTAATTCAACCGCACTTTCCACTGTGGTACAGCCTGAATATTCGCTCTTTGCTACTTTTTGGGGTTGATTAGTTCCCGTTAAAGCCGAAGCGTTACTTGGCAACTGTGCCTGTGGTGGCTGAAGTTTAAGAGGAACTTGTTTATTTTTACCCAAATTCACCGATACTGTAGCGCTTGGAGGTGCGATCGCGTTAAAACATATAAGTTCTCCTGGAAGTCTAGCAATATCAACTTTTGGAGTTAGAGAATCTTTGGCGAAGGCTAACCCTTGGGGTACAAGAGGTTGGTTATTAAGCCTGGTGACTTTAATCTTAATCTCTTGATTTTGGTGGCGTATCGTAAATGAATTTTCCCCTATTTGCAAAGGCAAACTGGGTGCAAAATGACCGGATTTAGAACGAGTAATTGGCTTACCATTTATGAAAACCTGTCCGGTTTCTGGAGCCGTACCAATGAAAAAGATTTTATCCGAAGTTGTTTTGTGGTTTGTCGGGGGATAAACCACTTTCAGAGCTTGTTCTTGTGCCGAAGCTAAGTCGGGAGTCGCGATCGAAGCTAATAGTACTAATCCTAACAGTGGTTTCACGTCGAAATTACACAAGATTCTCAACATCTACTGTGGCACAATGACGGGATGTAATTTTTAGAAGTTGCTTGAAACTTAAAAATCGTATGACGAAGTTCGTATTTGTTACTGGTGGAGTAGTTTCCAGTATCGGTAAAGGAATTGTAGCAGCAAGTCTGGGACGATTGCTAAAATCGCGTGATTATTCGGTATCGATTCTCAAACTCGACCCTTATATTAATGTTGACCCAGGAACCATGAGTCCGTTTCAACATGGTGAAGTTTTTGTTACCCAAGACGGAGCTGAAACCGATTTGGATTTGGGACATTACGAACGCTTCACCGATACTTCTATGTCCCGTCTCAACAGCGTTACTACTGGTTCTATTTACCAAGCCGTCATTAACCGAGAACGTCGCGGTGACTACAACGGTGGTACGGTACAAGTAATCCCTCACATCACCAACGAAATCAAAGAACGCATTACTCGCGTTGCCCAAAACACGAATCCAGATGTAGTAATTACTGAAATTGGCGGAACGGTAGGCGATATTGAATCCCTACCGTTTTTAGAAGCAATTCGTCAATTTCGCAAAGAAGTAGGGCGGCAAAACGTGCTGAATATACACGTAACTTTGATACCGTGGATTGCATCTGCTGGCGAGATGAAAACCAAACCAACCCAGCATTCGTGTAAAGAACTTCGGTCTATCGGCATCCAGCCAGATATATTAGTTTGCCGATGCGACCGTCAACTACCAGAAGGAATAAAAGAAAAATTATCGGCATTTTGCGATGTACCAGTTGAATGTGTAATTCCTTGTATCGATGCTAGAAGTATTTACGAAGTACCGCTAATTCTAGAACAAGAAGGATTGGCCACTCAAACGCTCTCCTTGCTTCAGATGAAACAACAGCCACCAAATCTACAACAGTGGCAAACCTTAGTCAAACGGATGTACAATCCCAACCATCGCATAGAAGTAGCCATAGTTGGTAAATACGTCCAGTTGAGCGATGCTTACATTTCTGTGGTTGAAGCATTACGCCACGCAGCGATCGCTATGAGAGGAGAACTTTATATACGCTGGATAAATTCGGAAGAATTGGAAACCGAGCCAGCAGAAATACACCTTAAGGGAGTAGATGCGATAGTCGTACCGGGAGGCTTTGGTTCTCGCGGTGTGGATGGTAAAATAGCTGCTATCAGATACGCTCGCGAACGACAAATACCATTCTTAGGTCTATGTTTAGGAATGCAATGCTGCGTAATTGAGTGGGCAAGAAACGTAGCAAAACTTAAAAATGCTCACAGCACCGAATTTGAGGAAGATAGCCTTAATCCAGTAATTAACCTGCTACCAGAGCAACAGGATGTAGTTGACTTAGGCGGTACAATGCGCTTAGGTGTATATCCTTGCCGTATTATCCCTAACACTCTCGCCCTAAAGTTATACCATGAAGAAGTAACTTATGAAAGACACCGCCATCGCTACGAATTCAATAACGCTTACCGAAACTTGTTTTTGGAATCTGGTTATTTGATTGGCGGAACTTCTCCCGACGGAAGATTAGTAGAAATGGTGGAACTACCAGAACATCCCTTCTTCATTGCTTGTCAATTCCATCCAGAATTTTTATCCCGTCCAAACGCACCACATCCTTTATTTAAAGGGTTAGTGCAAGCAGCTATTACCCGTTCCGACGAACGTGATGGATTAGCAGCATCCGTGCAAGTCTCTTAGAATTTACAGAGTATTTACTCACATCGAATTGGGGGTGAAGGCTTTATACTCTGAATACGTTCGTTTTGCATTAAAATGCTTCGTCCAAATTAGAGGAAGGCTTTAAGGAGAAGTTGTGGCGTATTGGGTAAAAATCTACTACGAGAAAAAAGAATATGTAGTTGATTTTGAGCGCGTTACAGCTTTTTGCTGCGAACCAAATGGTCGGGTGACATTTTGGTTGCCAAATAGTGCCATACCTATTGTGATTATCCCCCACAATAATCAAGAAGACTACCAAAAAGTCCTGGAATACATCAAGCGCGTCAACAATTCCGAATCAGAAGGTGCCTACTGGGTAAAAATTTCTTATGAAAGAAACGAATACGTTATTAACCTCAAATGTATTTCATCCTTTTGCCATGAACCAAACGGCAGGATAACCTTTTGGTTACCCGACAGCAGCATACCTGTAATTATCAACCCCATAAGCAATCCTGAATCTTATGAAAAAGTCTTAAACTATATTCACCAAACAACGGGATACTCTTTATCTGAAAAATAATTAGTTAGTTGTTAGTTGCTAGTGGTTAGTTGCTAGTGGTTAGTTGTTAGCAATCGATCAAAAAATATCAACTATCAACTAACTACTATCCATTAACTATTTTCTCAAATGCCAATGAGGCTGCCCCCAACATCCCTGCACCATTGCCCAATTGCGCCTTTATTATTTGTAAATTGACGCGGGATGTGGGCATTACCCGCCGCTCAATTTCAGCTTTCATGGATGGCAAGAAAAACTCGAAACTTGCACTAACGCCCCCTCCAATGACAACCGCTTCAGGCGTTAGTACGTAAATCAAACTAGTAACTCCAGTTCCTAAATCTTTACCATATTCTTGCCAAAAATTCAATGCTTTTGCATCTCCGGCTTTAGCTAAAGCACCATTATCTGCCGCTTCTTTACCAGTGCGGCGACGAATTGCGATCGCAGAAGTATATTGTTCCAAAGAACCTTGATTGCCGCTTTTGCACTGGGGGCCATCAGGAATTAAACTAATTAAACCCAGCTCGCCAGCGGCTCCAAAACTTCCCGTAAACAATTTACCATCAAGGAAAATTGCTCCACCGACACCAGTTCCTAAAGTTAGTAAAATAAAGTTTTTATAATAACGGCCTGCACCCCACATCGCTTCCCCCAACCCGGCGCAGTTTGCATCATTATCGATAATTACGGGTTTGCCAACTTTCGCTTCCAAAATATCGGCTAAAGGAACATTCCGCCATTGAGGAAGATTGATCGCAATTTTAGCAATGCGCCCAACTGCATCGCAAGGGCCAGGAGTACCAACACCAATCGCAACAGCATTTCCATGTGGATCGACAATGGATATCGCATCAACAATTGCCGCCACAACTGCAGAGGGCGTTGCTGGTTGGGGAGTATCCACACTCAGCGATTTTAAACAATAACCATTAGACGTAAATCGCCCTAATTTTATTGCCGTCCCTCCCAAATCAATACCAATTACTTGAGTTGTCACTGTTCTTAAATTGTCAATTATCACTGTGGTAAGGGCGCGGGGATATATAAATTATCAGCTAGGGACGAATAATTAAATAAACATCAAAATATCCCAGAAACAAGTGTTTTCGCTGTTATTAGTCTTCAATCGGCGACAGAAAAGGAATTGACAAAAGCTTGAAAATCTTCCTTCGCTTGGCGATAAGCAGCTTGTTTTTGATTTAATATGCTTTGAGAAATAGCTTTATCTTCATACTGCTTCTGAGCTAATTGATATTCCAGCTTTTTGATTTGATAATCTTGTTTTCTGAGTGTTCCTTCCACAGCACCAAGCCAATTGTTAAATCCTAAATTTTGGGTTTCCCAATCGGTATTTCCAACTTTAGATACAGCTTTACTACCCAAAACAGGTTTACTTTTTTCAGTTAGAGTGCGGAAACTATTTAACGCACCATCAATCTGCTTTATCCGCCCTTTGGAATTTTCAAAAGAAAACCTTTGTTGCAAAGTATAGTCAATAGGTTCATCCGGATGGGCTTTTTGTAACTGCAGGTTAGCCACTTTAGTAGAATCAAAACTATTTAGCCCTAGTCGCGCCGTCACAGGTGCCCCCTGTAAAATACCAGTTATAGCAACGAACAACATAAAACCACCAGCAGCAGCAGCAATCAACGAAATTTTATCTTTTACCATAATCTTTCAATAATATGGGGAATTGGGCATAGTTAAAGGAACTCGCGGAGTTGGGAGTTAGGAATTATGAAATTCAAATTTAAAACTCAAAACTCCAGCAATATTTACCTTTAACCTGTAGACTATTTTCGTTTCCTTAAACGCGGATTGACAAACTCATTCAACCCTTCACCAAGTAGTGATAACCCTACTACCATCGTTGTCATCGCTAAACCCGGAAAAAAGGTAGTCCACCAAATCCCTGTAGGCAGTGCAGCCAAGGCTTGTTTCAAATCATGTCCCCATTCTGGTACTTCTTCGGGAAGCCCCAATCCTAAAAAGCCCAAACCGCCCAATACTAAAATTGCATCAGCCGCATTTAAGGTGAATAATACGGGTACGCTTTGGATCACGTTCAGAAATAAATACCGCGAAAGTACCTGCCAAGTATTAGCACCAATTGCTTGTGCTGCTTCTACGAATACTTCTGTTTTAACACTTACTGTATGGTTGCGAACAACTCGGTAATATTGCGGAACGTAGGCAATACTAATCGCCAGGGCCGCATTTAAAATTCCACGTCCCACAACAAACGCTAGCGTTACTGAAAGCAGCAGTCCCGGTAAGGTATAAATGCTATCCATAATAAATAGCAATACTTTATCTAACCTACCGCCAATATAGCCGCTCAACATACCCAAAGGCACGCCAACTAGCATACTTAATGCAGTGGCAAGCATGACCACCTGCAATGCTGCTTGAGCACCAAAGACAGTACGGGAAAAGATATCGTAACCCAGGCGACTGGTACCAAACCAGTGTTTTAATGAAGGTGGTGTGTGAATTGGGTTATCCAGAAACTCAGTCGGGTCTTGTAGCAATCCCAAGCCCTGAAGAATGGGAGCAAACAAAGCCAGAAAAATAAACACCAAAGTAATAGTTACCCCAACCAACATTAATTGTTGAGAAAGGGTAGGCTTTTTGTTGATGAAAGGTAAAAATCTTGGCAAGAAACCTTTAGCAACGGTCATAAGTTGATTTATAAGTTATGAGTTATGAGTTTTAGGTTATGAGAGTCACTTTGTCAACTCAAAACTCAAAAATTAACACTTTCAATTACGTAATCGCTAACTATTCTTACAGAGAAGATGGTTCCCAGCAAAGATGAAAATACACAATTTCAAGAACCGATAAGGGGAGGAGGGAGAGGGGGAGAATTCAAAAGTCAAAAGTCAAAATTCATAACTCCTAACTCCTAACTCCTAACTCCTAACTCCTAACTCCTAACTCCTAACTCCTAACTTTTTTTAAAGTGCGCTTTCAAGCAATTGGCGATACAAACTCTTCTGTTTCACACCTTTGAGTTCTTGCAATAATTCTTTATCTTTAAATATTTGTACTGTGGGAGTTCCCGTTACACCTGCTTGTTCGGCAATTTCCCTATCTTTGTCAATGTCGATTTCTACAAAGTGGATTTTACCGTCAAATTCATCCACTACTTTGTTTAACATTGGTTTGAGGGTATGGCAAGGTCCGCAACCTGGAGAAACGTACTTCACCATCAAAGGGCGATCGCCATCGTGAAATATTTTTCTGAGGGCGTAACCTCCGATATGACGGGTAGCGTTAATGTCAAAATCATTTTCGGTATCGGCGGTGATTTTTTCTTCTTTTTCTGGTTTTAATTCGTTGTCATCTGCCTTTTGATGGAATTCTTGAAGCAATCCCTCAGCAGATAACCAACGTTCTGCTAACATTGCTCCCATACAACCGCTACCTGCTGCAGTGATTGCTTGACGAAATTCACGATCTTGTACGTCACCAACAGCATATACGGCTTCGACGCTGGTTTCTACTGAGTTGTTTTTGGTAACAACGTAACCCACATCATCTAGTTCCAACTGTCCTTTAAATAATGATGTATTGGGAGTATGTCCGATGGCGTAGAATAATCCTTTAACTTCTAATTTGCTTTCTTCGCCAGTTTTATTGTTACGAACTTTGATGCCTTGCATATGGTTTTCATCACCGAAAACGTCTACAGCTTCGGTATTCCAATGCACGTTAATTTTCGGATTACTCAAAACCCGATCTTGCATTGCTTTACTGGCTCGCATTTTGTCGCTACGAACCAACAAATTCACCGTATCGCCGTATTTTGTCAGGTAAATAGCTTCTTCCGCCGCCGAATCCCCAGCACCAATTACAGCTAATTCAGCACCGCGAAATATCGGAGTAGCACCGTCACAAATAGCACAAGCAGAAATACCGCGACTCCAAAATTGATGCTCGCCTTTTAAACCCAAACGCTTCGCCGTCGCTCCAGTCGCAATAACTATACTATTAGTTTTAAACTCTCTTTCGGAGGAACGCACGGTAAACGGACGTTGACTTAGATCGACCGAAATTACATCCTCAGTATATAGTTCAGCCCCCCAGCGTTCCGCTTGTGCCTTCATTTTATCCATTAAATCGGGGCCGGTAATACCTGCGGGAAAGCCGGGAAAATTCTCCACTTCAGTAGTTGTCATCAACTGGCCGCCGGGTAACCCTCCCGCTTCAAACCCTTCAAATACAACAGGTTTGAGGTTCGCACGTCCAGCATAAATAGCAGCCGTATAACCCGCTGGGCCACTTCCTATGATTACTAAATTTTCTACAGTTGGATTTGTCATAATCTTTTAAATAAACTCATAACCACTTCGTTTTTTGAGTATAACAAATTTATTTAATGTTGTGGGAGGTTGATAATAGCTTGTATTTCGTAGGGAACCCCACAGCATCAAAGATGTTAGATGTTCCCATTAAAAATTTTAATGAGTTCCCGTCACCCGCAGTCGTCGAGAGGCTGGGGTTATAGGTACAAAGTTCACAGAGGTTGAACTCCGGCGCATCTTTATACAGAAACGTTATGAGTTAAAAGCCTGATGAAAAGCAGGATACAGAAGATAAGTAATAAATATTTTCCAATTTCCCAAAAAAAAATTTTCAAAAATGATAATTTGCTGAGTCTAAGTGGGTAAGTTACATCTAGAACACGATAATTAATCCCCACCTAAAGGAAACACTAATGAAAACCGAACTTAAAGCAAAGTTTTTACAAAACATCCTCCGTAAGAAAAAAGAAAACGAAGGTTTTACTCTTATTGAATTATTGGTTGTAATTATTATTATCGGGATTTTGTCAGCGATCGCACTTCCTTCATTTTTGAACCAAGCGAATAAAGCGAGACAATCGGAAGCTAAAAATGCAGTTGGTTCAATGAATAGAGCACAGCAAGCATTTTATTTGGAGAATAACAATAAATTCACCACTCAAGTATCAAGTTTAGCGCTTGGAATTAAAACCTCTACTGAAAATTATTTATATGAAATCGAGACAACCAACGCAAATTCTATTTCGGACTTTGTTACCAATAAAGGTAAAGCAAAAGCCAAGGCATTAAAATCCTACGCTGGCGTTACTTATACTTCCACTCAAGAAGTAGACGGTATTGACGAATCAATTACTCTTGCCACCATGTGTGAGGCTGAGGCACCAACGACTCAAGCAGTTGCTACTGGTGAAAATATAGGTAATGGTACGAATACAGGTAATTGCCCAACCGATATGAAAGTAATTAAATAAGTATTACGCAAATAATACAACAGATAAAATTTCAATTGAATCGAATTACATATTTGATTGGAGTGGGTAGTAAAAACTACTCACTCTCTTTAATTTAAAACTAGTGCGTGCAATGATTTCTAATTCTACTTTGACTAATTCTGCAAATAATTTGCTACAGCAAGCCTATGAATTGTTTATTAGAGGTGAATATTATAAGGCTGCAAGTCTTTACGAACAGTTAATTGAGGTACAACCTGATGTCAAATCTCACTACTGGTATTTAGGTTTAATCTTACTATTACAAGGTAAAGAGCTAGAGGCACAAACAACTTGGGCACTGGCAATAATGGAAGGAGAGCCAGAACAAGTTGAATTATGGAGTACTGAATTAATAGAGGTACTAGAAGCTGAAACACAAAGACTTTCAGCACAGAAATATTATGACACTATTTATTTAGTGCGCCAGCACATACGCGAAATTCAGCCAGAAGGTATTAATAACTTATTACATCTTGTTCGGTTGGAGATCGAACAAAATATATTTACAGCAGAATATTTAGCTGATTGGGGAATAATTGAACTTTTAGAGCAATATAAAACAGAAAAATTAGAGCTTAATCTATTAATTAAGGCATTGGAGCAAATTTTAGATTACGATCCGTTGCATCAGTCATCTATCGAATTTGCTGAAGCTTGTCTACCTTATTTAGGTCACTTATATAAATATTTTACTGTAATTTTGATAGCGGCAATTAAAGTTGCTTGCTCGCATAAAAAACCATCTCAGGGGGTAAGACTTGCAGAATTATGCTTACAAATTAATCCTGAAGATACAGAATTATTAAGACATTTAGCTAGTTTTTATCTTAACTCCGGTGATTATATTAAAGCGATAGAAACAGCGAATAAGTGCTATACATTATTAGAAAATAACAAAATTGCAGATAGAGTTTATGGAAATCAGTTGCTCTTAAAAACTCTGATTAATGCGGATGTTTATTGGAACGAAGCAGAAGATATTTTACAGCGCCAAGAAAATCTACTCCATTCACTTATTGAACAACAGACAATTTTAAAAGATGGTGCTGAAATTTCACGAGTACTTCTTTCTGCCTTCTTTTTTCCATACTTTCAAGATAGACCTCAAATATTTCGCAAAATACAAAACCAATTGGCAAGCTTATGCCAGTCAAATCTACAAAATTATGCTGCCCAAAAGAACGAATGGTATCAACAGAAATGCAAACGACCGTTGATAATTAATAATTCTAAGAGATGCCTAAAAATAGGTTATATTTCTCATTGTTTCAGACAACATTCTGTAGGTTGGTTAGCGCGATGGTTATTTGAATATCACAATCAAGAACGTTTTAAATTATATGGTTATTTGGTGAATTCTGAAACGAAAAGAGATTCACTAAAAGAATGGTATATTGGTAAATTTGAAACAACTCGCGAAATGGGTATGCAAACCCAGGATATTGCTGAAAAAATTTATCAAGACGAAATTGATATTTTAATTGACTTAGATAGTTTAACTTTGGATATTACTTGTGAGGTGATGGCACTCAAACCAGCGAAAATTCAAGCAACTTGGCTGGGTTGGGATGCATCGGGAATTCCAGCAATTGACTACTTTATTGCCGATCCTTATGTATTACCAAATGATGCACAAGATTACTATTCCGAAAAAATCTGGCGTTTACCTCAAACTTACATCGCCGTAGATGGTTTTGAAGTAGGTATTCCCACTTTACGCCGCGAAAGCCTCAACATTCCTGAAGATGCCACAGTGTTTCTCAGCGCTCAAAGCGGCTCAAAGGGACATCCCGAAACTGTAAGGCTACAAATGAAAATTTTAAAAGCTGTACCGGATAGTTATCTGCTAATTAAGGGCTTTGCTGAAGAAGAAACAATTCAAAGCTTTTTTAATCAAATTGCATCTGAAGAAGGAGTTGATACCAATCAACTGCGATTTCTTCCCATGGTTTCGTCAGAAGCAATACATCGGGCAAATTTAGGAATAGCCGATGTTGTACTAGATACTTATCCTTACAATGGTGCAACCACAACTTTAGAAACCTTATGGATGGGAATTCCTTTAGTTACAAAAGTAGGGGAACAGTTTGCCGCTCGTAACAGTTACACTATGATGATCAATACTGGCGTGAAAGAAGGTATTTCCTGGAGTGATGAAGAATATGTAGACTGGGGTATTCGTTTGGGTAAAGATGCCAAATTACGACAAGATATTTTTTGGAAACTCAAACAATCTCGTCAAACTGCACCATTATGGAATGCTAAACAGTTTACTCGCGAAATGGAAAAAGCTTACGAAGAAATGTGGCAGATTTATAAAGAAAATGCTGAAAACCCTGGGACTTTTAGTCCAGGGATGAAAGCTAATAGCAGGTTTTAACCTGCCATAAATATGGTATGATTATAAAATAAGCAGGCAACGTAATAAGCATATTTGAACGATATGCTGCGTAATCTAATCTAGCGATTAAGAAGTCTGTGAAACAAAAAAACGAACTCTCTCATACTGCGAGTAGGGAAGGGTATTCCCGAATTAACGCTCAGGGAGTTGCAACCTCTACTTTAGCTGGAGAAATCTTGTTAGAGCAAGTTGCGACGGTGAACTGAGAATCCCCGTGTCTGCCTTACCGGGGAGTGTCAAATTAAAGATAAATAGCTAATATATTTACCTCACCCTGCCCTCCGGGCACCCCTCTCCAAAGCATCGGAGAGGGGAAGGTGGTAGTTTCGTGTATTGCACCCAACTGAAAAGTGCTATATAAGTTCTCGTTACACAGAATAAAAATTTTAGCCCACCGTTAAAGTGGGCTTATTTTTGTTTAATATAGACTTATATAGGAATGGTCGCAACTGGCACATTTTATTGTAGGGGCACGTGACACTTAATTAAATTCTCAACGTAGTAATGGGGGTTGTGGTGTCACGCACCAACCAGCGATTATGACACTTACGTAAGTTCTGTTATATTTAACCGGCTTTTCTTAATCAAGCTTCTTGAATAACACTTCTATAAAAATCTTCCAGTGCTTCTACACAAGTTTTATCATCATAAAGATAGGAATGACGTTCTACTATCCTTTTTACAAGACTATTTCTCCAGTTACGATCTTGTCCTAATTTAACAGCAATATCAATGTATTCAGCTTCAGTTTGAGCAATTGTTTCTGTGACATCAAGCATTTGTAATATTGCATAAGAATGGCGGGCGCGCATAAATTCACCAGGACAAGTAACAACAGGTAAATTGCAGCCAATTGCTTCTAATGTAGTATTTCCACCAGACCAACTAAGTGTGTCTAAAAAGATATCTGAAACCTGATTAAGATTAAAATAATCATGAGATTTCATCCGTGGACATATGACACAGTAATCTTCACTATTTAAGTTTAATTTAGCAAAAGCATTTTGAAGACGTTTACGAAATATTTCAGTAATGTAAGAACTGTTGTGAGATATAAAAGCAAACTGTGCTTGAGGTACTTTCTGAGCAATTTCTGCAAAAATATAGTCATATTGTGGCAAGTATTTAAATAAAGATTGACACGATAGGTAAACTATAGATTCATCTTTTAATCCAAACTCAGAACGGGATTTTTTAGGTTCGGAAATAATTGGCTTGGCATAAGAGATTCCAATATTCGGCAAGCAAATGACCTTTTCAGAATAATGTTCTTGAAAATTTTCTGGTTCCATTAATTCACTGGAAATAAAATAATCCATAGTGGGTATACCAGAAGTAATTGGATGTCCCCAAGTCGTACATTGTACTGGAGCAAGACGTAATGCAGCGGTTTGCGACATTTGTGGGTGCATTCCAATATCTAAAAATACTAAAATATGCGGTTTATCATCAAAAATCTGTTTACATAAACCTTCAAAGTCTTCTGGAATATGATGAAAATAATTGCTATATAAACGAAATTGTTGAGTGAGATTATCTACTTTTCTATCTATGTAATAACAATAAGTTTCAAAATCTTTACTATTACGATTTCTTAGCCAACCAAGCATTAATTTCCCCACTGTATGTCCTTGCATACAGTTAGAAACATATCCAATCCTAATTTTTTCATTTGAATTAACAGACTCTATAGACAATGGCTTTACCCATTGAGGATAGTTAGCAGCCATTACCTCATGTAAAAATTGACCATATTGTTTTTGTAGTTCAACATCATTTTTCCCTTGATATTGCAGATAAAAATTTGTCTGACAACCTACAGCTTTTAAAGCACTATTCCTAGCTTCATCAATATCTAGAGGTGTATTCTTAACTAATGCTTGTAAATTAGAAATGAAACGCTTTCTGTAAAATGCTATTTCTTCTTCTGTTTCATAAACAATTGGCAAAAGACTTTGCTCTTCTACTTTGAGAGTAAAATCATTTTCTTGTAAGTGAGATACTTTTTTTGCAAGAGCAATAGCATCTTTTATTTTTCCGCAATATTGTAAAGTTTCAATCAGATTGAAATAAAGAAAAGCTGAATGGGAGTGAACTTTTAATCCTTGTTCATATACTTTGAGGCTCTCTTCGCATTCATTTAAGGACTTGTAACATTTAGCGAAAGCATCATAAAAATATATATCTCCAGTTTTACTTTCTAAAAACTTTTGATATTGTTCAATAGCTTCTTGATACTTTCCTTGTCTATAAAAGGAATATCCATAATTTAATGCAGCTTCTGCATCATCATTTTTAGCTTCAAATGCGACTCCCAAATTATAAAGAATATCTGGATCGCGGGGTTTTAATTGCAAGGCTTGCTCGTAAGTTGTTATTGCTTCATCTATTTGCTCCTTTTCGATTAAAATATTACCCAAGTTCAGATAACTACCGAAATGTTTGGGTTTAGCTGCAATAGCTTTTCTATAGGTAGATTCAGCTTGTTCTAAATCCCCCGCTTCATAAAAAATATTACCTAATTGGTTGTAAGCATCAATTAACTGAGAATCAAGATCTATTGCTTTTTTATAAGCCAGAATTGCTTTATAAATGACATTAAGTTTTTCTAAAACTAAACCTAAACTGTAATGCGCTACAGCTTTTGAATAATCAATTTCTAAAGACTTAAATATAGCTTCTAATGCTTGTGAATAGCGCTCATTTGTATAGTATAAACTCCCTATATTTAACCAAGCAGATGCATGATTAGCATCTAATTCCAATACTTGCTTAAATTTAATTTCAGCATCTAATAATTGTCTGTTATGATACAGTATTAATGCTTGTTTATGAAGTTTTTCTATTACTTCCATATCAGAAACTTTCTCAATTAATTCTTGGTAGTGCATAATTCAATATTCTTCAAATTTGGATAAGATTTTCTTCACAAAAGCTGTTGAGTTCGCAAACTGTCAACTTATGAGTTTCCAAAGCTATCAGTTGTTCTTGATTTTCACATTCCAAAATTATTCTTGCTTTAAGACGAGGTAACAAAGCTTCCCATTGTAAATCACCTAACTGTGACACCAAAGAAATTTCTAAAGAAGAGCTAATATCTAAATCTTGCATCAATAAATTCATACTCACAGCAGATAAAAGCATTGCAGCTATCTGATCATTACTGTTACTAATATCAATCAATAAAGTCATATTTTGGCTATCAGTATGAGTGGTTAAAGTTCCAATTACCTTCTCTAATTCTGCTGCAATAACTTCTTCTGATTGCGTCCAATCTGGGAAAATAATTAAATTAATATCTCTCAGATTAAAAGCTTGAATTGTAGTTTCAATCAATACTGAAGTAACAGTTTTCGCCGTTGATGACCAAGAAAATTTATTTGCTTGTTCCAATCCCCTATTAATTAACGATTGGCGAATACCCGGTTTTTGAACTTCACAAAGGGCATTTGCAAGTTCTTCGGCATTATTGTCATTAATATAGATTGCTGCTTCTCCAGCCACTTCCGGTATAGAAGCATTAGCACAAGTAATTACCGGGCAACCACAAGCCATTGCTTCGAGAATAGGTAAACCAAAACCTTCATACTCCGAGGGATAAGCCAGTACAATTGCACCAGAATAAGCGATTGCTAATTCCTCGTCGCTGAGTTGCAACGTATGTACCGTACTACCCGAAGTATAAATTCTCCATTCGGGTGCCAAAATATCACCGCTTCCGGTACAAACAATATCAAATCCGTTACGACTAGCAAGTTGAGCAAAAGCTGCAAAAAACAAAGTACTATTTTTATAGCCAGTGGAAGGGCCTACTAAAAGAAAATAAGGTTTTGTAATTCCGTACTTGCTTTTAAAGGTATTAATATCTTCAACTTCTGCTGGTTTAAAAGTATTTTTCACACCTAAGGGAGCTACAGCAATAGAATCCGAATTAATATCGGGAAAACACTTGACTAAATCTCGCGCTGTATTCTCAGAAACAGCAATATATGCAGAAGCGTGTTGAATTCCATAATGTTTTTCTCGCCACATGGGATGATTTAAATTCCATCCCATTACTTCGGGAATCATGTCATGTGCCATAAAAACAGAAGGTGTTGTTATCGGTGTTGTGTAGTAAGAAGAAATAAATAAATCGGCACCCTCTTCGTCACATATTTGCTGAAGCATTTCCCGATCGCCATTGGTATCATGATAGTCATGCGGTGGAATTTGACGATATTTAATACCAGGAATTTTAGGAGCAGTATCAGCTCTATCTAAAACAATAATATGCCTAGCAAAATCATTTTCTGACCATTCTTCAAACAAAGATTTCCAAACACGAGCAATTCCAGTTTTACTGATTTGGAAAAATACTCCGTCAACTAATATTATCGGAACTGGCTTGTTAATTACAATTTCTTGCTGTATTTCATCTGGTTGTAAAAAACGCCAATCTCTAGAATCTTCTTCTGGTTGAGCAATAGGTACTATACCGTATGAGTTAGCTTTATCTACCTGAGTTTTGTCACCAACCCATGCAAAATATTCGCGCAAAAATACCGGAAATTTAGTTTGTTTTTGTAAATCCATCCATTGTAATTGTGCATTTTTATAACCGTAATATTCCTCTTTAAATTGCAATTGTTCCTTCGTTACATAAGCAAAATGTTGAAATACTAAACCTTGTTTTTCTGTCTCAGAATGTGTAAATGGATTTATACTAGCCACATCAATCCATTCACCATTAGGAAATTGTTCTTGTAATATTGGAGGTTCATGAGCTACCCATACAGCCCCTGGTTTAAATCTCCAAGTTCTCAACCATTCTTGTTGAGGATTTTGAGCATAACAATTACGAGTACTAATTACTAAATCTTCTCCCACAAAATACCAGCACCAATAGAAAGCAGCAGTTTTATCAGGATTCTCAACAAACATTTGTCTGGCACTGCATAATTGTTGAATAGTCCACAACTCATCAGCATCTATTTGCCAAAGAAGACATTCTTCTTGAATATTAAACAATGGCTCATTAACCATCTCGCGTTTTCCTTCCCAAAAAACACTTTCTGGCTTGCGATAAATCGTAATATTGTCTGGATAAAGTTGTGCTACCTCGTCGATATATTCGCTTGTTCCGTCAATACTACGTCCTAAATAGTGAATTTCATCAGTAATACTTCCACCTAGTGGAACACTCCAAGAAGTATCATGTTTTAAATCTGCTACACCTTCAACAATATGCCAATGCCATTTAAAAGGTAATTGTTTGAATACATTTATATGGTGGCGAATAAATGGTTGACCATTTAAAACTATTGTGAAGAAGTGAATTGGTAAATTTGATGGTTCTGGTTTTCTATTAATAAAAATTTTCTGTGAATTCTCTATTCTTCTAAAAATAGAAAATCCATTACGAACTGAATAATTTTCTATTACTAGTTCATAATTGAGATCTGAAAGTAGTTCGTGATGATTTTTAGAATTTTTAAAAGTATTTATATCATCCAAACAAATAAATTTTGCTCCATAGACTTCATCTAATTCAGCATTACCTGTAAATTCGGAACCATCAATTAAGACTAAATCAAACAATTCAATATTATTTTCTTGCTTTATTTTTTGAATTCCATTACCAACAACACCAGAATTTCTCACATATTCTATATCCTGGTCTAACCAACCTAATACTTGTGCGAGAGGATATAATTTTAAATTATTTTGAGTGTTATGATAAAAATCAATCACCTGTTCTTTTTTGGGAAACTTATCTAAAGATACAGATGAAACGTTATAGCATTTGACAAAATCATCATTACTGTATCTTTTTTTCAATTCGGTATATCTAGTTTTTGAAACCTCCATACAAAATAGTTGAGGCTTGTTAGGGTTTTTTCTAAGTCCTGTTACAAATGCTTCTGTACTTCCTCCTCCCGAAGATGAACCGATTTCTAAAACTGTTTTAAATTTTTCCTTACTTACTATTTGTTGAATAGCATAATAGAACTCATCATTTTTAATTTCGGGGGGAATTATAAAATTTAGTTCTGAATTTTCAATTTCACTATTTACTAAATTATCTAGTAATTGTCTTACAGCAGGAGATAATTCTTCATCATTCCATTTTTCCATTTCTAAGTTTTGTATATCTGGCAAGTAATAATGACGACCCCCATCACGCGGATCTAAACGGGAATATTTACGTACTTTTTGCTTGCGCTTTTCTTCACTATTAATAAATAAATCTAAATGATAAATACCTAAATTAGGTAAGCATTTACCTTCATCTATTAAATTATAAATGCTTTCATGAATTTGCCCTGTATAAAAAATATTCCTATTATATTTAAATAACCTTCTTTGGAAATCAGGACAGTGTGGTTTACTGATAATATATTTATTTAAATTTAAAGGACTAATCCATTTTCTTGGCAGCCAAAAGTTATCCGTACTCAGATTTATTTCATTTAATTTAATACTTTGAATAACATCTTGAGTTTGATTATTAATAAATTCATCCGAATCAAGAACAAAAATCCATTCTGTTTTAACGTACTTTAAATACACATTTCTTTGCTGGGAATGGTTTCCCGTCCATTTTGAATCTATTACTGTTGCCCCATAACTTAAAGCAATATCACGGCTAGAGTCATGACTCCCACCGTCAATTATTATTAGCTCATCGTAAATATCACCTAGAGATTCCAGTGCAATTGCTAATGTTTTTTCTGCATTTTGCACCATCATACAAACAGAAATACTTGACATAATTAATATTGAATATTTTAATTGAGTAGCGAAGAAATAATGGTTTTATTTTGATTTGATAATTAACACAATTATTTAGTAGTTTCCTGTTCTATATCTTTACTCGCTTCCTTCTTCAAATTCTCTAAACCTTTCTTATAATCTTCCCTTTGGGGATTTAGCTTCACCAATTTTTCTAAAGGTTCAATTGCACCTGGAATATCGTTCAACTGTAGTCGTACTTTCAATAAACCGTCTAGGGCAACTTGATTATTTGGTTCCCGTTGTAACACCAATTCAAAACCTTCTTCCTGCTGTTTTAATGTTGATTCCGCTTCTTGAGCTTGTAGCGTACTATCCTGTTGAACAAATTCTTGTTGTATGGCAGGAATTACCGCCATCACGGTAGAACCGAAAAAAGATACTATCGATATCAGAACTAATAATTTTTGCCGCCCTTTAGCTTTTTGGCGATCTTTAACTACGTATTCTTCCTTAGAACCATCCATATTTGAGTATCTGCTGTGGTAAATACTTAGGCAAAAAACTGTTTCCGTTTTCAGGATACCCAGCACCACAGCGGAACTATCACTTTGACTATATTTTTTTATCGCAATTGCTGTAACGAAGTTTAATTGCGCTAGTTGTATCTTGTACCACTAAGAAAAACCAAAATCATGGTTTCCTAGCAAACCTATCTTTATAATACATAGGTACTTATTATCCATAAAATCATTTGACATAAATCAGTCAACAACTCTCGCGATTAATACCAGAACCAATCGATATTTAACTATATCATTGACAAAATTTTGCAATAACTCTGACTACAAGACTTAAAATCTGATGTCTTAGAGAGCAAAAAATTTACAGATAAACTTTAAGGCGTTCATTATCAAATATATCTGAATGCGCCCGAAAATCATAAAAATTTTTCAATTGAAGAAATAAGGTCTAATGAAATAAAGTCGCTTTAATAACCAAAGTTCAAATTTTGTAATAACACAAGATGATGCATAACTAAATTTTAATTCAATCTTGATAGTCTAATGAAATTCATAAACTATTTTTAATTCCACAATATCGAACAAATAAACATTAAACCTTGAATCAACTTCTTGGCTTTGACTATAACCGTGCTTATGTTATCTCTGAGACAGTACCAGAGACGAGCAATTGTTAAAATAATATTAAATAATTCTGGAGATGGTATGAAAATCTGGATGTTTGCGATAATGTAGATAACGTTTAGCAAATAAGGTGAATATTTATAACTCACCATTCAATATCATCTTTATGTAAAATCTTGTCGAAAATTGCCTATTGAACGGATACTTTGTCATGATTTATGCATATTGTGTTGAATTAAGCAACTGGGGATAAAAAATCTTCTCTAATTGTGCTAAATCTAAGAGGTTGCTCAGATATCGGTTTGTTCGATAAGTAAGCGATTTTAACTTTTGCTGAGTTCTGAAGTTAATTAGTGGTGATTACCGAACAAAACCGAAATTAACAGTAACCATCTGGAATTAATTATGCTATATTCAGTAATAGTGAGATGTGCTTTGCGTGCATTACTAAACTCTACGCAGAGACCATAATTGCAAACCGGAAAGCATTTTTGATTAAGCATTTACCTGAACTTTAAGTCTTATTTCAATTGAGGTTATGACTCAACAAGTGATTCACCCAATGGTGAAATTGCAACGCAATGTTCAATCGCTCGTAAATTCAAGTATCATTAAGCCTACAGATAGCATCTGGAAGATCGCTTTACTTTACGGTGACGAATGGCAGCACTGGAAACGCGAACTTGTCGATTTTGGATTTACTATGCAAGATCCCGTAAAGGAATTGCTAGCAGTAGAAGGATGGGATGAGGAGTAAAATCTTAACTCTTCACGAAGGATGAAGAATGAATTTGTTCAGTTTCATGCTTTATCCTGCCTTTTTAATATTCATTCGCAAGCTGCTAATGCTGCTGCAAGTTCTTTCGCGCTTTGATATCTATCTCGTGGTAGAGGTTGCGTAACCTTTTCTATTACTTCTTTTAACTTAAGGGTAATAGTGGGAATCTTCGCAACATCAAACCGAAAGCTTCGCCCCTTTTGACGATAAAATTTAAATGGGTTTTCCCCTGTTAGCAGAAATATTAAAGTTGGTCCAATGGCGTACAGATCCGATTGGGTTAAGGGCTGTCCTCGTTCTTGTTCGGGGGCACAATATCCTTCTGCACCAATACGAGTCCCTGGTGCAGTACCGATTTCTTTAACAGCGCCGAAATCCAGCACAACTATGCGATTGTTGGAATTTCGCACCATTAGATTAGCTGGTTTAATATCACGGTGAATCAATGGTGAATTTTGGCCGTGTAGATAATCCAGTATATCGCAGGTTTGAATCATCCATTCAATGGCTTGCGCTAAGGCTACAGGTCCTTTGTGATAAACAAATTTTTCTAAGTCTTGTCCATGGATCAATTCCATCGCCAGATATTTTTTGCCGCTTTCCATGAAAAAGTCGTAATATTTGGGAATGCCAGGGTGGCTGAGCAAACCTAATGTATGGGCTTCCCGTTGAAATAACTCTTGTGCTTTAGCGATTTTTGCCATATCGGCATTCATTTGCTTGAGTACTAATAAGCGGGGATGACCTGCTGTTATACCTGTAGGATCCCAAGCCAAGTAGGTAGTACCCATGCCTCCCTGCCCTAATGTTCGTAGTACCTGATAATGGCGAATTGTTAGCTTTACCGAAAGGGGTTTACCACAATAGATGCAAAATAGATTATCAGGCGAGTTTCCTTCGTGGGTGCAGTTTTGGGATGGACTAATGGAGCCTTTTGCATATGATGACTGCTGCTGTTGCAGTTGAAATTTCAAAATAGGACCACCCCGCGCTAACTGTAGCAAACAATCATTTGGTAGCCGATCTTGATTTACTAGGACACCGTTAAGAAAAGTGCCATTTGTTCCATGGCTAATAACTTCCCAAGAATCAACATTATCTCCACAATTTGTATTTCTCAATTCCAAATGATATCGAGAAACTAAATTACTATCTAAAACAACATCATTATCTGCCGCTCGCCCTACCCGAATTACCGAGGATTCTTCAAAGCGCCAATTGTTTAGCGGCTTTTTCTTTTGCGCTTCTAATAGGGTTAGAGTAATCACGATGCTTATAAAGAATAAATTTTAATTACTAAGAAGGATAAGAACTGTATTTAAAGACCTTAATAACGCGATTTAAATATAGATTAAGCGCATACATATTTAATGGTCGGGTTAACTAACAGTTCTGAGCGCTCAATTAAACTGATGTTTCATGTGACTTACGCATAATTATGCAAGAAAATCCAATTAATGTGTCTGTAAAGACATAAAAACCTTATTCTAACAATATTTTTACTTGAATCTACTGTACCTTAGAACTATAGTGGGGTTATTAACTTGACGAGTACCGATGATAATTTTTTTTGGGAGAAAAAATTATCATCGGAACCCTTGAATTTCTAAGTTAGGACGAACTTTTGCTCGGATAAGTACGGCGGTAATGTTGTCATGACCATTATATTTATTTGCTAAATCAATTAAATCTCTTATGCCCTTTTCTAAGTTGGCTTCCGAACTGATTAAATTAAGTAAATTAGTCTGCCAGTGTTTTTCTAATAAATCATTATCCGACAAGCCGTCTGAAGTCAGAACAAACAGCGAATCTTCATTAATTTCTAAAAATTGCACCTCTGGGGCAATAAAATTATTATCTCTAGGTCCTAAAGCTTGAGTTAGCTGATAAGCATCCGGACGAGAATAAGCTACACTTGGTTCAATTCCACGAGAAATTTCTCTTTGTCCGACTTCATGATCTACGGTTACTTGTTCCAAGCCTCCTTTTCTACTCACTCGATAAAGACGGCTATCACCTACATGAGCCACTGCTAGGCGAGTATCCTGTATCAAAACTACCACTAAAGTAGTCCCCATACGACCCACACCAGAACGAGCATCTTGCTGGTTGATATGGTGAATCGCTTGGTTTGCTTGAAAAACTCCTTCCCGGATAACTTCCTCCTTGGGAAGCCCATCGGATTTCCAATGTTCTTTGAAATATTGCCGCAAAGTACTTACAGCTAACTCACTCGCAACTTCACCACCTGCATGTCCCCCCATTCCGTCGCAAAGAATATACAAGCCCCGAGCCTCTGCTACTCGGATTTTGGGTAATTCAATTTTGTTAATTTTTGTTTCAATGCCAAAATAATCCTCGTTATGATCCCGTTGTTTTCCCACATCGGTAAGCCCAGCATGTTCCAAGCTAGCCAGTTGCATTGGTAAGGCTACCGTGGGCGTATCGTCGATTTTAGTTGGACTTTCCTCTAATTCATCTAACTGTAAAACTGTGGGATTAGAAACATACTTCGATTTAGCAGCAATCGAATCATCCTGCCCTTGTTTCAACTTATCTTGCAACTCCGTAGAAATCACTTGCAACTGCGATCGCAATTCTTCAGATGTTGCAATTTCACCATTATCCAAACTTTCCAAAATTCCTAATAAGCAACCAAATTGAGTCCGTTGGGATTCTCTAAATAATGCTTGCCAAAGTTCTCCTAAAGCTTTAATTGTAGGTATATCAGTTCCGGGATAAGTTTCCGATTTATTATATATATCAAAGTGTAAACGCTGTAAAGATAATGCTTGGTCTTCGTCAACTCGCAAATTAGTTAAATCCAGAATACTTTGACGACAATTGAGTGGTGCGAGCAAATCCCACAATTGAGTCATTTGATAAAAATAATGTATAACTTGTAACTTACTAATTTCCTCATCCTGCCATATTTCTAATAAATATAGCCAATCAGAACGGTCTTCAAGCAGGATTACCTGCATATTTCCTAGTTGCCATGCATCATGAATTGGTGGAATTCCGAGATTGCAGTGGGGTTGTAGGGCAATATAAGTTTTAGCAAGACTAGGAATCTTATTTTTTTCTAGTGAGTTGTTTATCGATCCATCAAATTGTGAACTTGCCAACATGGCCTCTAAAGGAGACACTTGATAAGGCTGGCAATCAATAACTTTCACACAGACTTCAGTATTGACAGCGGTTTCAAAAAAAGTTGGTAGCGATTCAAGCATTTGGTAGCGCTTTTGAGGATCTAAATAAGAGCCTGCTTTAAATAAAGTGGAAATTTCTTGAAGAATATTTTCTTTTTCTTCCCCATCAAAATTTTCTTCTACCTCTACTCTATTAGCAATGTGATGCGTCTGTTCTCTATCATTTACTACAATAGGTTCCGAACTACCTTCCTTAATAATAATTGCCAACCAAATCTCAGAACAAATTGCATCACAGCTATGACACTGTGTTGCACTTAGAGGGAGAAATACACCACACTGTTGACATTCCTTTTCAGTTAAGGATGCGCCGCAGTTTTGACAAAATTTGTTGCTATTAGGGTTTTCAAAATTGCACTGAGGGCAAATCAGCATTATATCCGCGTCCTTAATTCCCGCTCATTGGTGCTAGCCACTACGAATAGTGATTACTGGTAGTTTAGCCGGCTTTATAGACAAAGCAAATAAAATATTTATGCTTCTACCAGATAAAGATATGTGGCTGTTTTAATTGTGACGTATATTAACCGTAATGATGTTACGTCGGTAAATTAATTATAGGAGATGCAATTCGCCTGTATGGGGAATTATAAATTATCTTTCAAGAGGTAATTGGATGGAAAAACAAGTACGATTGGAACCGCTTTCAACCTCAATTTTACCTCCCAAATGCTTCGTAAGTTTTTGCACTAATGCTAATCCTAACCCAGTACCTCCCTGTTTCCAAGGGTCATTACTGGGAATTCGGTAAAACTTATCAAAAATACGCGGTAATTCAGTTGAGGGAATTTCCACTCCAGTATTTATCACTTGAAACTGAATATTATCGGATACAAACTCAGCAGAGATCAAAATTTCTTCACCGGTTGGACTAAATTTACAAGCATTAGTCAACAACTCTACTAAAATTCTTTCTAAACTGAACGGATCGCAAGCTATCGCTGGTAATGATGGTTCAATCGCAAGCCTCAACTTTTGCCGACAGCAGTTACGGTTGCGTGCGTTATATAACTCAACTACTCGCTCCAGCCATTTGGGTATCTCAATTTTTTCTAACACCAATGGTTTAGCATTAGTATCAAGTCGCTGCAAATCGAGAAAATTGTTAATCAAGCTGATTTCTCGTTCGCATTCATTATTTAAAATTTGGAAATAGCGAGAGATTTTTGAATTCAGTTTGGAATTAGTGGCTGATTCTGATGTTAGCGGAAACACCTGTTGCTGTTGTGTTAGCCCAATATCCAACATTTGAATTGCCATTTTCATATTAGTTAATGGCGTGCGTAATTCGTGGGATACCGTACTCAAAAATTCATCTTTAAGACGATTAAGGGATTCCATCTCTTCTAATTTAGCTTGTGCTGCTTTTTTGCTCTCCCTTACTGCAATCTCCGCTTTTTTACACTCAGTAATATCAATACAACAACCAATATAGCCAATCAAATTACCATTAGATGCAAAGCGAGGAACACCGGTATCGGAAATCCAGCGGTAATCACCATCGACACGTTTTAAACGGTACTGTATTTGAAATTTTTCTTTTTCGTTAAATGTTTTTTCGTATACTTCTAATACATTTTTATCTTCAGGATGTAAATTCTCTAACCATCCCAAACCTAATTCTTGCTCAATTTTACGTCCAGTAAGTTTTAGCCAAGAACAATTGAAAAAGTCACGCAATCCCTTATCATCAGCCATCCACAACATAACTGGTGCGCTATCGGCTAATTGACGGAAATTTTGTTCGCCAACAATAGAATTTTGAGAAAGTTTGTAAGCAGTAATATCTTCACAAACCATCAAAATTGTAGGATTTTGCTTCGCATCAAATAATATCCGGGCTTTGAGTTTGACCCAAATAATTTTACTATCAGGACAATTTAAACGAAACTCGCAATCTGGGACTTCTTCTGACAAATTATTGAATAACCTTGTTAATAGCTCCGATAGTCGTTCACCCTCAAAGGAAGCAAATACACTAAAAATTGATTTTTGAATTAAATCGCAGGGTGCATAACCCAGACAGTCGGCACCAAATTGATTTACAGACAAAATTCTTCCACTAGTTTCTATTGTCAAATATATGCTGGGAGTTTGGTCGTACAAAGTACGATACCAATCAAGTTCTTCTTGAGTACGACGCAAAGTTTCCGCCGTATAAATATCCAAATCCGAGGTTGTTTTACGCACAAGTTCCAAGCTTGCAGATTTTGAAGATACAAGATTTTGTTTTTTGCGAGTTTGATACCAGTTAAATGACTGATTTAAGCTCATAAGAGTAATGCACCCAGACGCTGATGATAAGTTGGTTAAGAATAAAAAAATAATATTATACAACTTTTAGTCCGATTTTTGTCAAAGGTCTTATGTTACAAAATGTATAAAATAAATAATAAAAATAATATCTGAGGTATATTTTATACCTTAATCTGGAGAAATATTTTTTTTTAGTAATTAACTCACTTATTACGAATTTTAATCAAATCTTAAAAGAAGGGGTGATGGTTTTTATCCCCCCCCTTAAGCAGAGTTGTTCAACAATTCCACTTCCTTTGCAGTTAAGCTACGCCATTGTCCTATCTCTAGAGTATCTAATTTGAGGTGAGCTATTTGTATTCGCACCAATCGTAAAGTCGGAAATCCGACAGATGCTGTCATTCGGCGAACTTGGCGGTTTTTTCCTTCAGTCAAAGTCATTTCCAACCACGCCGTAGGTACATTTTTGCGAAATCTGATTGGCGGAATCCGTTCGGGTAAAGATGGTTCCTCTGATAATAGTTTTACGGAAGCTGGTTGAGTGCGGTAATTTTTAATCATCACACCTTGTTCCAACTTCTTTAAAGCAGTTGCATCCGGGATTCTTTCTACTTGTACCCAATAAGTACGACGATGCCCAAAGCGAGGATGACAAAGTCGATTTTGTAATTTTCCGTGATTTGTTAACAGTAATAACCCTTCACTCTCAGCATCTAAGCGTCCTACGGGATACACGCCGGGAATTGAAATATACTCTTGAAGAGTACTTTGATTAGGCGTGTCTTTGGAAAACTGACTCAGCACACCATAAGGTTTATAAAAAAGGATGTAGCGATATTTATTTTTGGGCATAGGGCATTGGATTTTGGATTTTGGATTTTGGATTTTGGATTGGGAATTAATAGTTAGGAATTAGGAATTAAAGTTAAAAGTGATATTTTCCTTCTCTCTACTAACCACTATCAACTATCAACTAACCGTTAACCACTATCAACTAACCACTATCAACTAACCACTAACAACTATCAACTAACAACTAACAACTAACAATTATCAACTAACCATTAATGAGTAGAACCTACAAAGCAACTGGAATTAATTTAAAAGCTACAGCGTTTGGCGAGTCTGATAGGATTGTGACAATTTTGACTCGTGAATTTGGATTGATTAGAGCCACCGCTCCAGGAGCGCGCAAGCATCTTTCCAGTCTTGGAGGTAGAAGTGGGATGTTTGTGGTGAATCAATTACTG
>JBCCSG010000002.1:0-87824 GCA_039200565.1 Cyanobacteria bacterium P01_D01_bin.50 | reverse complement strand
CGTGCTAATCTGCTGAAAGCTGGGGTATCTAAGGCATAAGTCATGGGAACAATTAAATCGATATCACCCCGATTTGCCCAAACTTCCCAATTTTGTTGTAACTTCTGAATCCTTTCTTTTTCTGGTAGGGGAAATACCGCCACAGACATAATTAAATCGGGTTTCTTTTGTCGCATTTTTTGCGAAACTTGAGCGACAAAGCTATCAATTTGTTGGGTACGAAACGCCGTCCATTTTTGCCACATATTACGTTGACGCGGCGAAATCTTGAGTGGATCTATTCCATAGCGTTGTTTAAATTGCGATCGCCCTGCTTTACCATAACCGTAGCTGCGATTGCGTTGATGATCTTGGAAAGGATAGCGAATATAGTCTAAATGTAAACCGTCTACATTGTAACTGGTAACTATTTCTTCATACTTATTTAATAAATATTGCCGTAACTGAGGATTTGCGGGGTCAAAAAATGGCTTATTCTGACCTTGAGGAATCATTCTTCCCCGTCGATCGTAACCCGCCCAATCTGGATGAGCGGCAAGTACTGGTCCAGGATAGTTTTTATTTATACCCAAAATCTGGTTATGTCGTTGATTTCCAGCAGCAAAAACCCATACCCAAGCATGTAATTCCATACCTCGAGCGTGGGCTAATTTCACGGCGGATTTTAAAGGATCCCAATTACGAGTTAAAGGATTTTGCTGTGGTGCGACTTTGCTGGGATAAACTGTATAACCGGCATTAACCGTTTCAAAAAAAACTGTATTAATTCCCGCTTGTGACAATCTGTCAAAAACTTGTGCCAATCCTTGCTCGTTTCTAGCTTTGACAATAGTTCCTCTATCGAGCCAAATAGCTCGAATTTCTGGTTGAGCTAGCTTTTGGTTTACTGGAAATTGATTCCATAAAGAAGTTTTTGCTGTTACCCACTGTTTGCGAGCTTCAGCATATCTTCTTTGGGCTACTAATTGGGGTATTAGTTTGACAACTTCCTTCGCACGCGATACTGCTTGCTGAGTACCAAAAGCGAATGCTGCGGGTTGACTGGATGCAAATTCTGCTGTTTGGGCTTTTGCTGTTTGAAAACTTCCAGTGTTAATTGCTGCAGCGGCTAAATTGGCACTTTCGACTCTACCAATTAATTTTAGTAGTTCTTGTTGTAGTGCTGCTGCTTCTTTACGGCCAATTGGTTTGCGGGAATTGGGTTTAACATCAAGACGTACTTTATCTTGTAAATGATCTATTGCTTCATCAGAAACTTGATCTGAACGTCTGAAGTTGATATTCGGCAGGGGTTTATCGGGAATAGCGGCAGTAAGATTAAAGGAAGTAGAAGTAGTATTTGGCTGTATTGAAGAATTAGTTGAAGTTTTAGCAAGGGCTGACTTAGAACAGTCAGAATTGCCACCCGGAATACTTTTCGCAGTAGTCGCAGACTTTGCGTATCTTTTTAAAGCAGCTTTTAACCAAGCACTATCCAACTTAGGATTTGCAGCGGTATCAACTCCCCAACGCCAACCAAAAAAAGTAGAACGCTCTGTAGCTAAAACTGCAGCAGAATCGCTTTTCTCATCCCATACAGCAGCAGTTTGGCTGGGGAAGTTGGGAACTACAACACCACCGCGCACTTCTCCGATTAATTTTTTACTCCTCGCCCATCGTTGTAACTTACTCTTAGAAGGTTTAAGAATCTGTGGTGTATCTAAACTAAACCCCCAATAACCCCCCAACAGATTTTTAACTAACCGACGTACTCCCGGTGCAGATAAACTCCCAAAGGGGCCACTTGCAATCACCCGCCCGCCTTTACTTACCCATTCTTCCAAGGTAATTGCTTGTGATGGAGTTAATCTTTCGACGTTAGGCAAAAACAATACTGTGCGGCTTCCCCAATCAGCAGTATTTCTAACGTTACTTAAAGGAATAACGCAGTAATTAACTTCAGCTTTTTTTAAGCGATCGGTTATGCCGTTCCACTGATTAGCATTTTCGCGACTTTGAACCACACTAATAATAGGTTCCTTTGCCGCCATAGCCGGTGAAATATTGAATAAACTACCAACTAAAAACTGACATTGAAAAAATAATAATCCAGTTTTAATAGACTTTAATTTAGTTCGCGTAATTCCCTTTACCCAATCTGTCACTATTAACCCCTCACTCAATTTAAGATTTAATATTTAAAATTTACGCGACTTACGCAAGTGTCACAAAACTCTGGTGGTGCGTGACACTAAAAGCCACATTATTACCTTCTTAATCAGTTAAAGTGTCACAGGGTTCCAATTAAAAATAATTTCTAATGGGTTCCCGTCACAGCAACGGCAATAAAGGGCGAAGTTAATATACACCGCTTTTTGCCTCCCCTACAAGAAAAAAGCGACCAGTTGCGTAAGTTCTATTTACGCGACTTACTGATACTTAATATATTTTAAGCATCTAAAAAACTAGATATATAATGATTTCGTAAATAAACTATTCGAGCCGGGAAAGGGAAATACCTCAAATTAGCTATTTAATATTTCCGATTAGAATTTATTTCGATAAAATTTTGATATTGTCAAGTTCAGAAAATTACAATTAATGATTATTTTATTAATTAGCAATCCTAAATGAATTAGGAACTAAAAACTAACAAACAACAAATAATAACTATCTAACACAAGTTTCAATCAATTCTTCAACATTTGCAACCGGTAAAATTTGCACTGATAAACTACTAGCAACTTCTTCCACAGTTTTATCATCCAGGAATATTAATTCTCCATGTTTTAGCATCACACTAGGCAATAAAATTCCATCTCCTAAATCTTCACCTTGCAATTTTAAAATTAAATCGTGACCTGTCAATAAACCAGTAACACTGATATCTTGTCCCCAATAATCGCTAGATAAAGCACGCATATTAATTTCCAAACCTTCAACCTCATTTAACCGTTTGACAATCGGTGTAAAAGCTTTTTCAACTGCATTTCCAACTACCCAACTTAACTTTCTTGGTTCAACATTTGCTGGTAATAATCTAACAGCAGTTTCCATAAACTGCTTGATAAACAAGCGAATCGAACCAACACCATTATCAATCTGAGGATAATCCTCATAATCAGCTTCAGATGGTAATTCCTCACCAGCAATTAAAAACCATTCATCAGCCAACCAAACGCAATTTAAACCAAGAATATTTTTGAATTCTTGCTGTAATTTCTGCACTTGAGAAATAATTTCTCGTGCTTTTTCCCGCGTCACCGGTATAAGTTCATCCTCTTGAGGACGAAAACGCGTCAAACCCACCGGTACTACCGCCACAGAAGCTACCGCAGGTAATTCACCAGTATGAAAAGATGCTAAATCCCGCAGAGTTTGTTCCAAATGTACGCCATCATTAATACCAGGACAAACTACTACTTGTGCGTGAATTTGCAGTTTTCTTTCCTGAAACCACTTTATATGCTGTAGAATTTCTCCCGCACGTTGATTTTTTAACAATCTAATTCTAACTTCGGGTTCCGTAGCATGAACTGACACATAAAGCGGTGACAAACGCATCCGTTCAATTCTGTTCCATTCCCGTTGGGTTAAATTAGTCAAAGTCAAATAAGAACCATACAAAAAACTGAGGCGATAATCATCATCCTTAAAATATAAACTAGAGCGTTTACCCGGCGGTTGTTGGTCAATAAAACAGAAAGGGCAACGATTATTACACTGAATTAAACCATCAAAAAGTGCCGTTTCAAATTCTAAACCCAAATCATCATCATAATCTTTTTCAATTTCAATTTGATGAGTTTTTCCCTTATAATCTAATACTTCCAATTCTAAGACTTCATCAGCGCATAAAAATTGATAATCAATCAAATCACGGGGAAGCTCGCCATTAATACTAACGATGGCATCACCCACTTCAAATCCGATTTCTGCTCCAATAGAATCAGGTAATATATTTGTAATGCGAGCGGGACGAATGTTATTCATGAGGACGGTTGTTGGTTGTTAGTTGTTAGTGGTTAGTTGTCGGGAAGATTGGATTTTCCGATGCAAGTCACCGTTTGTGGTTAGCTAAGAAAGATAACTTTTAACAGTGGCAACAGGTAAAGCATATAAATAATGTTAATTCAATAACGGAATATTACTTATGAATTATGCTTTCCTAAATTTTCAGGAAGAAATTACGCATAACAGGTAATAAAAAATCATTATAAACAACCAACAACCAACTACTATCAACCAACCACCAACAACCAATAACTATCCACCAACCACTATCAACTATTTTTAAAAAATCCCATAGCAATACCAGCAAAGATCGCAACTCCGAATATAAGCCGATACCAAACAAACAACCAAGTAGTCTGAGTTTTAAGAAAGCGCAGCAAACCAGCGATCGCCAAATAGGAAAATACCGTCGATGAAATTATCCCTGCTGCTAAAGAAGCTACCTGAGTACTATCAACTCCAGCGGCAAAGAAATCTTGTAGTTGTACTAATCCAGCTAAAGAAATGGCGGGAATACCCAGTAGAAATGAAAATCGCGCAGCAGTTTCTCGATCTAAATTTAAAAACAATCCTGCTGTTAAAGTTGAACCACTTCGAGATACACCTGGAATCAGCGCTAAAGCTTGAGCAATACCCATTAAAAACCCATCTGTCATTCTCAGATGTTCAAAATAGCGTTGACGCTTGCTGAATTTTTCCGCCAATCCCAACAATATTGACATAGTAATAGAAGCAATGGCGATCGCTCCCATACTCCGCACCGGAGATTTATCAAAGTTGGGAATAAAGACTTTGATGATAATTCCGCATAAAATTATAGGTAAAGTGCCAAAAAATATACCCACACATAAGCGAAAATCAAAGTCCGTATAATCCGATAGAGCTATGGCTCTGCTAGCACCTTTAAAAATTCTCGATAAATCCTTCCAGAAATACCACAGTACTGCTGCAATACTTCCTAATTGAATCACAGCGCTAAAAGCGACTCCTGGATCTCCCCAACCAAGAGCTACCGCAACAGTTTTTAAATGAGCAGTACTACTAATTGGCAGAAACTCAGTCGCACCTTGTACAAAGCCCAAAAAAATAGCTTGCAACACTTTCATTTGTTGCACTCCATCTGCTGCGCCGGAAGCTTCGTGAGCAAAAGTCTTTAATGGATGTAGCGTAATGCTTAATATGGCGGATGCTACAGTAAAAAACCAGAATAATTGATGTTTCAAAAAACTCATCAGCTTTGTTTTCGCTGTGGCAATGGTAACCACTGACGTTGAAACAAGAGCAAGCCTGCGTGTTTCGCTAAGCTTTTTGTCATTAGTCATCCCAACCCGCTACTTAGTTAGTCATTTATTCAAGATTCAATGTCCATATCTTGCACAAATCATCATCAGACTCAAGGTTGCGATTATACAATCAGTACCATGACAGTGAACAGTTATCAATTTAAATTTATTAACTCCTAACTCCTAACTCCTAACTCCTAACTCCTAACTCCCAACTGCTAATCTAAACATTTTCAAGCACCCCAGCAGATAAACCAACTAAGATGGCAATACCGAATATCAAGCGGTACCAAACGAATATCCAAGTGCTTCTGGTTTTAAGGAATTTCACCAACCAAGCAATTGCTAAATAAGAAAAGACTCCGGATGATATGACACTTGCTACCAAAGTCATAATTTGCGAATTATCAACTCCAACTTCTAATAAATCTTTGAGGGAGACTAATCCAGCTAAGGTAATTGCGGGAATTCCTAATAAAAATGAGAATCTTGCTGCTGTTTCCCTTTCCAAACCCATGAATAATCCAGCAGTCAAAGTTGAGCCGCTTCGAGAAGCCCCGGGCACTATCGCTAAGGCTTGAGCGCAACCCATTAATATTCCATCAACCATTCCTAATTTTTCAAAATTCCGCTGTCTGCTACCCCTAATTTCTGCCAATCCCAATAACAGCCCCATCACAATTGACACAATTGCGATTATCACCATACCTCGTACTGCATTTTCGTAAAACTCTTCAAACACAATCTTGAGCAAAAGCCCTAAAACCACTATAGGCAATGTCCCGATGGCAATTCCCAAGGCGATGCGGAAATCTGTATCTTGATAATCTTTACGCGCGATCGCAATCCATGCACCTGTAATAACTCGTGTCAAATCTCCCCAGAAATACCACAGCACGGCCACAATACTACCAAGCTGAATCACCGCACTAAAAGCAGAACCTGGATCTCCCCATCCTAGTGCAACTGGTACGGCTTTTAAATGCGCCGTACTACTGATGGGTAAAAATTCTGTTGCACCTTGCACAAAGCCTAAAACGATGCCTTGCCATACGTTCATTTGCGAACCTGCATCCACAACAGGGGTACTCGCATCTTGACTCAGAACTTTTAACGGAAATGTCGCTACTGATAAAACGCCACTTCCTACCATCAATAAGGGAAACAGCAAACGTTTCGATACAGCCATGAATACACCTATCAACAATTAGTTATGAGCTATTACACATTCAACCGCTTCAGCACTATTTACAGGAAAAAAAATATGACAATTAAAAGATTCCTTTCCTGTTTACTTAGAACCGTGAAGCCCAATTCTGGCTACAGCATACCTGTAAACTCCGCTTTATTATTTGTGTTTTTTTTAAAGATTTCATAGTTCGCTACAATTGAGTTACTATAAATATGCCCCCCAGGGGGATTGTGAGATACCTTAAGAAAAGTTAAGTAAAGTAAAGAATATTAAAAAAATTGATTAATAATACTTTGTACTCAGATACAGTTCTTAACCCTGTGACTCAAACGGTCGAAAGTCTCGAATCCCCTGAAATAAAGGTAATAGCGGAGCATAAAGTGGTAAGCACAGCAATAGCCCGAAGGAAAGAGAAAGATGAGAAATTAGCACCTTTTTCATCTTTTTGCCTAATACCTCCCTTCCTTGGAGTAGCATCTCGACAAGCTTTACTCATATTTGGATCTGCGGTATTCCTGGTATCGGTACCAGTATTTATTGAAGCGCCATTAGTGAGAGTGCTGCCGTGGTTAAGTGTAGCTTTAACAGCTTTGTGGGTATGGCTAAGTAAATTATTGATGTCGCGAGATAGAACCTATATTTGGGGCGATTTGCTCTTAGGTTTCAGTTTGACTTGGTTGGCGGGTTCAATATACTGGGGTTGGTTGCGCTGGGAGCCTTTATGGCATTTACCTGTAGAATCGATAGGTTTACCCTTTGCTATTTGGTGTTTGTATCGTAATTGGGGCAAAGTAGGAAACTGGTTTTATTTTGGTTCTTTGCTAGGTACGGCTTTAACCGATATATATTTTTACATAGTAGATTTGATACCCTACTGGCGGCAAATAATGGTTGTAGAACCAGAAGCAGCTTCACCAATTTTACGAGCAGCACTTTCACAAGTACAAACACCAGCAGGAGTTGCCTGGGCAATTGTTCTAGCTGTGGTGTTATTAAGCTTAGGCATTATACCTTTGAAATACAAGCAAATGCACTGGTATGCTTTTAGTGGGGCAGTTTTAAGTACGATTTTAGTAGACAGCTTATTTTTAATTGCGGCTATAGCAGCTTGAGTTTTTGCAATTTACTTTCCCAAATTCTGCAAGGTCTAAAAAAAGATAAGGATTAAAAGGTAAGGATTTATAATTTTTAATAATTTTTTGCAAAAATCTTGCTCGAAGTCCTCAAGAGTAAATATTAGAGATATTAATAAGCTGTATATTAGTTTTTGATGACTGCTGTGTTTTATTAAGCTATTTACCTATGACGAAGGATATCTGAGTAGGATTAGCTTAAAAATTTTGTGTAAGTTTGATGGAAAGAGGTAGAATACCGTGAAACGATTAGCGCGTTTAGTAACAGTATTTAGTTTGTTAATCGGATTTTGGGGATGGTTAGGTTCCCAAGAGTTAGCCCAAGCGGCCAATTTTGACGCATTAACCTTTAAGGCGGCTCCTATTTTCGCAATTGATTCATCCCGAATACTGCGAAATCGAGCAGATGACAAACTTGCAGACGTTTATGGTGACAAAATTGATTTAAACAACACCAATATAGGAGCTTTTCAAAGATATAGGGGACTATATCCTACACTTGCCAAAAAGATAGTATTTAATGCTCCTTACGAAACTGTAGAAGATGTGCTTGATATTCAAGATTTAAGCGAAAGGCAAAAGCAACGCTTGCAAGCCAACTTAGATAACTTTACAGTTAATCCACCAGAAGATATATTCATTGATGGCGATGAACGCATCAATAATGGCATTTACAGATAAGCCATGCAGGTGCAGTTAATTATCTAAGTCAATATTTACAAGATTGTTTCTCCAGGCATTCTTTAGGAATGGCCACAACTGGCAGATTTTTTGTCGGGGAGGCAAAAAGCGGTAAAGCAGTGCAATCTTAGGGATTTCCCCCATGAGCAACTGCTAAACCCGAAGGCTATAGATTAACTTCGGGCTTTATTACCGTTGCTTGTACGCTGACTCCTTAAAAGGATAAATCTAGAGACGTTGCATTGCAGCGTCTCTAAATATCTCTAAATAGTGTATTTTTAGGAATAAAAATCCTCTGTTTGTTACACCATAAAAACTATTATCAAAATATAGCCCCGTGCCTTACTGCAATGACTGGTTCTCTAAATATTAAAATAGACTAAAGACTTTACTAAATTTAAAGACTGATATTTATAATTAAATTTACTCTAAGAGACGATCTCAATCGGCACGTTTATGATTATGAGGGAGGCTTACTTGGGTTATAGATGTTCCTCTTACTGTCATTGCAGTTCGGTGACACTTAGATCGAGAAGCAAACGAAAAATAAGGTAGTGGACGCACGCCCCAATATGAACCGAAGCCAGTGTCGCACCAATTCCTCAGTTAATTACCCAAGTTAGTGAAATATATGTGAATAGAGAGATTCTGGGAATCGAATCTCCCGTTGTCTTACAAATATTCAACGCTTGAATATAAAACTACAATCCTCAACAAACTTTTCTTTTGATTCAAAATCAGAAACCAATCATGTTGCACAGAAGCTTTATATCAGCGCGTACCACTACCATAAGCGCTTAAAGGACGACCAAAATTAGGAGGTTCGTATTCATTCGAGGAATCTTGAAGATTTACTTCATATTCTTCATCAGCGTTATTTCGTGGCTCATAAATGGAATTATTGGGGACTATATTATTTAAAGTTCCTGCTGCATCGGCGATCTTAGGGATTATCAAAGAAGCTCCCAGAACAAGAAATATTGCGCCACTAATTCTTAAACTATTTTTGATGAAACCGGGCTTACTTACGTGAATATTCATAGAGCAATTTTATCTAAGTGCATTTACTAGAGCTATCGTCGTTTAGTATGCGTGTATTTACGGTTTTAAAAATTAAGGTTGGTTTAAGCTTAATTTAATTTTTTGTAGAACAGGAAGAATTGCTTAAGAATTCGCCGCTACTAATATCTTGCACTAATCGGCACCAATGTAATGAAATTACTCAGTATTAAGCTTGAAACCTTAATATTTCGATAAAAAGTCCATTAAATAATGTAGCTTTTTCGCGTATATTGATAAATTTATGTGGTTTATACAGATAGGTGCAAGATACGAGACTACAGGAAAATTACATCTTTAAGCTAAAGGAAGCTTCACCATCAAAAATCCATGCAAATCAGTAGTAATACTAATATGAACTTCTTGGCATCTCTCTTTGGTTAGACATAAGCGAAAATTAAGTATGAGAATACTTACTCAGAAATTTTCTTCAAAATATTTTAATATTCTAAGTGAATTTACAGTGTGAGTCGAATTAAAAACAGAATAAATACTGATTTTCCTGAAAAACTCCCTTCGATTAATAAATATTTATCAGAGAAAATAACTTAAAAATAAAATACGATGTTGCCACGATGGCATCTTTTTACATAAATTAATAATTAGACATAAATCAATAAGTAATGATAAGTTATTTAAGATGTCTTTAACTAAAATACTAATACACTATGATGAAAATAAATTAAGCAACCATCAAAAAATTCTCAAATACTGTGCCTTCTTGTTTCTGCCTACTTTTGTCCCTACCTCTGTCAGTAACAGTCTTTTCCTTTAGTGGCGCTCTACACAGGGGATTTTTAAAGACAATGAGGGTAAGGCACCACCCAAATTTTGTAACACTTACGTAATTACTGATATACTTAGCAGCTTGATAAAGTAATAACTTATTGTGCAAATTCATAGCGATTTTTTCCGAGATGCTTCGCACGATACATTGCGGCATCAGCTTGTTTAATTAATGTTTCTGAGTCGCAAGCAGTATTTGGATAAATGCTTATACCGATACTGGCAGAAACTCTAGCGTTGTGGGTATCTAGAGCAATTGGTTCTGTAATACTTGCGAGGATTTTTTGCGAGATTTTGGCAGCAACTTGTGGTTTAGGAATCCTGCGTAAGATGATGGTGAACTCGTCACCACCCAAGCGAGAAACAGTATCACTACCGCGTAAGCAGTTGTTGAGTCGCTGAGCGACTGTAACTAATAATAAATCGCCCATTTCGTGTCCCAAGGAGTCATTTACTTGCTTAAAACCATCCAAATCGACAAATAGTAACGCCAGTAAGTTATTGCTATTTTTCGCCCAAGATAGAGATTCATGGAGTTCTTCGGCAAAAGCTTTACGATTTGGTAGCCCAGTAAGAGCATCGTGATAAGCCATATAACGTAAATGATCTTCTTGAAGTTTCAGTTCTTTATTAGAACGATATAATTCATCGGCAGCATGCTTAAGTTCCTCTTCTAGAAGTTTGCGTTTGGTAATATCGCGAATTACTCCAACTAAAAATAAATTGCCTGCTGCATCTTTATGAAGTGAACGTTTAGTTGCAATTAGATGAACATCGCCATTCATATCCGTAAATTTTTCTTCGTTTTCCAATAATTTTTGGGTTTGGAAAACATATTCGTCCTTTTCTCTAAAAGCATCAGCTTCATCTTTGGGGAAAAAATTATAGTCGAACCGATCGATTAACTTTTGTTTAGGAAAATCAATTAGCCGACAATAGGCATCATTTAAAACAATCCATTGATGCTTTTCATTCTTGACAAAAATCGGATCTGCTACCGTATTGATTACTTGTTGCAAGAACTCTTTGGAACGTTTTCCCTGCTCTTGCATGTGAGCAATTTGAGCAGTAATAAAAATTACTGAACAAATATAAGTTATTAAGGTAGGAATCAAAGGTATCCACAAACCTTTTAAAAATAAAAGATAAGCACTACCCGTTAGTATTAGATTAAACAATAATACTAAAAATAAATTCTTACTTGAACTTCTAATTCGCCATCTAGAAATCGCGCCGATATAAGCCCAAATTGCAATCCATAAATATTCTATAGGTTCTGACAAAACTCTGAGTAATTGTCTTCCTTCGAGAGATGCGGAAATCATTTCGTGAATAAAATAAGCTTGCAATTCTACACCAGCCATAGACTGTGGTTTTTCGTCCATAAAGCTGTTGTAATATGGAGTCAACTTTAAATCTTTTAAACTGGGTGCAGTAGAGCCAATCAGCACAATGCGATCTTCAATCCAATTTTTAGTTATATCTCCATTTAATACTTTTCTCAGAGATACTCTACGAAAACCATATGATTTACCATCACAGCTTTCTTTACAAGCCGGTTTAGGAAAGTTAGACAAAAACTGATAGCCACCATCATCCGCTTGTACGTAGCCGCCATCGTTTTTTTCAAAGCGAATAAATTTAGCTTTCCCTAATTGTAAATAAGGAGAATTTTTGGCTCTTTTAGGTGTTATACCTTTTGATTTTAAATAGAGTTTTGCTAATTTTAAAGCAAAGCTTTCATATGCCTTATTATCAAGGTGAGCATACAATAACCCTCGACGTACCTTACCATCAACATCTACGATTGTGTTATTAAGACCGACTTGACCTTTTTGGCTTAATATAGGTGGTGGAGCAACCCGGTCATTTTGATTATCTGAAAGCAATTCAATTCCGATTAAATTCGGTACTGATTGAAACACCTGTCTGAGTTTTTTACTCCCAGGTTGTACTGTTAAATCTCTATAAATATCTAAACCAATAGCACGAGGCTGATAATCTTGTATTTTTTGTAATAATTCAGCAATTTTACCATCAGAAATGGGCGAACCTAATTCCCTTAAAGAAGCTTCATCTATTGCTACTATGGTGATGCGTTCTTGAGATGCTTCAATTGGACGCAATTGAAAAAACTGGTCTAAAGCTTTCAATTCTAAAGGTTGCAATAACCCAAAGTAACGCAATACAAATACACAAAATACAACGCTAGAAGCGGTTATTAATTCTCTGTGTCTTTTGAAAAGTTTTTGTTGTAATGCAAAGATAGACTTCTGAAAATCTTTGCCGATTTTTCTTCTCATTCCCATTACCTGATTGGGAGACAAATAGTTAAGTGAATAATTTGCTAAATAATCGTTAATACACTCAAGGTATTAACTATATTTTGCATTTAGAGATTTGAGTAAATTAAACTGAACATCGAAATCAAATCTATTTAAATATATGTACGTATAGATATTGAAAAGTTCTAGTTATTTACTTGAATATCCCCTACGTAGTTTTAGCCGAGTATGTTTCCTTTAAATAAGCTTGCCAATAACTTATTTACGAGAACTTATAGGAAGTGTAGAAAGTCGCAATCAATACATTACTAGTATAAGTACTGATGCTACATATTAAAAGGGTACTTACAGAAACATGCTATCGGCAAGTAGTACAACGTAAATTATTGATATTTAAATGTAAATTTTTAGTCTTTCGTACTGTCTAGCTATCTGCTAATCATTTACATAGAGTAGTAAAATATTTTTTTATAAATAATCTTGAATGATTATTAATTTTGATTTAATTAATCTAATAGTAAAGATTTTAAGGTAATGACTCAAACAAATAAGTATTTTTACTCAAAAAATACTTATTTATGAAACTTTTATCTAGATACAAAATGATGATTAGAAAAAGAGATTCAAGCTATTAGCTTTATCTAAGTACAGACAGATATATTACAAAGTTATTTTTTACCATTTCTAGAGAAAATCATATTAAGTAAGTCGGCACAAATAAACCCAACTATATTACAGAATGTAAACTGCCTCAAAAGCCTTATTACTACTCACTATTCACTTGTTTTAATTACTATTTTCAACGCCAACCTACTTACTTCACTCAATGTGAATTTACTAGTACAGCGGAAATAAACAACCTACTTTAAACTCCTGAGACTGTATTTAGTTAATATTTTTGACTTTCGATCGCAGTCTGTTTTGATTTCCGCGCAGAGGTGCTAGTGTATTGGTTCTAGACATGCCAAATAAAAAGTCAACTGAAGCAGAAACCTCAGTTGACTTTTTGAATTTAATTTTTGTGATTTTCTAACCAAAAAATTTAACTATCTCAACGACGTAGATAGTACTTAAAGTTAGTAGGTCCTTTATAATCAGAAAGTTTTGCTAGTTCCTCAAGACTCTGTGCTCCTTGATAGGTTTTACCTTTTATTTTCCAAGTAGGATAGCTTTGAATACCAGCAGCTTTACACTCCGGTTTTTGAGCATTGGGATTATTAGCCGGAGCGCAATCTGTGTAAGGAACTTCTTTATAAGCTTCCTTACCAAACAATAGCTTTTGATCGTGACAATGAGGACACCACCAAGCAATGTATTCTTTGGCTCCAATTTCTTTGAGGTGACGGGCTAATGCGATTTCTGCTTCTCCAGAGGTGGTGGTGATTTCCCAACCAACTCCTGGTTTAGGATTCTCTTTGGGAATAAAACTAATTGCTCCGCCTGTATCTGACTGAGCAGGAGTTCCATCAGGTGTAACACCAGCATAAACGCCTAATGTACCTATGAGCGTTACCATGCCTACAATAACTCCAGTAAATAAGATTTGTCCTATATCTTCCCAAACACGACCGATAATAGTTAATACCAACATCGTAAGGGAAAATAAAGCTGATGCAATACAGTAGGGACAAACTGTTTGGATTTGGCTAAACAGCACGTACATTAGATAACTGCTGAAAACCGTCATGGAAATTGAGCCTATCAGCAGAAATGTCCATGTTAAATTTTCTAGCTTTAGTCGCTGTTCTTTATTCTCAGCACCTTTCAAAAACAAAGGTGCAAGAGCAAATGCTAGCATACTAAAGTATGCCAGAAAGCCGAACAAAGCTAATGGTTGTCCGAGAACTGTCGCCCAAGGGCTAGAAAGAACGCTATTACATCCAGCACCGGCGGAACCCCCAGCGGCAGAAGAGGCGGTACAAGCAGCTTCTCCTCCTGTTAACTTAACTATGGTCAAATAACCCGTAACTAAAGCACCACAGGAAGCAATTCCTGCGATGAGTAAACGCGAGAAGCGATGAATCCAAGGAGTAGAACGACGACGAATCATAAGCTAAAACATTATTAATTGGGATTAGGAAATCAAAGGTCGCAAATCAATGCGTGATGTATCATTCTAAGTTTGTATTCCGGCAGTAATTAAAATCCGGTATATCATAGTTAGATTTAGTTAAAACTATGATTAGCTCAAAGCTCAGGAAATTAATTCTAGGCTAACTGGACTTAGAATAAATAGTCCTCAAGGATTCAAACAATAAAATATTGTTAATCATTGAATTTGTTACTAATCGCTACAAGTGCGAACTACTCCAATTCCCAATTTCCGTTCCTAAGAATGCAGCTTGAGAGAAGAAATTGATTCGGTTTGACCTTTGGAATTAAAATTGCATTGTGCAGCTTCCACGAATTGACTGACACGGATCGGGTCAATTGTTTGTTCGCGACTACCGTGACGCTTCAAGGAACTGGAAACTATGACACCATCGGCAGCCTGCATTAGTGATGCAATATTATCCCAACTTGCTCCACTTCCAACGAACACTGGAGTACCTTTTGCCGCATTAGATGCTAGTTCTAAGTCTTCGCAATTGGGAGGATTACCTGTAGCCCAGCCTGACAAAATCACTGCATCCGCTAATCCACGTTCGATTGTATCTTGGACGGCGGTAGTCAAGTTGACCGAACCTAAAGGACGGGCGTGCTTCACCAAGACATCGGCAAGAATTTTGACTTCACTGCCCAATTCCCGACGGTATTTTAGTAATTGATGGGCTTCTCCTTCAATTAATCCTTGATCTGTTGCCATTACCCCAGTTAACACGTTTACTCGAATAAATTGCGCTCCAGTACAACTCGCGATGGCGATCGCACTTTTGGCATCATTCCGCAAAACATTTAAACCTAAGGGTAGAGTTACAAGATTTTGTATTCGCTGTACCACAATAGTCATGGTACTAACAATTGCCGGATCTACCTGATTCTTAGTAAAGGGTGCATCAAAAAAATTCTCGACAATAATGCCGTCAACTCCCCCACTAGCAAGGGCGACCGCTTCTTGTTCTGCACGGTCTATTACTGCTTTGAGACTACCTCCCCAGCGCGGCGAGGTAGGCAGTGGTAACAGGTGAACCACACCAATAATTGGTCTTCGTGTTTTAAATAACTGATATAAGTCCACGTCTTTTTCTTTTACGGAAGCTTTTATGGAATGGGCGCGAGCGAGATCGGTCGATTTTTTGAGCCAGCGCAGTGGGGAGATATTGCGTTACGGTGGTTTCCGTAGTCGCAGCTTTATCTTCTGTTTTACCAGCAATAAAGGTAAGTAGCGCGCCTAAAGCTCTGTAAAGCCAATAATTACTAGACATTAATTCCTACTACAATGGTCGCATGGGAGCGATTATCCATCAGTAGGCTTGCACAGCTACAATTTTCGTAAAAAAATGGGCAGGGGCACCCCAAGAAATCTCTTAGAAGAAAAAGTTTCTTTAGGACCCCGGGCAGGCTTATTATAGATCGATGCCGTAAACACAAAGAGTTAATTTGTTTTAGCCTGCCCATTTTTAAGGCTCCATTTTTAGGCTGAGCCGTTGGCGCTTTTAATTTCATATGTCCAACTATATGAATAATTGTCTTCGATTAAGAAGGTTTAATTGTCTTTCTCCTTTGCGATAAAACTGTGGGTTATGTTCGATATTCCCTTGACTATCAGCCAAGAAATATTTAGTTCCAACATCAATTCCTACAGCTTTTTGGCTAGGAGTTAAAGGTTTTACGGTATCTCTGGGGTCTAACTGCACTGATAATTTTACGTAATAACCATCAGCACGACGTATAATTATGACTAGTTTTATCTGACTTAATTGATAAAAGTTTAAGTCTCTTGAACCAATAAGCTTGAAAGTACCTATATCTTTTTGATCGGTGAAAGTGATGTACTTTCTATCATCTGATAGCTTCCAACTTGAAAACTTATATTCAAGCGAACGAGTATTTTTTTTAATTTAGGATACCCCTTTTTACCAGCAGTTTGACAAGCATGAGAATTTAAATCTTCTACAAACTTAAATTCCTTCCTTAACAACGTGTTGTATCGAAACATTTTGACTTTACCAACACCACGGTTACCCATCCAATAGCGAAGTACTTTACTGCGGACAAACTGATATGTCCTAATTCCCTCCTCTATAGCTAACACTTGATGCGGTTTTGGCTTAACCTTAAATTCCTATACAAACACGTTTGATACTGATAATTTAAATATAGAAAATACTATTTATAAGTTAGACTGTACGGAGAATAAATCCCTCACGGGTTTATCCCCACGGATTAATCCGGGGGCAAGATCCTCCGATTTTAGGTCAATAATTTGCCTGCTATAAACTAAGTCATAGGGTTCCCTTAAAAGTTTTTTAGAAGAAAAAACTTTTAAGGGTTCCCGTCATGGGTAAGCTGCTACGCATTTAGTTTGTATAATACTAGCGAGCAAGATGTATGCGCTTCGCGCACGCTTTGCCAAAGCACTACAACTTTTTAACATTTTTGCATTATTCAATGCCGGCTGCACATCAGCTTACTTGTCAAAACTTTTTTGTAGACTAACTGGCGTTATTACCACTGCCACTATCCGTGTATTATGCTTGACTGAGTCAGACAAGATATAGGTCAGTAGAGTTGACAATCGAATAAATCGCCCAGAACATTAGTAAAGAAACTTAGCTTCACCAAGTACAAAACATGTGATGACTATTTTACGTATATTATCGTTATACCGAAATTAGAATGAATAAATTCCTTTGGTTTACTTTTAACGTTTAGGAAAACTGGCGATAATTTTCTCACAAAAGAAAGAAACTTTTACATATCTAAGCTAATAAACCTCCTTCTGAAGATGGAATTTGACAAAAAACTTTCATAAGATATGTTAAGATCAAAGATGACACGAGAGGAGTCGGCCGCTCGCCGTCCTGCGCTTTGCAGCTTCAGCTGGGGCAGTGTTTTGTCTGCCACAGATACAGGCAATCGTTCGGTAAAGAGGTAACATTACCACAGCGCAAAAGCGTAACTCAGCCTGCGATTTCCTTTAGGGTAGCGACTTCTCAACAAAAGCCGATGTTAATCGGCTGCTTCCTAACGAGTAAATCAGTATTGCACGGAATAAGGTAATGTAAAACACCAATAATATGCTTAGGTGAAATGATCAAATTGGCTAAGTAACGGTAAAAAAACTATTTGTTAGAAATAAATAATTTATAGGAATATTGTCGTGTAATTTTTGAATAAAATCTGACTTATTATTTTACTGCGATCGCGTAGGTATAGCGTATAAGGAATAAACAATATGGATAACATCTAGGACTATTGCAATTTATCAGCGGCAAAATTCCTTTATAAAATAGCCATAACTCACAATAATAACTCGAAACAGCAATTTTTTAAATAATATGGGTGATAAGCCAACAATTGCAATTTCTCACCTAGGCTGCGAGAAAAATAGAATTGATACAGAGCATATGCTTGGTCTCCTGGTAAAAGCAGGTTACAGCGTTGATTGTAATGAAGAATTAGCAGATTATGTAATTGTCAATACTTGTAGTTTTATAGCAGCAGCAAGAGAAGAATCTGTTAAAACCTTAGTAGAATTAGCAGAGGCAGATAAGAAGATCGTGATTACCGGCTGTATGGCACAGCATTTCCAAGAGCAGTTATTGGAAGAATTGCCAGAAGCAGTAGCGGTTGTAGGTACGGGTGATTACAACAAAATCGTAAATGTAATAGAGCGAGCCCAGCTTGGGGAACGTGTCAAAGAAGTAAGCGCCGAACCTACTTTTATTGCGGATGAAACAACACCTCGCTATCGGACTACATCTGAAAGTGTAGCTTACTTAAGAGTTGCAGAAGGGTGCGACTATCGTTGTGCGTTTTGTATAATTCCTCATCTACGAGGGAATCAACGTTCGCGTACTATTGAATCAATAGTTGCTGAAGCAGAGCAGCTAGCATCTCAAGGAGTGCGGGAGATAATATTAATTTCCCAAATAACGACAAATTACGGTATAGATATTTACAAAGAACCCAAATTAGCGGAACTGCTTAGGGCTTTGGGTAAGGTAGATATACCGTTAATTAGGATGCACTATGCTTATCCTACGGGACTAACCCCGGATGTAATTTTGGCGATCGAAGAAACAGATAATATTTTACCTTACTTAGATTTGCCATTACAACATTCTCATCCTGAAATTCTTCGCGCGATGAATCGTCCTTGGCAAGGACAGGTGAACGATGCAGTAATCGAACGCATAAAGCAGGCATTGCCGGATGCCGTAGTGCGAACAACCTTCATTGTGGGTTTTCCTGGCGAAACAGACGAACATTTTGGACATTTATGTCAGTTTGTCGAACGCCATCAATTCGATCACGTAGGTGTTTTTACTTTTTCACCGGAGGAAGGAACAAAAGCTTATAATCTACCTTTTCAATTGCCGCAAAAATTAATGGATGAGCGGCGAGATACATTAATGCAAATTCAGCAGCCGATTTCTTGGAAAAAAAATCAATTAGAAATTGGCAAAGTAGTTGATGTGTTAATTGAGCAAGAAAATCCAAGTACAGGAGAATTCATCGGTCGTTCTGGTAGATTCGCTCCAGAAGTTGATGGACAAGTATATGTTCGTGGAGAAGCAAGTTTAGGAGCAATTGTACCGGTAGAAATTCAGGAAGCTGATATATACGACTTATACGGAAAAGTTGTTTAAACTTTGCTCTGAATTTAGCCGTTGGTTATGGATTTTGCTTGACTAATAGAGAATCAATTAACACAAATAATGACTAATTGAAGATTAAACTTAAAACATAGGAGAATTGATGAGTCTTACTTTTGAAGATTTAGGAATTTCAGACCAACGCCTTGCACAATTAGAAAAACTTGGTTTTACAACACCGACTAATATTCAACAGCAAGCAATTCCTCAATTATTGTCGGGTCGTGATGTAGTAGGTCAATCTCAGACTGGAACTGGTAAAACAGCAGCATTTTCCTTACCGATTTTAGAACGGATAGATGTTAGCCAAAAAGTAGTACAAGCTGTAGTTTTGGCACCAACTCGCGAACTGGCAATTCAGGTTCATAGTGCTATTTCTGAATTTGTTGGCAGTCAAAGATTAAAAATATTAGCAATTTATGGCGGTCAATCAATCGACCGTCAAATGATGCAGCTAAAACGTGGAGTTCACGTTGTTGTAGGTACTCCAGGGCGAGTAATTGATTTATTGGATAGGGGTTGTTTAAAGCTCGACCATGTAAAGTGGTTTGTGTTGGATGAAGCTGATGAAATGTTGAGTATGGGCTTTATCGACGATGTAGAAAAAATTCTTTCTAAAGCACCAATAGAGCGCCAGACAGCTTTATTTTCGGCTACAATGCCGCCATCAATTCGTCAGTTGGTAAATAAGTTTTTAAACGATCCCGTAACAGTAACGGTTCAACAACCAAAAGCCGCTCCAAATAAAATTAATCAGGTAGCTTACTTGATACCTCGTCACTGGACGAAAGCAAGAGCATTACAACCGATCTTGGAAATGGAAGATCCCGAGACAGCATTAATCTTTGTTCGTACTCGACGCACCGCTGCCGAACTTACCAATCAGTTACAAGCAGCAGGGCACAGCGTAGATGAATACCACGGAGATTTATCGCAACAAGCACGGGAAAGATTGTTGGGGCGCTTCCGCAATCGTCAAGTTCGTTGGGTAGTTGCAACTGATATTGCTGCGAGGGGTTTAGACGTTGATGAGCTTACCCATGTGATAAACTTTGATTTGCCCGATAGTGTAGAAACCTACGTTCACCGTATTGGTCGTACTGGTAGGGCTGGTAAAGAGGGAACTGCGATTTCCTTGGTACAGCCGTTTGAACGACGCAAACAGCAAGTTATCGAACGCCACAATCGCCAAAGTTGGCAAATGCTTTCTATTCCTACCCGCGCCCAAATTGAAGCGCGACAGTTGCAGAAATTGCAAGTTCAGGTAAAGGAAGCTTTGAGTGGCGAACGTTTAGCTTCATTTTTGCCCATCGTGCGCGAACTAAGCGAAGAATATGATGCTCATGCTATTGCAGCAGCAGCTTTACAAATTGCTTACGATCAAACTCGTCCAGATTGGTTAAAAGCAGACAGCATACCCGAAGAAGATGCAAGCTACTCTTCACCGAAACCCAAACTACGTTCTTCACGTCGCTCCTCTGGCGATAGAAACCGTCGTTGGGTACAGGATGGCAAAAATAGAGATGGAAAACGCGGTGGCAATAGTGGCCCTACCCCCAAGCCAAAACTAAAAACAAGCAATCGAGAATCTTCCATGCATCAAAATCAATTCAATTCTAGTGCTGCTCAAGAATCGGCATCTTAAGAATTAAGTTGGTAGCAAGATAATCTCTACTAGTTATAGAATTTCATATTTCATTTAGAGCTTTGACCTAGATATTGCTTTTGTAGACTTTACAGAGCAGTAATTTTACTGGTAGAGAAATAAAATTTTCATTCTTAATTGGATGAGATAGCAAATCATATCAGGTTCGTTTGACCACTTCAGTTATTGATGAGGCTGTTAAAAGCTAATAGCGAACTGGCTTCTTTTGAATGGTTATTAGTTAACATACAACCAAACATAAGCGTAGCGATCAATCGAACTTGATATTAGAAATAATTTAAGCCAACTTTATTAAATATCAAAGCAACTGGTTCCAATATAAGATTTATCCTTCCGACTCCATAGGAATAATCTTTAAAAGACAATGATGGAACCAGTAATAATCTATGAATTTCAATTTAAAATACAAAAAATATTAGCTGTTACCAGTTGAATAAAGTACATCAATTTTCGTTTGTTATGCCTATATAGCAGTTTTCAGTTGAGTCTAATACACTCCAAACCTCACCCCGTCCTATCAGACACCCCTCTCCTTATTAAGGAGAAGGGAAGCAGTGAAGTTTACTTTGTATTGTATCCAAGTGAAAAACGTTATATATCACCTCTCAAATCACAATTTTATTTATTCCTTTGGTGTAGAGACGTAACATTTTACATCTCTACAAATTGATTTGCGGGCAAATAACGGATTTAACAATTGTGTATTTCTAGAGATATAAAATCCGCTATATCTATAATTGATAATTGGAATACGCCTTTGGCTTAATTGAATTAAAAATTATCAATTTTTAATTCAACCAAGGGCGAGTAACTTCATTTAATTGAACAATTTCATCATCGCTTAACTCCCAACCCAAAGCACCAGCATTTTGTTTAACTTGCTCCGCTGTTTTTACTCCAGAAATAGGAATTACATTACCTTGAGCGATTAACCAATTGAGAGCGACTTGTGCGGGAGTACGATTATATTTTTCACCGATAGTTCTTAATAAAGATATTACTGGCTCAATTTTTTGCAAGCTTTCTTTGCTAAATCGCGGGTCTATTTTTCTTGCACCAGTAGGATTTATACTATTTTCTACAGTATATTTACCCGTAAGCAATCCTTGAGCTAAAGGACTATAAGCCAAAATTGTTACGCCTAATTGTTTTGCTGTGACGATGATTCCTTGACTTTCTACTTGACGAGTTAATAAAGAATAACGCACCTGATTAACAGCCAAAGGTATACCGCGACGAGCTAAAATTTGGTGTGCTTCTTGCATTTGACTTTGAGAATAATTACTCACACCAATTGCTGAAATTCTGCCTTTTTCCACTTCTGTTGCCAAGGCATTCATCAATGTTTCTTGGCTCATAAAAAAAGTGAAGGGCCAATGTACCTGATACAATGCTATTTGCTCTACTTGAAGGCGTTTAAGACTTTCTGTTAACGCATCAGAGACAGATTCAGCAGAAAATCGCCAAGGCAAAGGAGCAAACTTTGTAGCTATTTGCACCTGTTTGTCAGTTTTTTTCCTAAACTGTCCGATCAATTCTTCTGAAAGTCCTAACCCGTAGACTTCCGCTGTATCAAAAAACGTAATATCAGCTTCAATTGCAGCATTAAAAGCTTGTTCTACCTGTTCAGAACCATATTCGTCGCCATAATTCCAAAATAGTTTGTCACCCCAAGCCCAAGTACCCAGACACAGAGGGGTAACCGATTGACCATTTTTTCCTAATGTGATGCTTTCCACTGTTAGCTAAATATTTTTACAATACTTTACATTTAAGTGTATCGCTGTTAACGCGAAAAAAGGTCTTATTTATATATTGCTGACAAATTTAAATCTAGATGCTGTTCGCACAAGAAATTATTTATGAATAAATAGTAATGAGATAATAGCGGAAGTAGTCACAGAATAAATTAGATAAGCTTCGACGCATATCTATGGTTACTTCCGATCTATTTATATTTTTACCTTTAAGTAGTTATGGCAAACAGCGATTCTTTACCTAATTCAGAATCCAACAACTCAGACAAATTAAAATCGCTTCCTAGAATCAAGATTTTAACCATGTTCCGTTTGGGTTTGTTTCAAATGGGACTTGGTATTATGTCCCTCCTAACATTAGGGGTACTTAATCGAGTTATGATTGATGAACTCAAGGTTTTGCCCTTAATTGCCGCTGGTGCGATCGCCATGTACCAGTTTGTCAGCCCGGCGCGGGTTTTGTTTGGACAAATGTCCGATGCGAAACCGATTGGCGGCTATCATCGTTCTGGGTATGTATGGATTGGTGCAGCTTTTTTTACTGTTATTTCTTTTATCGCACTGCAAGTAGTTTGGCAATTGGGCTATAGCTTGCAAGCTAGTGGATGGAGTTTTCAAACTTACGCTTGGGCTGCAATACTGGCATTCATTTTTGCACTTTACGGTTTAGCTCTCAGTGCAAGTTCTACTCCTTTTGCTGCTTTACTAGTAGATGTGACAGATGAAGACAACCGTTCTAAATTGATCGGGGTTGTATGGTCAATGTTGATGGTTGGTATTGTAATAGGGGCAATTGTCAGTTCTAGGTTGCTAGAAACACCAGAAATTTGCGGCGCGGCTATTTTGTCTTACAATCCTTCTCAAGTTGGTGAAGTAGCTAATATCGCCCAACTAAAAGCTACAATCAACCCCGTATTTATTATGATGCCAGCTTTAGTTTTCGGACTATGTATATTGGCAACTTTCGGTGTAGAAAAAAAATATTCCCGTTATTCTTTACGTTCTACAACAGTAGAAAGAGAAGACCAAATAACTTTAAGTCAAGCATTAAAAGTTCTGACTGCCAACCGTCAAACTGGTTTATTTTTCGGGTTTTTACTGGTATTGAGTATTAGCCTTTTTATGCAAGATTCAGTATTGGAACCCTACGGTGGTGAAGTGTTTGGGATGTGTATTGCCGAAACCACAAGATTAAACGTTCCATTTGGCATCGGTACTTTAATTGGAATTGCTTCAACTGGCTTTTTAGTAGTACCGCGTTTGGGAAAGAAAAATACAACGAAATTCGGATGTATCAGCGCGGCAGTCAGCAATATTTTGATTATTATGGCAGGATTTAGCGCTAGTAAAAGTTTATTGATGGGTAGTTTGCTGTTCTTCGGTTTATCATCTGGAATGCTCACAGCAGGGGCTACCACCTTGATGTTAGATTTAACAGCGGCGGAAACTGCGGGTACCTTTATTGGTGCTTGGGGATTAGCGCAAGCAATGGCAAGGGGTTCTGCAACAGTACTTGGTGGAGGATTTCTAAACTTAGGTAAAATGCTATTTGATTTACCAGCAATGGCTTATGGATTAGTCTTTTTTCTGCAAGCAATAGGAATGATTTTCGCTATTTTATTGTTGGGTAGAATCAGTGTTAAAGAATTTCAGAAAAATGCCAAAGTGGCGATCGGTTCTATTTTGGAAAATGAGTTGGATTAAATCAATTATCAATTATCAATTATCAATTATCATTTGCTTTTTTCTTGTTCCCAGGTTCCACCTGGGAATACAGTTTGGAAGACTCTGCCTTGTTTATCTGTAGAGAAAGAGCCTCTTGAAATGTTTTCCCAGCCGGAGTGTGGGAACAAGTGTAACCAATTAGCAATTCCCAATTCCCAATTCCCCATTACCAATGCCCAATTAACAATATGAACGATTTCTGGAATGATATCTTAGATTTTTCTCAAAAAACTACTGAAGCAGTTGGAAAGCAGTTAATGCAAGATTTTGGCAAAGTACAAGCTGATAATAAAGCCGATGGTAGTTTGGTAACAAAAGCCGATAAATGGGCAGATAACGAAATTAGAAATGCGATCGCTGCTCAATTTCCCAATCATGGTATCCTCAGTGAAGAAAATGACAAAGTTTTTCCAGATAATGAGTGGTGCTGGATAGTTGACCCTTTGGATGGTACTACTAACTTTACTAGGGGAATTCCCATCTGGTGTATCTCTCTGGGCTTACTCTACAAAGGTACACCTGTATTTGGCTATGTTTATGCTCCACCTACAAACGAAGCTTTTCACGGATATTGGCAAGGCTCTTCTGGATTAGATTTGCCTTCAGGGGCATTTTGCAACCATGTTCCGATTAAAACCAGTAACGAGAATATTAGTAAAAATCATTTTTTCAACTTGTGTTCTCGCAGTACGTCGGTAATTAATCGAGACTTTCCTTGTAAAATAAGAATGCTTGGTGTTGCGAGCTATAATTTCCTCACCGTCGCAACAGGGGCTGTGTTGGGTGCGGTTGAAGCGACACCCAAAGTATGGGATATTGCTGGTGCTTGGGTCATTTTACAAGCTGCTGGAGGTTGTTGGATATCTCTGAAATCCCAGCCTTTCCCTTTAGTTGTAGGTGAAGACTATAGTGCTAAATCTTTGCCTACTTTGGTTGTTAGTCGTAGGAAATTAATTGAGATTTTTAAACCTTTCGTGGATTAATTCTGGGCAAAGCCCAAAAAACAATACATTTGTTCTATAATGTGTTTTCAGATATTTCTCCATCTTCCAAGAATGCAACATTGTCGGCGAAATTCTGAATTCTAGAATCGTGGGTTACCATCACAACCGTACTTCCACCTTCTCTGGCTAAATTACACAGCAATTCGATGACAGCTTGCCCATTGTGAGAATCCAGTGCTGCGGTTGGTTCATCTGCCATAATTAACTGAGGATTACCTGCCAAAGCACGAGCGATCGCTACACGCTGTTTTTGCCCTCCGGATAAATCGCGGGGAAGTAGATTGGCTTTATCGGCTAATCCCACCATATTTAATAACTCTAGAGCTTGATTTGTGGCTGATTTGCCTCGAATACCTTTTATTTCTAAAGCGAGTTGTACGTTTTCTACTGCATTTAGAGCACCAAAGAGATTAAAGCCTTGAAAAATAAAACCGATATTATTTCTTCTAAAGTGAGACAATTTTTTGCGAGACATCCGCGTAATTTCTTTTCCCAAAAGATTCACTTCTCCTTTAGTAGGAGTCAAAATCCCCGCCAGAATTGATAGTAAGGTGGTTTTTCCTGAACCGGAATGTCCCATTAACAGTTGGATAGTACCCTGGGGAACATCCAAATCAACTCCTTTGAGTGCTAAGTAGCGCTGCCTGCCAGATTGATATACCATTTCTACTCCTCTGGCAGAAATAGCAGAGGTTTTCAATTTACTTACATGGGTAGACTTTGAATTATTCCAACTGTCGATTCTGGAAGTCACTATACATCGATTTTGAGAAATAGTCATTTCTTTTGGGTAAGGATATTGAATTTAGGATTAAAATTCCCGTAAATGCCAGGGGCTGTGAATTCTCCGTCAAAAATAGCGCAGCCGTCAACATCCAATTTTTACGTAAAAAGGTTGCTATATTTGTAACAATGCTGTGCTTAGTGCATTAAGGCTCTGTATCTTGACTTTAAAGCAAGTTTACTTTTGCTCTGCCGGAGATTTAGGAATAACTAAGTCTGCTCATTTTCTAAGGCTCCATTTGGAAACTAGACAGTAATACGATAGTAAATTTGCTGACATATTCATACTAAAAAGTAATAATTAATACTATTTTTTGTCGCAACCTATCTAAAGATAGAGAACTCTAGCCGCATAAAAAGCTATGCTTTAAAAACAATAGCGGGATCTACTTTGCTGACCTTCTGAATTGCAAATAAAGCAGAACCAACGCACATAAAAACGGTTATGCCAAAAACTCCAATGACAGTTAACGGAGTGATTAAAATTACAATGCCTTGAGTTGCTAAAGTCCAAGCACCCAGCCCCCAGCAAAGCAGTATTCCCGGTATATATCCAAGAACTGCCATCCATAGAGCTTGCTCGATAATTACGCCATATATAACCTTATTTGACGCTCCCATTGCTTTGAGTGTTCCAAATTCTTTTAAATGGTCTGCAACAGCAGAGTATAAAATTTGACCTACTATTACTACTCCTACAACTACACCGACTGCGGCACCTAAGCCTAAAATAAATCCAATTCCCGTTGATTGCTGCCAAAACATCCGTATCTTTTTAGACAACTCTAGGGTTGTATATGCTTTAGTTTCCGGGAAAGTGGCTTCTAAGCGTTTTTTAAGTTGTTGAATATTTTGACCGGGTTGTGCTTGAATTAGCACGTAAGAAATAGGGGTATTTAAACTGAGTTTTGGTGGTGGTTGATTGGCAGATTGATTTTTTTTGGCGTTGGCATCTTTTTTATAAACATTGCGACATTGAAGTTCTTCAGCAACCCAAGTACAGTTAACATTTGTGGTAACGCTAGCATTGACATAGGCATTTGCAGTTTCGAGGGAAGTAAACAATACAGCACTGGAGACAACTGATTGAGTATTTTGGGTTAACCCAACAACTTGTACTGGTAATGAGCCGATTTGAGCGGTATCTCCAATTTTGTTAACTTTGAGAGACTTTAAATTGCTTTTATCAATGATTGCTGTGTAGGGGTTCCCCAAAGACTTTACATTGCCTTGAAGCATATCTCCGGGAACAAATAATCTACCTGTGGGAGAAAACCCATATACTTTAACTACACTAAGTTTGCCATTATTTACAGTCCATCTAGCTGAACCTTGAAGTAAAGTTTCGGCACGTTTAACACCATCCACTTTTCTGGCTCTGACGGCATAATCATACAAAAGTGGTTGCGTCAATTCGAGTTGTACCAGCTTATCTGAAGCTAACCAAATGTCGGCTCGGGAATTTTCTACTAAAGTTGCTGTAGAATTTATAACCCCATTGAATACCCCAGTCTGAATAGTCACTAAGCTGACAGCAAACATAATCCCCGCTTGAGCTACTAAAAAGCGAGGAATGTCTTCAAACAGGTTCTTACGAGCAATAGAAACCATGAAAACAGAATTAACTAGAAAATTTACTTAAGAGGGCAATTAACCTTTCGCCGTCAGTTGATACATACAAAAAGTCTGCCCCTGCCAAGTAAGATTTTATCCCAAGGCAAGACAAAATCATTAGTGACTACTATTAATTAGGTATTGATTTTTACTAATTTGTAGTAAATTTTGATTTTAAATGTTAGATTTTGATTCCTAAATCTATTATTAGGTGAGGTTTATATCAATCCATAGTAATGTATTCATAATTGAATATTGGTATTAGTTTAGAAAACACACAAAATAACTCAATGGAAAATAAATTAACTCAAAAAAACACTGTTATTAAAATAATATAGCAGTTCAAATCATTCAACCTACAATTTATAATTACTAAATGATTTGTCTGCTACTTAACATATAATCTTTATAAATAAAACAGTAAAGTCTAATTTTTTTGACCGGTCTAATTACAACTCAATAATTAATGTCATGAGATAGAACATAAATACTACTTTGTTGCTATTATAATAACTAATTTCAAGAGATTCTATCCATTCAATGACTTTTTCAGGTCATATGAGTAGTTAAAAAGTAAAGAAAGAAAACTTTGGCTATGAGTGGAATGGCAATTAGTCAAGTATAAATCCACAAGCTAACAGAGAAAGAGTAAGAGATAAAAGTCTTTGTTTAACTAACGATAAAAATGACATAACTAATTTTAGATGTTAGATTTTAGTTTAAATTTAGGTATTTTCAAGGATAGAAATTTTTTCTAATTATAAAACCTACCAAATATAATATTATATCTAGCGAGTTTCATGTCAATCTCAAATACCTACATCTAAAATTCAGAGACTGTAGGTTAAATTGCAAAAGTTCCAAAAATGAAATAATAAACCCTTGATGGCAAACTAGATTCGTACAAATGTACGATACTTATGGAACTAACTAAAAATAGGATCAACACTTGATTTGTAGGTTTCTCATCTCGACACACTGCAACATAAGTAGTAATATTTTTTCACTCAGAAGCTCTAATAGTAATATTTCCTTAACTTTAGTTAGTTCTAAATACTTTTGTAAAGTCGCTTCAAGGATTGTTCATATTTCCTTAATTATTTGTGTGAGGATTAAATGATTAACTTCGCTCTAGCCCTATTGATTAATGCGGCAAGATTAACTAAGGCAAATTTTGTACGCAAAACCCGTAAACCTGCGTTTGTTCAAGAGCAATTTTTGCGATCGCTGCTCAAGACTTATCAAGAAACGGAATTTGGAAAAAAGTACAAATTCAAAGAAATTAAAACCGTAGAGCATTTCAGAGAACGCTTGCCAATTCTAGCTTATAGTAGTTACGAACCCTACCTAGAACGTATAGCCAAGGGGGAACAAAATATTCTTACACCCGACAGAGTTGTTTACCTGAATTTAACGAGCGGCTCTACCGGAAAACACAAGTTAATTCCAGTCACCCGACAATCGCGTAAAGTTTTAAATCGCGTCAATAGGGTTAGCATGGGCTTTGTGGCTGAAGCTGTACAAAAAAAGGGTTTAGCAATTGGCAAAATATTCTTGACTAGTTCAGTGCAATTATACGGGCGCACCAAGGGAGGAATTGATTATGGCCCCGTCAGTGTAGGTGACTTGCGGCTGAACAATTTTATTTACAAACAAGTATTTGCATTTCCTTATGAAGCTTTGCAGCCACAAGATAATCTAGCACGGCATTACGTTTGTTTGCTGTTTGCTTTACGCAATCCATCCTTGAGAATTATCGCTTTCAATTTCCCAGTCTTGGCGCTACAACTGTGCAAATATTTAGAATCTCACGGCTCAGATTTGATTGAAGATTTAGAAAAAGGAACTATTGCTCCTTGGCTCAATCTAAAACCAGAATTACGAGCAAAACTAGAGAATCACCTTTCAGCATATCCCAAACGGGCTGCCCAGTTGCGCCAGATTTTGCAGGATAAAGGAAGACTTACACCAAAAATGGTTTGGCCGAATCTCTCACTCATTGCTACTGCTCGTGGAGGTACATCAGATTTTTATCTTCAACGATTTCCTGAATATTTTGGCGATACCCCTGTCTTTGGTGGAATTTATTCTTCTGCTGAAGGTACTTTCGGTGTTTGTCATAGTTTCGATGGCGATGGGGCAATTTTAGCGATTGAAACTGCTTTCTTTGAATTTATCCCCCAGGAGGAATGGGCACAAGAGCAACCTAAAACACTTTTAGCTCATGAAGTGAAAGTAGGAGAGTATTACCGCATTTTGATGTCTAACTACAGTGGTTTCTTTCGCTACGATATTGGGGATGTGGTGGAAGTAGTAGGCTGGTACGAACAGACTCCTTTAATCGTGTTTCGCCATCGTTTGGGGGGTGTGCTGTCTTCCACAACAGAAAAGACTACTGAATTTCACGTGACTCAGGTAATGCAGCAGCTGCAAAAAGACTTTAATGTATCCCTTGAAAACTTCTGTATTACTTTATCCGAACATGAACTTCCCCCTCATTATCTAGTGAATATTGAGTTACTACCAGGTAATACTCTTAATAATCCGGAAGAATTTATAATTCAGTTTGATCGCATTTTGCAAGAAATTCACGTTTCTTATGGAGCCAAAAGACCAACTCAAGTACCATCACCTCGGTTACGAATTCTGGCTTCTGGAAGTTTTGCCACTATTCGCCAGCGACTTTTACAACGAGGAATTCCAGCTTCACAATTAAAATTTCCTCACATTAGCGATGATAGACAATTTTTGGCAGGATTAGATATTGAGCAAGAAGTCAAAATACCAGAAGTTGATAATTAATAACAATTTTATGTGAAGTTTCACCTAGAAATGCTATAAATTTATAAAGTATTGGTAAGTCATAAAAATTGTGATTAATCATACCAATCACCTATCGATTAGAGAATAATCGATATATAATTTTTTTCGCAATAGTTAATTTTTAGATTGCTAGCTAAGGTAAATAAACCTTTCGATTGCTTTTATTTAAGCTTACTTATTTACTTCATAAATTGAAAAATGAAGACACCTTTGGAAGAGAAGCGTCTATCTGTAGCCGAGAACTCGCCATTATCAATTGCTAAAATTGATGGAACTAATTTAACTCCAGAACTTTTTACTGAAAAATACCAAAAAAAAGGTGTTCCAGTTGTAATTACTGGTCTATTAGACACCGAAACTAGCTGGGATTTAGACTATTTGTGTGACAATTTGGGAGAACAAAAGTTTCCAGTTAGATTTTACGGACGTGAAAGATATCAGCAAGACAAGCGAAAATGGGAAAATATGGGAAGTGGGGTAGAATCACGTACCATAACCTTTAATGAATACGCTGAAAAACTCCGGAATGGAGAAGCTGAAGAAAAAGATATTTATTTAGGTAAATGCTCCCTTACAAATACCCCGTTGGCAAATAAAGGTGCTTTTAAAGACTTAAAATCTCAATTGGGTTTGAGTGTACCCATAACTCCTCTAAACCTCTGGGTTGGTTTGGGGGGACATACAACTTGTCTTCACTGCGATGCCTTTGATGGTACGCTAATTCAATTGTATGGTGCCAAGAAAGTAATTCTTTTTCCACCGAATCAACTACATAATATATATCCTTTTTCATTACTAAATAATTTGCTCTATGGCTTTAGAAAGCGGGCATCTTATAGTAAGGTTTATCCTCAAAACCCAGATTTTAAAGCCTTTCCCAAATTCAAAAAAGCACTTTCCCAATCTTACGAAGTAGTTCTCAATCAAGGAGAGATTCTCTACATTCCTGTCGGATGGTGGCATGAAGTTACTTGTTTGGGTAATGGAGTAGTTTCTTCGGTAAATCGTTTCTGGGGAATATCACCTATTACTCGCTCCTTTTTTTCTTGGAATAAATGGCGTATTCATTTATCTAGTGTGTTGGCAGCACCTCATTTTTTCTTGTCTGGATTGATAGCAATTATCTATAAAGATAGAAAGCACAATCTAAAGCGATTATTGCAAAGGTTTTAATTAGTTAGTAGTTAAAAGTTAGGAGTTATAAGTTAGTTTTCAACTACTTGTTAAATCATTGTTATCCATTTAATAGATGATATTATTTAGGATTTAAACACAGTTAGTTGATAACTTAAAACTGTAAGTAATTTTAGATTTTATATATTAAAAATATGCCAAATTTAGCTAAGATAGCAGTCAAACAATTAGAGAAATTGCTAACAAAAGATGGTTGGTTGGAAACATTAGTTGCTAACCATTCTAAGGTGGGAAATTCAGTATTTTTCGATGTAGAACAGTTCCCTTGGGCTAAAGATTTAGAAGCTAACTGGATGGTAATTCGTAAAGAATTAGAACAGGTAATTGAAAGAGTAGACGATTTACCAAATTTTCAGGATATTTCTAAGCGTCAATATCGCATTGCTAATGATAATCGCTGGAAAACTTACTTTTTATATGCATTTGGATTCAAAGCTACTAAAAACTGCGAAAGATGCCCCGAGACTACTAAGTTAATCGAAAAAATCCCGGGAATGAAAGTGGCATTCTTTTCTATTCTTGCCCCCGGCAAACATATTCCTAAACATCGCGGAAAACTCAAAACTTTTATTCGATATCACTTGGGGTTAATTGTTCCGCAACCCAAAGAGAACTGTAAGATTCAAATAGCAGATGAAATTAGATATTGGGAAGAAGGGAAAAGTTTAATTTTCGATGATACATTTTACCATGAAGTTTGGAATGATACGGATGGCTACCGTGTGGTTTTATTTTTAGATATTGCTCGCCCTTTACGTTTTCCCCTTTCTTTTATCAGTTCGTTAGCCAATAAATTGATTACTGCATCTCCCATAGTGCAAGATGCCAAGGCTAACTATCAAGCTTGGGAAAAAAATTTTGAAGCGGATAATAAATCGAAAGAATTAGTTTAAATTGGTAAATCCTGTAGAGATGGTATACACGGTGTAATATCATCTCTGGTTAAACACTTATCATATCTGTGGAGGCACAGTAATAAGTAATAAGGAATAAGTAATAAGGAATAAGTAATGAGTAATAGGTAATTAGGAATAAGTAATGAGTAATGAGTAATAGGTAATTAGGAATAAGGAATAAGTAATGAGTAATGAGTAATAGGTAACAAGGAATAAGTAATGAGTAATGAGTAATAGGTAATTAGGAATTACCATCGCTAAGCGGTTATATAGTAAGTAATTAGCCGGACTTGATATAACGTCTCCAAATATTTTATCTGCAATGTTTCTCCCAACCCCTCTTTCAAAAAAAGAGGGGCTACTTAGATCAATTTTGCTGCGAAATTCCTTTTTTGAAACAGCGGCTATTGGTAAGCACTAATTCACCTTTCATATTGTGCTTCTTCCTCAAGGGCTTTACCTTGTTTAATACTTAAAAAGGTAGTTCCTAATGCTACACCAGCACCAACAAAAAATACTGCAATACCGGCACTTTTCCAAACTGGCCCCAGAAAAATGGGGGAGAAAAATTGTCCTAAATTACTAGCTCCAGTACCAATAGCTAAAACGCTAGCACGTACCTCTTTTGGACTGGATTTAGATAAAGCATCGTATAAATTGGGCATGACAATACCGAATCCCATGCCAAAAATAATCGCCGTTGGCAGAATCAAATAAACTTGTTCCACTAAAGGAATAGCGATCAACGTCACCGCCATCAAAGTAAATCCCAGGGCGATCGCATTGGCGCTTCCCAAATGCTTAGCTAACTTACTAGCACCTACGGCAGATATAACCGCAGCACCAACGGCTCGCGATGCTAAAATTGCTCCATTAAGAACTGTATCTGCTCCGATTGTTTCTTTAAAATGCAGGGGAGCGTAGACAATCACAACATAAAAAATCGCAGATGTCAATGCTAAGGCTGTAAATAGAGTTAAAGTACTCGGATGTCCCAAGCTTTTAATTAATTTATCTTTCTGACCTAAATTTATTGATGATGAAGCTTGACGTTTTCGCTTCGGTAATACCAAGTATGCAATTAATGCTGCCGGTAAACCCAAACCATACATACAAAAGGTAAATCGCCAATTTATTGAACCAATTAAACCACCGATAATGGGAAAAATAATACTAGCGATCGCCAAAGCGCTAGTAGTGTAACCAAGAACGCGGGTTCGCTTTTCTCCATCATACATACTGCTGAGAATGCCGATACTGGCAGCCGCAACACCGCCACTTGAGGCTCCCAATAATGCTCGCGATATTAATAATGGGGTAAAATCATTCATCAAAGCCCCAGAAGCACCGAAAATTGCGTAGCAAATAAGTGAGGGAATTAGTACCTTAACTTTACCAATGCGGTCTGCGAGAATGCCACATATTGGACTGAATAAGAAAATTGTCAGACAGTGCATACTTACTAAAGTACCCGACCACCGGGGGTCAATTGCAAGTTGTTGTTTGACTTCCGGCATTACTGGTGCAACTAGGCTTCCCGTCATGGTGGTTAGGCTACCACAAACAAGTAATACCAATAATATGGGAATTTGTTTGCGGGTTTCTCTAGTTAGAAGCGATGTAGACATATAAATAAAAATTCCTTGTAGTGATTATTTTTTGGTATCAAAAAGCCGTTGAAACTTATTTCTAAAACTTTCCCACATCTTGCGTACTTGTTATGGCTGGGGAATTAGTTTAAATAAGAAAACAGGTAATAGTATAAAAAGACGGCTCTTAGTAAGTAATGTTAGTTGTTAAAAATCATAATCTTTGTATAGTGATATTTACAGAGACTTTTACTAAACAGAACGGTATCGCAACTACTAAAAAGCTACTTTTCCTGCTTTCGATATTTTTAAAAAAGAGATGAAGCAGTATACTTGTAGAATAAACCAATTTATCGCTCCTCGATAGGCAATTGCCCTAACAAAATCCCCTCCGAAGAATTATTGGGAGGGGAAAGTCTTCCTAAATTATTTTGAATTGTTTAAAGTTTGAATTGTTCCATTGAGAGGTATATCGACTTGTTACATACCTAAGCAATCAAGGATTCATTCATCTTAACTTCTTCTTCTTGAGATTTTCTCAAATTCAAGCGACGATAATCGGCTATTTGTTCCTCAATTTCAGTCTTGACAATTTCACGGTATTCAATATGATGTTCTAAGAGAGCGCACATAGTTAAATAAGAGATTAATAACTTACGTTTATGCCTAAATATTGAGAAAAGTTGACTCCAGAATTGAAATCGTGTGTCACGTTTAATACCCTGTCGCCATACAATAATAAATAGCGCTTTTAATTCCACTAATTCTGGCATCTGGAACTTTTTACTATAAGGACGAGGCTTCATTTTCAAGTAATGACGATAAACCCTTCCTAAGTATTTCTTTGGTTCGTATAATTCCCAGAAGCAATTTACATATTCGGAAGCGAGTTCTTCTATGGGACGAGTCGGAATAAAGTTAGTTAAAGAGGTTTGTTGATTACCGGTGTTACCTTTTTGGTCAATATCTAACAAACGTCCTTCTTTTTCTAATCTGTGCCATAATGCAGTATTTGGTAACGCTTGCAGAAGACCGAACATTGCATTGGGAATTGCAGTTGCCTCCACAAAATTAATAATCCGATCTCCGGCACCTTTTTTTTCACCATCGAAACCGAGAATAAATCCAGCCATGACTCGCAAGCCTTTGCGATTAATTTTTTGGACTGCTTCTACTAGTGAATTACGGGTATTTTGATGCTTTTTAGTTAATGACAAACTATCCGTATCAGGTGTCTCAATTCCCAAAAATACTGAGCCAAAGTTAGCAGCAATCATTAAATCTAGCAATTCATCATCTTGCGCTAAATCTACTGAAGCCTCTGTTTGTAAGCTGAATGGATAACCGCGCTCTGCCATCCAAGGAATAAGTTCTTTCAGGAGCAGCTTGACATTACGTTTATTACCGATGAAATTATCATCCACCATAAACACCGAACGCCGCCAACCTAGATCGTACAGTGTTTGTAATTCTTGAAGCAGTTGTTCTGGAGCTTTAGTACGCGGTTTGCGTCCGTATAGTACGATGATGTCACAAAATTCGCATTGGAAAGGACAACCCCTGGAAAACTGCACCGACATGTCGCTGTAAGCGTTTAATTCTAATAAATCGTATCGGGGTATGGGTGTATGAGTCACATCGGGCTTTTCACCACCAGAGCGAAATATTCCTGAAGTTTCCCCTCTTTGTAATGCTTCTACAAATAGGGGTAAAGTAATTTCTCCTTCATCTAAAACCAAAAAATCGACCCCTGCTTCTTGGGCTTCGGAGGGCACGGAAGTTACGTAAGGGCCACCTACCGCCACTAATTTGTTACGTTGTTTTGCTTCGCCGATTAAGTGTAGTAAATCTGTTTTCTGAACAATCATTCCCGAAAGAATTACTAATTCTGCCCATTCCCAATCAGCTTCGGTTTCAGGGCGAACATTACGATCAACCAATCGGAACTCCCAATCTTGGGGTAAAATAGCAGCTACTGTAATCATCCCCAGAGGAGGGAGGCTTACCTTGCGTCCGATTAATTCGATGGTTTTGTCAAAAGACCAAAAGGATTTCGGGAACTGAGGATATAGCAGTAAAACTCGCATTTATATAACAATTTAGGTAAACATCGCAGAAGTTATTTCGTCTGAACTTAATTGGAGGCTCGAAGATTCTACTTACCGATATGTAGTTTTACTTTTTTACTATTGTAGTCGTCCGTGTACCAGTTTTTACAATGGCGGCACAACAATAACAAAGCGAGTCATTTAAGTCAAGAAATCTTCCAGATGCTATTTCTATTATTTCTCAAGACAAATAATAGAAAAGCAATGCCTGTTATTTTACATTTTACTTCGTTTATTACTCTGCAAAAGGCTACGCCTAGGTAATAAAAATTTGGTAAAAGTTATACGGTCGCCTGAAAAAAATCTCTAGTTCAGATTTTCTGTATTTTTTTCTGTTCTAATGTTACTGATGTAATTTAATATCTTAATGTTTCCCTAAAATCAAGACCTTGAGTATACAATGCTCCAATTTAATTTTTCATTATCTCTAATTATCGGTGCCATCGGGGCAATTCTCCCTACAATTACATTTACAATTAGACATGAAAAGCATTTACCCTCCGTGGTATTGTCTGAGGTCACTGAAACTGTAATCTATAAAAATAAAAAATTTATGGAACTTTAGATTTTAGATGCAAGGTTTTTGGGTTACAAATCTTTGATTGGATAAGAGTTAAACAAATAAATCTAACAGATGTATTAATATTTCTCAGTATTACAAGATTCCTTAACAATAAAATTCTCATAGATTTTATTTATAAGCATAATATATACACAAACGAATAATAATTTTTTTGTTTTTTTTCAGTTATTGTATGCAATACAGTCATTCAAAAGTATTAAATTTAACCCCATGCTTATCTGTATCAAAAATCATAAGTTCAATATAGAAGAACGCAAAAGTGTCATAATACACTCGACATTTGAGAAAAGTAAGTTAAAACTATGAAATTAAAGTGACTTTTGGGCTATAGAAAATTAAGATACCTAAAAAATGGATTTTTCATACATATTTGGTTTGTTTTGCCATAAGTTCTTGCTTAATTACTGAGAACTTTGTAAATTTCTAATAAGATTGTCGGCAAGTCTCTTAGAATGATACGCTAACTTTCTGTCGTAATTGCTCATATAGTTAATTACTTATTAGGGAGTGCGCCAATGGAAATAGCTCCAATTCTGAAAAGTCAAACCGTTCAGAATCGGGTGCGCGGAGTCGGTATAAATCCAAATTACTGGTATCCCGCAGCTTGGGCTGATGAATTAAAGCTAGGTCAAGTAATACGGGTGGTAATCTGGAATTCAGCAATTGCACTTTACCGTTCGCAAGATGGTGAAGTTTATGGTCTAGAAGATGCTTGCCCCCATAAAGGTGTACCTTTACATAAAGGCAAAGTAAAAGGGGAGAATCTCGTCTGTCCTTATCATGGTTGGGAATTTAGCAGTGATGGAGAATGTCGGAGTATTCCGTATTTGCCCAAAGACCAAAAATTGCCATGTGCCCAAGCACGTAGCTATGCTGTGCTCGAGAGGTATGGTATTATCTGGATTTTTCCAGGAGTCGTTGAAGAACTAGAAAAAGTAGTATTTCCTTCAGTTCCCGAATATGACGATCCAAAGTGGCTGGCAATTCCGATACCGGGAAATTTTAAAGCTCATTTTTCCATCTGTAATGAAAATACTATGGATGTATTTCATGGCTATTTACATCAAAACTTACAGGGATGGTTTGACCCGGTGCTAGAGCGTTTGCAAGCCTCCGAAGCATCTGTAAAAGCTGAATATCGGGTGTCTTATAAAGGTTGGATGACCAAGTTTTTCGGATTCAGCGAACAAGGGAACGAAGTTACAACTCGCACTGTCACAATTAGATATAACTATCCTCATTACCATAGTTCTTTAGAAGGGGTATCTTCTTTATATTTAATGCGCCAACCAGTAGGGGCACAATTAACAAAATCTTTTTCCCTGCTATTTATCAAAATTCGCCTTCCCCAATGGTTTGTTAAACCGTTACGAAAACAGATCGCGAAAATAGTTTGGCGTTTCCTGCTGAAGAGTTTTCTCGATCAAGACACTGAGATGATTGAAAGCGAACAAAAGACCTATTTGGCTAACCCCCAAAGACGTTATGTGGAAATTAATCCAGCAATAATCGCCTTACAAAGGGTAATTGTAGGTCAATATGAAAAATTTATGCAACAATCTAAAAAACTCTTGAATGGCAATAGTCAGCAACTGTGTTCTAGAGACACTGAGGTTCAAGCATAGTCCTGAAGTTCAAAGCTGACAAGACAGTGCGTATTACATTTTTAGGTTTAGAGTAAGAGCTAAAATTCATACCTTGAGATACTTAGCCAGTCTCAAGCTCTATAATTGGAAGATTAAACGGATGCAACGCCAGTTTTGCCAGTATTTTCCAAATATGCCGGTTCTAAACATTGTCGAGGCTAACATTACCAAGTACGGACTAACCATCCACAAAAAAGAAAAATGCCAATGGTGGTTAAAACCACTAGCGGCGTTTTTACCCTCAGCTTTAAAAAGACTGGGTTTGCAAACTACCGAGATTTTTTTATGAGAACTACCCATCTTCGGCTACATCAAGTCAAATTTAACCGATCTTAGTTGAGTATTGCACAATCTGGTATAACAGATTGGTCCGGAACGCAAAGTAAATTTTCAACCGCAAACATATATTAAAAGCCGACTGGCAAATATTAGGTGAGAGGAGTAGAAAGTGGAAGTTGTAGAAGAGTATATGCAGGGCCTCTATCAAAGTGGTCTTTATCCAGAAAAGTTTATTTGTCATCAAAAACAGGGAAATTTGGTTGAAGTTGAAGATCCTAGCGATGGTAAGAGATACAAACTTCTAACATTTTGCACTAACGATGTTTTGGGTTTAGTTCAGTCAGAAAAAGTAAAACAGGCAGCAATTGATGCAATTTTACAATATGGTACTTCCAATAGTTCCTGTTCCGTATTAAGCGGTAGAATTGATTTGCATCGTCAGTTGGAACAAGAAATTTCGGCTTTTAAACATTTACCCCACACTCATCTATTCCTTAACGCTTGGATGGCAATGCAAGCATTAATAGATGGTTTTTGCCACTTAGCTATTAATGTTCCTGGGTTTCGGAACACTAGAGAAACATTAATTTTGACTGATGTTCTCAACCACGGCTGCATACTTTCGGCCGTTACCAATGCCAGCAATCGTTCCGGGAAGATGTTTAGCCACAGTCCCAACGTACGGGTAAAAGCTTATCGTCACTGTGATGTAAATGACTTGGCACGTAAATTGCGACGCTATGCCCAACCCGACGATCGGATCATGGTAGTTTCCGATGCAGTCTTTTCGATGGATGGTGATATTGCTCCATTACCAGAGATGCTAGACGTTTTAGAAAACTATCCCGGTAGCGTCATCGTCATGGATGAAGCCCATGCCAGTGGTGCAATTGGTCCCAAAGGCGGCGGTATATATGACCACTTTGGGATTACACCCCAGCAAGTACTCGATCGGGGAATGGTGCCGTTAATTATGACCACCTTCTCTAAATTTGCAGCTTCTGCAGGTGCAGCAATCAGTTCTCACGTGCCAGAAATGATTGACTTGTTGGATGTTTCTCCGACTTCTATCGGCACAATTTCTCTCCCCGCACCGACAACAGCAGCAGCCTTGGAAAGTATTCGTCAGGTAAGAGAAAATCCTCAATTAGTGGAAACTCTACAAGCGAATACCCGTTACTTACGGGAACGTTTAATTGAAAATGATTTTATGGCGATTGGCGAAACCAACGTTATCCCTGTATTAATGCCGCCAGAACTAAATCCCAAGATGTTCACTCGTCATTTGATGGAACAGCACGGTATTTGGGTATCTGCGATTTGGTTTATTGCCAAACCCCGCTTAAGAATTACCGCAAACGCGCTTCATACTAAAGAAGATATGGATAATTTGGTTAAAGCGATGGTAGAAACGCGGGAACTTTTATATAAGCCTGCGACTATCGCCAGTGCTTAGTTATTGAAAAGGGAGCACAAAAAATAGACAGCGACTTCCAGCCTAAAATTTAACTTTGATGGGACGGGCTTTTAGCCCGTTCATTTCCGTTTAACCTAGTTTTTCACACTATAAAGGTGATTCAAATCATAGGAATCCGCCTCTAGCTATGAAATTGTTCATAAAGGCAGGGAACTCTTAACCAAGAGTTAACCGAGATTTTTATGTCCTGCAGGCACCTTGAGTCAATGTATTATCAATAACCAAATAATTAAAATAAGCCAATAAAAATACCATGATTAAGAATTAGAATGTAACTTTTTTACATTAAAACTAAACCTTTACGACTGAATATGGTTACTCAAACCCAAAAGTTTCAGGTATCGGCTGTAACTACAGATGCACAAAGGGAAATGTTCCTAGATGTGCCCTTTAAAGTATATAAAAATTATCCGAATTGGGTTCCACCCATCCGTAGCAGTATATCGAAGCAATTAGCAGCAGAAAATAATCCTTTCCTTGAATATGGAGAATTTCAGCAATTTATTGCAGTTTATGAAAAAAATGGACAACCTTTAGGACGAATTGTCGCGGCTGTAAATCGACGATTAATTGAAAGTGAAGGTAAGAATATTGGTATTTTTGGTTATTTTGAATGTATAGAAGACTTTGACATTGCTAGCGCTTTGTTAGACAATGCCTTTCAATGGTTACGCGATAAAGGTATGACTGTTGTTAGGGGACCAATAAATTTATCTACTCATAATAGTTGTCTATTTTTAGTAGATAGTTTTGATGTGCCGCCAGTAATGATGACACCTTATAATCCGCCTTATTATCCTAAATTTATGGAAAAGGCTGGTTTTTATAAAGGAAATGATGCCTATGCTTATGATTTCCCTTTAGATATTGTTTTAGATCCTAAATTTGAAAAAGGCTATAAAATTGCTTGTAAATCTGGAATTACCTTCCGCCCTCTGTGCACTAAAGGTGAAGGTTTTGAACAAGATTGTCGCAGCCTTTATGAATTGTTTACTAAAACCTTTGTTAATAACTATAGTTCTACTCCCCGTACCGAAGAAGAGTTCATGGAGGAGGCAAAGGAATTACAATCATTAGTAGACCCAGATATATTTCCAGTTGCTGAAGATAATGGTAAAATGGTTGGGTTTTGGATGGGTTTACCCAATTATAATATTGCTCTGAAACACGTTAATGGTAAATTGAATTGGCTAGGAATTCTCAAATTTCTTTGGTATCGCCGTCAAATTGACCAAGGAAGAGTAATTGTAATTTGCAGCCTGCCAGAATATCGTCGTAAAATGGTACCTTTAGCGTTAATTTACTTGGGAATGCAAGGGGGAATCAAAAAAGGTAAACCTTATAGGCGAGCGGAACTTTCCTTTGTATGGGAAGATAATTCACCCTCCCGAAAATTAGTTGAAGCAGCAGGCGGCAAAATCTACAAGACTTACCGAATTTACGAGAAAGCATTATGAAAGCTTTAGTTACTGGTGCCAATGGTTTCACGGGTTCGCACTTAGTAAAAGCGCTACAGCAGCGCGGCAATTCGGTGGTTGGACTTGTGCGGAAATCTAGCGATTTATCTCGATTAAAGGATACAGATATACAGTTGGTTACGGGGGATATTACTGACCGTAAAGCCTTACGCCAAGCCATGGAAAATGTTGATACAGTATTTCATACGGCAGCTTTTGTCGAATTGGGTTTAGTCGATGAGGCACAAATGGAACGGGTGAATGTGGAAGGAACCCAAGCCGTTTTAGAAATTGCCAAAGAAGTTGAAATCTCCAAGATGGTATACTGTAGCACTATTGGTATTTATGGCGATACCAATGGTGAAGTCGTAGATGAAACCTTTGAAAGAACTCAAGAAGACTTCTCTTCTGCCTACGACAGTACTAAATACGAAGCACAGCAATTAGTTGATAACTATGCTGTAATTGGTTTACCCGTGGTTAGCGTTATGCCATCCGGTATATTAGGTGCAGACGATCCTCATTTCGGTCCCGTATTTAAACTATTTTTGCAAGGTAAATTAAAACTGTGGGTAGGTGGCGATCGCATTACTGGGATAGTTCATGTGGATGACCTGGTAAATGCGATGATATTAGCAGCAGAAAAAGGGGAAAGAGGCGAACATTATATAATCTCTGCTGGCGAGCTTCCTTCTCGCGAAATGTTTGAAATTATCAGCGAACAAACAGGTATTTCCACACCTGTGGAAGTTCCACAACCGTTAGTCAGGGTTTTAGGTAATATTCTTGACCCCATAGGAAATTTATTCTCCTGGAATCCACCTATAGGAAAAGAACGCTTACATTATTTATACGACCGCTGCGTGCGAGTTGATGCCAAAAAAGCGCGTGAAAAATTAGGTTGGCAACCCCGTTCGGTGCCCCAAGTATTGAAAGAAATTGCGACACAACTGCAAACCAAAATCTAGAGGCGGGATACCTTTGCGTCTCTATCATAACCGCGCACAATGCCCTAATTTTCAATTATGGGGGTGTAGTGGAGCAGGCAGTCAGGGGAATTCATTCTCCATAAAAACTAAAAAGCCGTTTATGGATGGGGAGTGTTAAAAAGTAGTGTTGTACGCAATTATCGTCCTGAGAACTTGTTACGATAAATTACAAGACAGATTTTCCTTCAAAAGTTTATATGAATCCCTTGTTATTGAGTATCTCGAGAGCAACAGTTTGTTTCATTATTGCCTTTGTAGTGGCAAGTTTAGTAGAATACTGGCTGCATCGTTTGATGCACATTAACCGTAAAATTGGCCAACGTCACCGCGATCATCACCGTCGTAATGAAGGCCAAGGTGTAATCTGGGAATTCCGCGATTATGTAGTTGGCAGTTCCTTAGTGATGCTACTAATGTTTTTCTATTCGTGGGATGCTGGTTTGGGTTGGTTTTCGGGTAGTTTAATTTATGCTGCTTTTTCAGCATATGCCCATCAATTGCAGCATGAAAATCCCACTAAATGTTTCTGGATGAAAATGCCGGTACATTACGTACATCATAAATACGGTATGTGGGAGCATAATTTTGGTTTAGCGGTAGATTGGTGGGACCATGTTTTTGGGACTTATAAAGCCGTTGAATGGATGAGTGAAAAAGAAATGGCACTATCGAAACTTGGTTATTTAGAGTTGAAGTGGTGGTAGATTCAAGTTTTGAGCATGTATTGGTGCAAGTCAGGGGGTGTTTGGAACTGAAGGGAAAATTTTGAGTTTCTAAGTCATTGCCTGTAAGGGATGGAGCAGATTTTAACATAAATTAGGTTTGCACTTTTACCTAAACCCTTGTCAGGTAAGGCTTAGAGCCGATTCTTCACATACTCTTCAAGATACATTGATCGCTCAAACAGTATATTTTCTTTGGATTAGTATATTTGTATCTTGAAAACTAAATATACACTGGCTTTCAAATCTGGGCAGTTGAAATCCACTTTAATCCCTATTAAGGATTAATATCTTTTCCGCTTAAGTGGGCTTGGGATAAAATACGATTGACAAAGACTCTGCGCTACTTTGTGTTAAAAAATATAATTCCGATGCCAACGGATTTGATATTTAACAGTAAGATGGTGCGTGACACCCCCAAAGGATATTTTTACTTTCAGAATCTTTCTAGGTGTCACACACCCTACAAGGAAAAGGCGGCCATTTTGTTACTTTATTTTGATTCCAAAATAAAATCGGCGATCGATCTATCTTTCTCTACGGGTGTAATTTCTGGAACGCTTAATAAAACTGAACGCGGAATAAATTTCCGATCTTCAATGCGCCTTTCTACACGATCGGGAATACCATAGCCATATACAATATGCCCTAATCCTGCTAAAACAACTACTTGATAATCTGGGTTAGCTTTAACAAATTTAGCGATACTATCTGCCATTGTTTCATCCCACAATACCTGGGCTAGGAAGAAACGATTTGCACTGTTACTATTTCCATGCCCGCCTGTTTGATGTTGTTCAAATGATTTTAATACCATTTGACGATATGCTATGTTATCTGTGCGAATTTCTGTAATAGGTGGAATTGCTTGTTTTTCTAGATTTGTGAGTTTTTCTATCCCTTCTCGTGCAACTTTACGGGTAATTTCACTGGGAGTATTTAATGCTAAAACGGGTATTTGTTTCTGTTTGGCAAAGCGTAAAATAGGAGCGTAGAGTTCCCAGTCAAAACCCCAACGTGTTTTGAATTCGCTTTTTTTAATAAATTCCGCTTCTGTGATATTGCCTGCAATATATTGATTGATAATTTCTTGAAAGGGACGTTGAAACATTTCCATCCCGATCGCAATTCGTGTATTCTTTTTATATAGCTCTTGAATAATTTTTAACTGGTTTTCGTGATCTTTGGAACTGTTGTGAATCTCTCCAAGATATATTACATTTGCTTTTTTCAGTTCAGGTAAAATCTGGTTTAAATTATCAACACACTGACTGGTAGCAAATTTCTGAGAACATGATATGTTTGTTGGTTCAGCAGCACAACTTGGTAAAGTATAAATTAGAAAAAATCCTAACGATAGAACACATAATTTACTTAAGTAAGGAAGGAGATGCTGCATGTTTTTGATGGAGTAGAGTACAGTATCGAAAAAATAAAATCACTAAAAATAGGGAAAATATTAACTATAAATATAGGTTGTACTCTTAGGTTAATCAATTATCAAGTAAGCTGATGTACAGTTAAATTATATAATGGGAAAAATTGAAAATATTTTAGTGCATACTGGAACGATAGTTAGTATTATACAAATTAGTTGCGTAACGGCTTATAAACCAAAAAAAACAAAATATCAGGACTTACGCAAGCGTCACAAGAACCTGGTTGGTGCGTGACACGAAAACCTTATTATTACGTTAAAAACGAAGCATAGTGTCACAGCACCCTACGAGAAAAATGTGCCAGTTGCGTAAGTCCTAAATATATGAGAAAATACCTAAGTCTTTTTTTTCTAGTTAATCAAAATAAATGTCTCAAGTACAACATATTGTTATTTTAAATTTTAAATCAGAAATAACCCGCTATAAACAAGAACACAAAAAAAGTAGGTGACGACATTTTAAGTTACACGGGGGATAACATAATAGTAGTTGATTTAAAAGTTTAGCAAACAAAAAGGTTTATCAAAACTCTTGGTAAACCTTTTCAATAATATACATTTCTCTATTGGAAAGCTTTTCCTACTGGTAATTCTCCACGAGTAAAACGATGGACAAGAAATTGCGGGCAATGGAAAATAAGTCGTAGATATTTACGGTTATCAATCATCAATAACCATATGGTAATACAAAATTTAATTTGTTTTAGCTTGATAATCAAGACATTCTATTGCTTCTTCCGTGTTAGCAATAGAAGGCTTTACCGTGCATTTGAGACGATAATCGTCAGTAAAATATTGACAACCTGTACATGGAATTTGATGCATTTTATTTGCGATCGCAATACTATCTCGTGCTACACTCCACATGCTCCAGCATAGGGAAATGATTAATACCCAAGCACTGACAAAGTAGATAGGTACTAAAAAAGGTCTAACCGCATCAAATAAGTAATAAAGTATTTGAAACACGATGTTCAGGTAAAGGGTAATAGGTAATAGGTAATAGGTAATAGGTAATAGGTAATAGGTAATAGGTAATAGGTAATAGGTAATAGGTAATAGGTAATAGGTAATAGGTAAATTACTTATTATCAATTCCTGGTGCCCCATGCCCAATTTCCTAGTAATTGATTACATTGCCGCATTACCTAGGGCTATACCCGCGACTAACATTCCTAAAACTAGAAATGGTTGGGCACTAGCTTGGTATTTTACATCGTTTTCTAAAGGGTTGCGCAGAAAGTACATATCTTGAAATGTGATTTGAGGGATCACTAACAAAAGTAGTATTGCAGCGTACAAATTCTGGTGCAGGTAAATCAAATATAGGGCGATCGCTATTTGGAAAAAGTCAATCATGATGGCACAAATCCAAGCGGCTTTTTTGACACCGAAGACTACTGGTAAGGATTTTAATCCGAATTTTTTGTCTCCTTCTACACTCTTAAAGTCATTGACAATGGCAATTCCTAACCCTGCCAAACTATATACAACTGTGAATACTACTACTTTCCAATTTAATTCGCCGAATAATGCATGGCCAGTACACCAAGGAAAGGCAATGTAACTCGCGCCGAGGGCATAACCACCTATCCAGCCATTTTGTTTTAGCTTTAGCGGTGGAGCAGAATAAATATAGGCAATAAAAACACCTAGTACTGCAACGACGGAAATAGTGGGAAACTCATTTCCTGCCCATTTATCTAAGGTAAAAGCCAAACCTAAACCGGCTATCATTAATACCCAAATTTGCGTAATTACCTGGGTTAAAGGAATTGCACCGGAAGGTATGGGACGATAGGGTTCATTGACAGCATCAATTTCGCGATCGTAATATTCGTTTAAAGTTTGGGTATAACCTGCCAAAATCGGACCAGCAAGTAACATGCAAGCTGCTGACTTGAGAAAATTTTCTAAAGTCCAAGTATAGTTACCCGAAGAAGCCGCACCGCAGACAACCCCCCAAATCAAGGGAATCCAGGTAATGGGCTTCATTAACTGCAAGCGAATTTTCCACTTCGGAGAAGTTTCACCAGAGGCTGCACCTTTCATTCCTAACAACTGTCTGGTTTTGGCACTACGATCTGTATTTTCTGATTGTGGTTGAGTTGATTCAGACATTTTTATTTTTATTTGGGAATTGGTAAACGAGATAGGGAGATGGGGAATTCAAAAGTCAAAAGTCAAAAATCAAAACTCCGGTGATACTAACTCCTAACTCCTAACTCCTAACTCCTAACTCCTAACTCTTAACTCCTAACTCTTAACTCCTTTAAAACGAAATTATCAAATATTGGTTTTGAAATTTCGCTCCTGCGACAGGTTTACCGCTGAGGGCAGGAGGTAATAGAATATTTCTTCTTTGATCTCCTGCTTCTATGGTGACTTCTGGCCCATACTGAGTTAGTTTGACTTGTTTTTTGTCAAATCCCGGTAGGAATAACCGCACCTGACGGGCATTACTATCAATTTCGATTGGTTTAGGGGCTTGCTGCGCTTGTGCGATAAAGTCAGGTAAGGCATCTATTAAAGGTTGCCAATTACCTTCTTTAATATCTGGGATATTAGTAACTTCCAAAGGAGCAAAATCTTCGGAGAAGTTTAAATTACCGTTACCAGAAATAGCAATTACGCCACCAATAGTTAAACCCACTTGTTGGGCACTTCCCCAAAGATAACGGGTTGTAACCACATCAATGGGGTCACCATTTGTCACCAAGAAAGCGCTAAACTGTGTGGGGTTACTAAGAACTTCTTTACCTTTATCCAAGATGTTATTGACTTGGTTGCTTGGTTGAGCAAAATTATCTGCTGTGGGGTTGACGTTAAGAAAGCTTGAAATTAACGGCTGGATAAAAGGCGAATCGGAAATAGCCTTGCCTAAATCTGAATTGACAAACAATTGTCGAAATCGACGCACGTACCAACTGATAGATTCCGGCATTCCCAACATTCGCAAGGTGTCTAAATTACCCGTGCCGCTGTAAACAATAACGTCATATTTACCACTCTCAAAATATTCGCGTATCGCATTTAGTGCTAAAGCGCCATCCATCCCAGGTAAGATTGATAATTCTTGCCCGTATATATCTTTGAGAATAGGTGTTTTAAGATATTGGGCTTCAAGTTTCTTAACTTCTTCCCAATTGCGTTCGAGCAATTGGGAAGATTGAAACTGTACTGCCTGTAAATTAGTACCAACTTCTCGAGGCTCGGGGCCTAAGTCAGCGGATAACATAACGGGTAAAGCGGGTTGAGCACCAGATGCTAAAAGCACCCGCTTTCCTTGAAAAGCTAGGGCTTTGGCAGAGGCGATCGCAATTTTAGTTCGCAGCCCACTGCTTTCACCCAAAAAGGTCAATATCTGGGACATTTTATAAATTCCAATTTTAGCCCTTACAATCAACTTCTAGTAAACAGCAGATTTATTTAAGATGCTTCCATCTATTGCACTACTTCCAGTTCATCTTCAAAAAACCAAGTGGCAGAATTATCATCAAATTTTACTACTAGGCCAACACCACTGCCATCAGTCATTTTGAAATCTTTGATAGTACCGACTTTTCCTAGTTTTTTAGAGGTAACTCCAGATGATAAACGGTCGCGTAAAGCAACTACTTTAACTTGTTGTCCTATTTCCATGCTGAATTAATTATAAATGCACTAAACCAAGACTAAGTTTAGCTGAATTAGGGACATAAGCGGGAGAGATTTCCCATATATGGGAAGGTGGGGAGATGAGGAGATGGGGAGATGGGGAGATGGGGAAATGGGGAGGTGGGGAGATGGGGAAATGGGGAGATTAAAAGTTAGGAGTTATCAATGGCTCATGCTGAATCTAAAAATCTAAAATCCGTTGATAACCAATTCGTTGTATGATTGTTAAAAAATATTGTTTGCAAAAATTGGGGAGTAGTACCTTTTTTAACCGTACCGAAAAATTATTTCCTGTAGAGGTTTATTTGCAAAGAAGAATAATTCAAGTTTTTCACGGCGATCGATAAAATTTTACGGTTGAGTGTTAACTATTTTTGAGTGTGTAGGCAGTGAGTGAGGAATCGGAAATCTATGCGAACAATGCAGTTATTTGTCCGCATTTCGGGTAGGTTAAGGCGTATCCTACCAATTAGCGATCAGTGGTGGACAAAGTTCGATTTGTTAAGAACTTTAGTTAGACGAGATTTAGAAGCGCGGTATAAAGGTTCTATTCTAGGTAATTTATGGTCTTTAGTTAACCCGCTGTCGCAATTACTGATTTATACTTACGTATTTTCCGTTATTTTAAAGGTTAAGCTCAGTCTTAAAGGGTTATCCGCGAACGACAATGCATCCTTTGGATTATGGCTATTTGCAGGTTTACTTGCTTGGATTGCTTTTAGTAGCGGTTTACTTCAATCAGCAAGTTCTGTAATTGGTCAGCCAAATTTAGTCAAAAAGGTGGTTTTTCCCCTCAGTCTGCTACCTTTAGTACCAATTTTATCAGCTTTCGTCGAGAGTTCTTTTGGCTTGATGATGCTGATTTTTTTTGTAGCTCTGTCTTCGGGTACCTTGCATACCACCTTGGCGCTATTACCTTTAGTTTGGGTACCTCAGCTATTACTTACCGCTGGACTAGGTTATTTTGTGGCGGGTTTAACCGTATTTTTACGTGATATACCGCAAACGTTAAATGTGATTCTAAATATTTGGTTTTACGCTACACCTGTAGTTTACCCAGCGACATCAATTCCCGAGAGTTGGCGAAATTGGATATTATGGTTAAATCCGATGGCGGCGATTGTAGAGGTTTACCGAGACTTTATTTTAATCGGGGAGGTTAAACATTGGGGAGAATTGGGAGTAGCTTCAACTATATCTGTAATTATGTTTATTGTCGGTATATCAGCATACAGAAGGCTACGTCCGGCTTTTGCTGATGTGTTGTAGATTAATGTAACCTAAAAGATGACTCCCGAACTGGGTTTACGATCGGCTAACTAATTGAGGGAGCAAGGAAGAGATTTTCAGGTAGTAATCGCCTCCGAGTGCGATCGCAGTAATAGGAATTCTTATTGCTTGTGGAAGGAACTGATAGTAGTTTTCGAGGGCGGGTAACAATACCTAGGTACGGAAAATACTTTTAACAAAATAAATTAAGTATAAAAGTTATTCCGGATACATTGTTATTATCAGAGAATCTATTGATGTCTAGTGTGGTGTGAGAGTTTTAGGATTTACAGCATTATGAGTGAAGAAATTGCGATTTCACTCCAGAATGTCTCGAAGTGTTTTAAGCGATACGCTCATCCAGTAGATCGTTTAAAAGAGCTTTTATTACCTCAGAAGACTTACGCTCAAGAGTTTTGGGCATTGCAGGATATAAATTTAAAAGTTCCTAAGGGACATTCATTAGGTATTGTAGGGAGAAATGGTTCGGGAAAAAGCACATTACTACAAATTGTTGTAGGTACTTTGACTACAACTTCAGGGGAAGCACGGGTAAATGGAAGGATCTCAGCTTTATTAGAATTGGGTAGTGGATTTAACTCAGAATTTACAGGAAGACAAAATGTCTTTTTAAATGGAAGATTATTAGGTTTAGAGCAACAGCAAATCGAAGCGAAATTTGACGATATTGCTGCATTTGCTGATATTGGTGATTTTATTGAGCAACCTGTCAAAACTTATTCCAGTGGAATGTTTATCAGGTTAGCTTTTGCAGTTGCGATAAATGTTGAGCCAGATATTTTAGTAGTTGATGAAGCTTTAGCTGTAGGAGATGAAGCTTTTCAACGTAAATGTTTTTCTCGAATACAAGCTATTCAAGATAGTGGAGGAACAATTTTATTTGTTTCTCACTCTGCTAGTCATGTAATAGAACTTTGCGATTCTGCGGTGTTGTTAGATCGAGGCGATTTATTATTATATGGAAGTCCAAAATCAGTAATAACTAATTATCATAAACTTATTTATGCTCCAGCAGATAAAATTGAATCTTTACGTGAAGAAATTAAAAATATAAATAGCCAAAATGTAGAAAAAAATCTGCATCCAGATGATAAAGTTAATAAATTAACGACAAAAGTATTAAATAGTAAATCTCAATTATTAGAACAATACGATCCGAATCTGATTCCCAAAAGTACAATTTATTATATACCAAGAGGTGCAGAAATTGAAGAACCCCATATCACTACAGTTAACGGACAGCGAATCAACATTTTAAATCGAAGAAACGAATATATTTACACCTATAAAGTCAATTTTCTACAGTCTGCTTTTAGAGTTAGATTTGGCATGATGATCAAAACTGTAAGTGGTGTAGAACTTGGTGGTGCAGCATCTCATACTTTTGAAAAACCAATTGATAGTATAGAAGCAGGGGATATCATTGAAGTTAAATTTAAATTTGATTGCAATCTCCAACCGGGAGTTTATTTTCTAAATGCTGGTGTAGTGGGGACGATTGATGGTACAGAAGTGTTTTTACATCGCATTCATGATGTGGCGATGTTTAGAGTGCAGCCAGAAGAAGATATATTAACAACGGGAACAATAGATTTCTTAATAGAACCTCATATTTCATTGCTTGAAATTACAAGAACATAATTCAAGGAAAAGTAGTATCTCATTACTTCAAAAAAAACTTAAAAGATTAGAGTGTTTCAAACATCAGTTTACTATTACTCTTTCAATTAATGGATATGGAATTAACAACTATGAAAGAATCTATATTAATAACAACTGGAATGCATCGTTCTGGGACTTCATTAACAGCTTCTCTTCTCCAAAGTGCGGGATTAAATGTTGGAGAGAGGTTAATGGGAGGTGCTTTCAGCAATGTGAAAGGTCATTTTGAAAATCTTGATTTTGTTGAATTTCACGAAAGTATTTTAAACGAACAGGGATTGAGTAAAGCTGGTTGGACTTTACAAAATGATATTGATGTTCCCCAAGAATATATAGAAATAGCGAAACAATTAGTAGAAGAAAACAAATCAACATCTTGTTGGGGTTGGAAAGATCCGCGAACTACACTTTTTTTAGATTTTTGGGCAGAGTTACTTCCAGAAGCTAATTTTTTATTTGTTTATCGTTCGCCGACTGAAGTCGTTGATTCTTTGTATCGACGTGGAGATGAAATATTTTATGAAAATCCAACTTTCGCGGTGGAATTATGGATGCATTACAACAAAAATATTTTAAATATTTTAAATAAGTATCCAGAAAAATGTATATTAATTAATATCAATAGTATAACTAAAAATCCAGATATTTTATTAAACGCTTTATCAGAAAATCTTGGAATAAATTTAGATGAAATCAATGAAAATATATATGAAGAAAATTTACTGAGAACTAGAATAAGTCATCATTCACAATTAATGAGAAATTTATTTCCCGAGGCTTTGAATATATATGATGAACTTAATGCTAAAGCTGAATATACAAATGATTCCGATGTATTTGATTCTGATTCTAATGATTCATATTCTGTAAAAGATTTCTATTTTCAAGATTGGTTAGAATTACGGTGGAAAGAAAAAGATATAGCGAAATATAAATCTCAATTACAGGAAACTCAGAAGGAGTTAGCTGATTCTCAGAAGCATTTACAGCAAACTGAAAAGGAATTAACTAATTACCAGATGCAATTGCAGGAGACTCAGAAGGAATTAGCTGATTCTCAAAAGCGGTTGCAACAAACTCAAAAAGAATTAGCTGATTCTGAAAAGGAATTGACTAATTACCAGATGCAATTGCAGGATACTCAGAAGGAATTAACTTATTCTCAAACAAAGTTACAGCAAACTCAGACAAACTTGGAGCAATTTGAATTTCTATTAAATAAAAATCAGATTGAGAAAGAACAATTAGAATCTCAAATTGAAAGAATGCAAACACAATTACAAAATTCCCACTTTCAATTGCAAAATAATCAAAATCAATTAGAACAATTACAGCATCAGCTACAACAAACTCAGATACAACTACAACTATCGCAAAATACTATTAAAGCAATGGAAACCAGTAAATTCTGGATATTGCGATCGCAATGGTTTAAATTAAAGCAAGCATTGAATAAATCATCATCTATATTTATTGAAATATCACCCAGCGGTGATATAGAAGGTTGCTTAGAAACACCAAGTCATGAGGAAGAGAATAAAAGCAGCACTTTGTTAATATCTGGCTGGGTTTTTCATAAAGTAGCGAAAATTAAATCGCTAATTTTGCTCATAGATAACTTACCAGAAAAACAAATTGAATATGGATTATATCGTCCTGATGTTTCTCAAGTCTATAAAAATCAACCAGGAGCAGATTCCTCAGGATTTATGCATAGCTTAGAGCTTGATACTAAAAACTCTGGCAATGTAGACATAAATATTTTTGCTGTCTTAGAAACAGGAGAAACAATATGTTGTTTTGCAAGAAGAGTTTTCATGAAAAATCAAATTAAAGAAGAAACAAATAAATCAAATCAATTTAAGAAAATCATCTTTATTCGTAATGTACTAATCAAAGGCTTTCTCGCATTTAAAGAAAGAAGATTACCACTATCTCCAAAATTATGGATTTACTATATACAACGCTATTATAAAAAAACACAGTACCAGCAAAATGTAGGAATAGAATATTCAGATGTAATTCATTCCTGGCAAACTCAAGATCCATATCAAAGATGGATTAAAACTAATAAACTGACACCAAAGCTTTTGGCATGGATGCGAGAAGATGCAGCCAAACTAGGGTCAATAGGAGCAAAGATAAGTATTGTTGTACCTGTTTACAATACTTCTAATAATTTTCTCATAGAAATGATCGATTCAGTGAGAAATCAAATCTATCCAAATTGGGAATTATGTATTGCTGATGATGCTTCTAACAAACCTCATGTCAAACAAATATTGCAATCGCCAGTAGCAGATGACTCGCGAATTAAAGTAATATTTAGAGAACAAAATGGTCACATAGTTAAAGCAACAAACTCTGCATTAGAAATTGCTACAGGTGAATATATCGCACTGTTAGACCACGATGATACTTTACCTTGTGATGCACTTTTACATGTGGCTGAATGCATTAACAAACATCCAGAAGTAGACTGGATTTACACCGACGAAGATAAAATTAACGAATCTGGTCATCATTTCGATCCGCAAATGAAAGGTGAGTGGAGTCCAGAAATGGCAATTACTCATAATTTTACTCATCATTTAACTGTCATTCGCAAAACTTTAATCGAGCAAGTTGAAGGAATGCGAGAAGGCTATGAAGGAGCGCAAGATTTAGATTTATTTGTGCGCGTAGCTGAAAAAACAACACCAGAAAGAATCAGACACTTACCACATATTTGCTATCACTGGCGTACTCATGTAGGTAGTACTGCTTCACACGGTACTCAAAAACAGTATGTATTTGACAGTGCTTACCGAGCAATTAAAGATGCAATTCAAAGACGCGGTTTGAAGGCAAAATTATTTTTACCAAAAATTGCTCAAAAATACGGTTTATGCCTCTACCAACTTCAATGGGATAATTCTTTACTAGCAGAGAATCACGTAACTATTGTGATTCCAACTAGAGACAGAGTAGACCTTTTAGAAAAGTGTATTACCAGCTTGGAAAAAACGGTAGATAAGCGCTTTGTCAAACTATTAATTATAGATGACTCCTCAACAGAATCAGCAACTCACAGATATTTCCAAAAATTGCAAAAACAGCAAGTATTGGAGTCTCAGGTTATTCGTGCAGAACGTAAAGTAGATGTTTTTAATTATGCTCGGTTGATGAACCTAGCACTTCAATATATTGATACTCCCTATATCTTACACCTCAATAATGACGTGCAAGCCATAGAACCAGGGTGGTTAGAGGATATGGTGGGTTGGATGTCTGTAGAAGGTGTGGGAGTAGTAGGAGCAAAACTTTTATATCCAAATAATATTATCCAGCACGCGGGAGTTGTAATTGGCTCCCATAACGGATTAGCCGATCACTTATTTAATAATACCCACATCGACGAAGTTGGTTATATTTGTTTACCCCATGCAGCACGCAATGTCTCTGCAGTAACCGGTGCTTGCTTGCTCACTTCAACCAAACTGTATCGACAACTCGCTGGTTTCGATGAAGAGAATTTTGCAGTCGAGTATAACGATATAGATTATTGTTTGCGATCGCAAAAATTAGGCAAGCGTATTGTTTATACACCCCAAGCCAAGCTAATTCACCAGACTAGCGCATCGAGAGGTAACAAATATAACCCCAAAGAACATATCAATTTTACCCAAAAATATAAAGACTTTGTTGACCCATTCTTTAGTAAAAATTTAGACATAAATTCAATGTCAATGGCTGTGAATCCTTATGCTTACAGCCATATTAATAGAGTATCTAAGGCAAAAATACTCTTTATTACCCACAATCTGAATTTAGAAGGAGCACCTTTAATTATTTTCAATTATGCTCGTTATTTTGCCACTGTAGGCAATTGTGATATTACAGTTGTTTCTCCCTCAGATGGAGTTTTGCGACAGAATTACGAAAATCTCAGTATCGACGTGCAATTTTTCAAAAACACATTACCGATACCAGGAGAAAGCTTAGAGGAATACCGCAAACGCCTTAAAGAATTTGGAGACAAGCTTAATTTACAATCTTTTGACTTGGTGGCGTGCAATACCTTACTTAGCTTTTGGGGTATAGAATTGTCGAAAATCTTTAACTTACCAAGCCTATGGCACATCCATGAAAGTAAAAGCATTAACATGAGCATTAATAGTTTCTTTGGAAATGCATCTGAAGAAATTATGGAAAAAATATTGCCAGATTGTTTGACAAACGCCACTAGAGTAATTTTTCAAGCCAATGCTACGCGAAAAATATTTCATGAATATGATAAAAAAGATAACTTCAGAACCATACCAGGAGGAATTGATTTAGAAACAATAAAACATTTCCGAGATTCCCATAGTAAATCAGAATTGCGGGATAAATATGGTATAAATCAACAACATATTGTCATAAGCATAATTGGTACTACTTGTGAGCGTAAAGGTCAACATATATTCATTCAAGCAATTAAAGAGTTGCAGTCACTTTTACCTGAAAATTTTGATCGTATATCTTGCTTGATAGTAGGTGCAAGGGATACAACATCAGGAGATAAGAGCTTTCTAAACCTCTTAGAAAGCAAAATTGAAGAATTATCGCTTGATAATTTATTCATATATCATGAAACAAAAGATGTGTATGATTTTTACGCTTTAAGTGATATTTTCGTCTGTGCATCTTTTGAAGAATCTTTCCCCAGGGTTTTGCTAGAAGCAATGGCATTTGAACTCAAAATTGTTAGTACTTATGTATTTGGTATTCCTGAAATAATAAGTGATGAGAGTGAAGGATATTTAGTAGAAGCAGGAAATCCTAAAGCTCTAGCTGCTGCAATTCGTAAATGTATTATAGAAGCAGAATTATCATCTGACTTTGCGAAAAATGGTTTCGCAAAAGTCTGTAGAATGTTTGATAATTGTCATCTTTTACGAGAAAACTTGTTACTAGCTTTTGAAGCGATTTTAAACGAGTCTTAAATATGAGAATTGAAACTCATGATTTTGGGGCGTTGCTGAATCAAAATATGAAAACGTGATTTCACATTGAAAAAGACGTAGCATTGCTACGTCTCTACATAAGTTTCGCATTTACTACAAAGTGTAGGTAGATATAATTCATAGCTTAATTCAGCAACGCCGATTTTGGTATCTTTGGAATAAAAGCGTAATTTAAATAACTTGCCTATTCTTGCGATCACTATGTAATATCCATGAGGGATTGCTAATTTTGATTTGTTAATAATTGACACTAAAAATTTAGCTTTACCTAAAAGAGCATAGCTAACTGTAAGTCTTATATATTTAAAGTTGTCATTGATGCTACAGATCTATTTTATGGAAAAGCAGATGTAGCAGTTATTCTCGTATTGGAATTAATTTAGTGTAACGCACCGCTTTGCATTACGATTTGAGTGCGTTACAGGTTTATACTACGCTACATTTGCAGTTTTGGTTGGTAGCGAGCGTTCAAAGATTGCCACATCAAGCTTGGCTTCGTCAAATTCTTTATAAGACATATCGATAAATCCATCATTTGGGTTATCATCTGTCTTGTTACCTCCGTCAGTACCCCAAGGATTGCGTACCACAATTCTTTGTTCACCATCTTTAACGTATGCGTCAGTAAGGGTGAATGCATGTTGTCCAACTAGCCGATCGCTTGCTTTTTCTGTACCCATAACTATAATTTTACCAGAATCCACTGCGCTCTTAATTGCATCAAAAGTCATGTGAGTATAGTTGGAATAATTGACACCACCATGTGAGCCAGAGGACAATAATAAAGTTGTTGGTTGTTGACCAGTAATAAACTTCAGCGCACCTTGTGTACTGTCGCCATTACCAGTAAGAGTGTATCCACTTTTTCCTGATTTACCTCCATCAATTTCTTCTCTAAATTGAGCATATGCTTTTTCGGCAATCGGAACCCAAATTGCTTGCCCATCATTTGCCAGGGATGTTGTGGGATTTTTCCCACCTCTGTTAGCGCCGTGTAATTGGTTGTCTATAGTAATTATCTGGCGATCAACGGTAACATAATGAGGGTTAGAGTTATGGTAAAAACGGAAAGTCCAGGATTCGTACTCTTTACCGTTGTAAGTTTCTTTGTTATTGGCGGTGATAAAACCATTGAGGAAATTACTGTTGTTATTAACATTTCCAGGTTTCTGAGGTAAAGGAAATAAAGCACCGAGGGAAGCTATGTATACACAATTACCAAAACTCCCTTGGTTAACATCGCGAATTCGCGGTTGTCCTGGGGTACGTCCATCTCCTGGGTTAGAACCAAAGAAATCCCCGAGGATTGTTTTATAGGTAAACTTGGTAGTCTTTGTATCAGCTTTTCCGCGAGCGGAATCTCCAGCCCCTACATAGTTCGCACTTGGCCCTTGGGTACCAAAGAAATACTTACCAACCAAATTATCAAAGTCAACAGCAGCCATCTGCTCGGTAATACCTGTAACTACTTTATCTGTTAAGAATTTGACAGAATCTGTCAAGTTGAAAATACTGGCTTTGTCTACTAAAGTTCTCAGATCGGCTTTTTCTAGAATACTAATACTACCATTTTCCTGGGCCTTACTGAAGAATTGCAGTATATCTGTCCTGGTTAATGTATTTTTGCTACCCAAAAGATTATTTAGTGCAGAATCTCGCAGGGTAATACCAGTACTGTTTCCACCACCATCGTTACTATTGAGTGTGGCGATCGCTAGATCGTATTCTCCGAATTGACTAATAGCAGCGCTGTCAACTTCAATCTTATAATTAGCACCATCTTCTATAGTAAATTCCAATTGAGAATTATAGTTATCTGCTGATATGTCGTCGTTCTCAAATAAAATTGTTCCCGAAGTATCCTTAACTCTGACTCTGGTATCAAATTCGGAGGAGGTGAGATTAATTCTCACTTTAGTACCAACTTCAATCCCAGTAGTATCTAAATTATATGTATCGATATCATCGTCGCTATTAACTATACCCGATATGGTCTGATCGGGAGCAATGGATGGTAAGGTTGGTGATTCTTGATTCACTAAACTCACATTATAGTTAAAGCTTCCTGTGGCTTCAGGTGTACTGCTGGTGAAGCGCAAGATGTAGTCCACACCACTTTGACGACTAAAGAGAATTTCGGCATCTGTTTTCAAACTAGCAGCATTGTCATTCTGTGCCAAAACTTCCCCTGTTTTTCCATCTATCAGTTGTAAGTAGGGATCGAAAGCAGCAGAATCCATTTTTAAACTTACAACTTGTTCATCTGCAACACCAGTCAAATCTAGCTTTCTATCTAGGCGATAAGTGTCTTTTCGGGCTGGATTAAACAGATCGTCATTAAGAGTAGCGGTGTCGCTATCGCCAATCTTGACAGTCTCTCCGGCAGTTGCAGAAACTTCAGCAGTCAGATTGTAATTACCCAAATTTTTGGCATCAAGACTTGTAGCTATCACCTCATATTCAATGCCTTCTTCAACCTTAAAGCTAAGGCTAGAATTCTTGTTATCGTTGCTGATATCGTTATTCTCAGCAATTAAATCGCCTGTATAACCATCTATAACTTGTAGATAAGTGTCAAAATTTGGACTTGTAGCAGTCATCTTCAGAGTCACCTGGTTACCAATTTCTATACCAAACAGTTCGTAGAAATTGCCATAACTAATGCTGCGATAGGGATTTGTTTCGGAATCAGTAGACAACTTACCAGTAAATTCCTTGCTACCCCCAAGTAAAGAAATTTCTGTTAAATCTAACTCGGGAATAACTTCATTTGGAAATTTGGGATTTGCAACGGCAAATTCAAAGTTTATGCCATTAGTAATATAGTATTTGAACAATTCTCGCAAATTAGAATTTTGAGAAGCAGAGTTATTTTCTTTGTAATATTTTGCGTTGTAATTATCAGAGAATACTCGTTCTTCATTAATACCAAGGAGGCGGAAGTGTTTGTAAAGTTGAGACTTATTCAAGCTGCTTAAATCCTGGTTGCTGCTCATATAAGTGTTGACATCAAACTCATCAGAAGATCTACGCCCTTCACTAGCCCCATTAGTAATGAAATGCTTAAACAGGAATTTATATAAGCCTGTTTGTTCTGCTGAACTAGCTTGTAATTGTTCGGCGCTGATTGAGCGACTATCAGCATAGGCAGTTACAACATCAGGGTTTTCATATTCGTAATAACCGATATCGAATGGGTAAGAAAATTGTCTTCCCTCACCAATTCCAAAGCTATCTAAATGTTTTAGTAACTGAGTACCTGTAAGATTTAACTGCTTCAAATCTTCATTGAAATCTTGATACAATTCTAGGTCTACATAAGATGAAAAGATTCGCTTTTCGTTGAGTCCATAATTTATTAAATGTTGAAGTGCTTCAGCCTTAGTAAACTCTGTCAAGTCTGAATTCGCTTCTTGATAAAAGCCCAAATCCAGATATTGTGAAAAAAGTCGGCCTTCGTTAAGTCCGAAATCTTTTAAATGTTGGAGTGCATCATTACCTTGAAATTCAGCTAAATCTGAATTGAGGGCACGATATAAATCTAAGTCTACAATATTAGAGAACTTCCTTCCTTCGTTAAGTCCAAACTGTTCTAAATGCTCGAGTAGTTGTGCGTTATCAAAATTTTCTAAATCTGAATTGCTCTCGCGGTAGAGACTGAGATGGATCAATGGAGAAAATGAACGCCCTTCGTTTAATCCGTATGCTTGGAAGTGTGCTAACGCTTGCTCGTCGCTAAATTGAGAGAGATCTGAGTGAGTTCCACGATAATAATCTGCGTCAAAAAAACTACTTTCCATTTGTGCTTTTTACTTATAAAAATTGACTTTGTTTACAGCTGATTCCGTATCAAGCTCTTCTTTGTTAGTTATAACTTCACGATTAGCCATGTCGTCAAGACTACACATTTGCTCCCTGCAAGGTTATAATCACTGTTTTCTTAAGGTTGAGGAAGGGAAATGCACAATTATAATGTTTTATAAAATACATTGAATTTAGTACTGATCCGTAAAAAATGAGAATAAAAATGTAAGCACGGTAAAGTTTATCGAATTCATACTCTACGGAAAATAAGTTGTTTGACTGAGTAGCAAATATAACTATAATATTATGAGGATTTCCATAGCAAACAGAAACAAAGCAAGAATAGAGAAAAGCGTAATTTAAATTACTTGCCAATTCTTGCGATCGCTATGTAATATCCATGAGGGATTGCTAATTTTGATTTGTTAATAATTGACTAGAAAGATTGACAATAAAAATTTAGCTTTACCTTAGAGAGCATAGCTAACTGTAAGTCTTATATGTTTAAAGTTGTCATTGATGCTACTCCCATAACTCCAAAACCCAGCGGAGTGGGATTTCATATTGCGAATTTGATTGATGCTTTAGATAAATTACAAGCACAGGAGAATTTTCAATTGGGGATAGCTTTTCAACCGGGAATAAAAAAATTATTGCGGGGAAATTGGAGTTTTCCTGAATATTTACAGAAATATTCTGACAAATGTCTTTTACCTATACCAAATAGGATTTACGATTTTCTATTATTTAATAATATTAAACCAATGATATCCTATTTTGAAAAGTATTTTGGTTATCCGAATATAATTCACGGCACGAATTACTCTGTATACCCTTGTCAGAAAAGTTATAAAGTCATGAATTTATACGACCTAACTTTTCTTAAATATCCTCAATATACTGACTCAATAGTCCAAACCTATCCAAAAAAAGTGAAGCGATGTTTACAATGGACAGATTTGGTATTAACTTTTTCTGAAAGTACAAAGCAAGATATTATTGAATATTTGCAAATAGACTCGAATAAAATTTGTGTCACACCTTTAGCAAGTCGCTACCATGCTAATTTTGTACCGGCTGAAAATCTTGAAATTTTAAAGAATCAAGTACAATATGATTTCTCCCAACCTTATTTACTATTTGTAAGTACAATTGAACCCCGAAAAAATATTATAGCAATAATTTTAGCTTTTAATTATTTAAAACATAAATATAAAATTCCCCATAATTTAGTATTAATTGGTAGAAAAGGATGGCATTATAAACCAATATTTACAGCTATTGAAAACTCCCCTTTTACAAGCCAAATTCATCACCTTGACTATTTATCAGATGAATTAGTAGCTCTATTTTATGGAAAAGCAGATGTATTTGTTTATCCTTCTCACTATGAAGGATTTGGTTTACCTGTACTAGAAGCAATGACTCTAGGTGCTCCAGTCGTGACTTCTAATACTTCATCTTTGCCAGAAGTTGCAGGAGATGCAGCCTTATTAATCAATCCTGATGAGCCGATGCAACTTGCTGAAGCTATCTTGAAATTAATTAGCGATTCATATTTACGCCGAGAATTGATTGATAAAGGTAAGGAAAGAGCCAAATTATTTTCTTGGGAAAGAACAGCAAAAGAAACTTTAACAGCTTATAGAAGTATTATTTAATTAACTTTTTCAATGCTTGATTATATGTAACCTTTTCATGACTAATTTTATTTTCAAACTGACTAATTTCAGTAACCAATTTAACAATAAAACAATCGCGATCGCAAATTAAACTGTATCTCACTTTTTCAGGTTACCAAAAATAATTCGGCAAATTGGCAACTCTAATAAAATAAAACTATCTACAATCGATTGGAATAATTAAAAACTGGTATTGCAACAGTATTTTAACTAGCTTCAAACAGGGTGACAAACGTCGAAGTACCAGTTTTTATAATTAACAGCCTTCATCATGAGTGAAGACATTGCTATTTCGTTGAAAAATGTCTCAAAGTGCTTTACAAGGTATGCTAATCCGGTAGATAGATTAAAAGAAATTTTACTCCCGAGCAAAAGTATTACTTCACAATTTTGGGCACTTAGAGACATTAACTTAGACATAAAAAAAGGACAAACAGTAGGAATTATTGGGCGCAACGGTTGTGGTAAAAGTACCTTACTGCAAATCATTGCAGGTACTTTAACACCAACCACGGGGGAGGTAGTTGTCAGGGGTAGAGTTTCTGCACTTTTAGAACTAGGAAGTGGTTTTAATCCAGAGTTTACGGGAAAACAAAATGTATTTTTTAACGCTAAATTATTGGGTTTAACTCAACAGGAAATTGAAGATAAATTTGATGAAATAGCTGATTTTGCTGACATCGGAAATTTTATCGAACAACCTGTAAAAACTTATTCCAGCGGCATGTTTGTTCGTTTAGCTTTTGCGGTAGCGGTAAATGTTGAACCGGAAATTTTGATTGTAGATGAAGCGTTAGCAGTGGGGGATATTGTATTCCAACATCGCTGTATGCGTCGCATGCGAAACTTGATGGATAGTGGTGTAACTACGTTATTTGTTTCTCATGATTCCGGTGCAATTAAAACTTTATGTAATTCCGCTGTAATGATCGATCGCGGTAAGATTTACACTCATGGCACTCCTAATGATGTAATTATTAAATACATGAAGTTGGTGACAGAAACCGAATTGGGATTAGTTACTCCAGTAAATAATGTTGACGATCGTACTGAATTTCAAAGTACAAGCGAAACAACTTCTGTAATTAAAGTAGAAAAAACTCGCCGAGGAAATCGTAAAGCATTAATAGAAGATGTTCAGTTATTTAATCAATTGGGAGAAGAAGTTGATGAAAGTCCCATTTTTGGATTTAACGAACAAATAAAACTGCTTGTTAAAGTTGAAATTTATCAAGAGTTACAGGGTTGTATTCTCGGATTTTTTGTATGCGATAAAAACGGCAATGAACTTATTGGTAGTAATACGATAGAAGAAAATCAACCAATTGGTAAATTAGTACCGGGAACTAAATTAGAAGTTGAATTTACATTTAAACTACCATTGCGCCCTAATTCCTATAGTTTGACAATAGCTGGTGCAGAAAACTATACAGCAATGACATTTGACTGGATTGATAACGCTATAGTTTTTCAAGTTTTACCGCCAGATACTGGTAAGCGAATTCACGCTTTAGTAGATACGCCAATAAGCGTAAAGGTATTACAAAAAAATTTACCAACAAGAGCATGGGGATGATGAATGCTGATTGGGAGAAAGATTACCCTTCATTAGTCAATCTGTCAGAAACAGATTTAGATGAAAATAGCAGTTTAAAAAAAATGTTGCGCTTGATAGGAGATAACAAGCGTGTTATTGATTTTGGCTGTGCTACAGGTTATTTTGCTAATTTACTTAAGTTACGGGGTTGTGAAGTTACTGGGATAGAAGTAAATCCTAAAGCTGCGAAGGTTGCTCAAAAGTATTGCGAAGAAGTTATTGTTGCGGATTTAGATTTTATATCGTTAGTTGATATTTTATCAAAAAAAATATCGATTAAAAAATATGATGTTGCTGTATTTGGTGATGTTTTAGAACACCTCCGCAATCCTTGGAAAGTATTAGAAGAAACTCGCAGCTTGTTACAACCTCAAGGATATGTAATTGCTTCTATTCCTAATATTGCTCATGGAGCGATTAGACTTGCTTTACTACAAGGAAAGTTTGAATATAAACCTCTAGGTATTTTAGATAATACTCATTTGAGATTTTTTACTCGTAAAACAGTTGAGCAATTATTTGAAGATTCAGGATATTTGATAGATGTTATTGAGCCAACAAAGCTACCTATTTATTCTAACTCTGAGCTAATCCCAACTATTGAAAAAACTAATTTTGATAAAAATATAACTTCCGATATTGAACGAGATGAAGATGCTGATACTTTACAATTTGTACTACGAGGATATCCTATTTCTTTAGAAAGTAAATATGCTGCTTTACATAAACAGTATTTTGAAGTTGTAGAAAAATTTAATCATGCCGAGATTCAGTTAGAAAATTTACAAGTAGAATTAGACAAATCTCAAATCCAACTTCAAGCTAAAAATAGCGAATTTGAGCAAACACAAACTCAACTATACCAAACTAGAGTGCAACTTGAAGAAGTACAACATCAATTACAGGAAACTCAAGTTAATTTTCAAGAAGCACAAAATCAACTAGAAGAAGCGCAAAATCTATTAAAACAAAAACAATTACAATTTCATCAAGAGCAAATTCAACTACAGGAAATTCTACAGCAGTGGGAAGATAATCAAATTAAACTACAACAAGCTCATGCTGGATGGGAACATTCTCAACAGATTATTAAAGCGATGGAAAGCAGCAAGTTTTGGAAATTACGTCAAACTTGGTTGAAATTAAAGAATTCAGTAGGTTTAAAAACTGACTAAAATCTAAATCTTGTTCCCTCTCCTTAATAAGGGGAGGGCTAAGATAGGTTTTACCTTCAGATTAGAGCCACGAGAAGCCAAAATATTTATACTTTAAGGCTTGAATTAAGGATGTGACATCATGATTAGTTACACAAAGCGATCGCAGTTAATCTTCAATCAAGAAAAATTAAATTATCATCACTCTCAAATATTAGCTAATCATAAAGAATTAGAAAACAAGTATTTTCCACAGAGTTACGAACAAGAATCAATCATCTTTCAGCCTTTAAAAATAAAAACATCTGACTATACCTTAGAGGAAAAAAGATTATTATTTATTTCGCGCTTACAGACTGCTTATCTTTGTAAAACTAAAGGTTATAATCCTTGGGATATAAAATCAAACCAAGCATATAATAGTTGTGAAAAACCTTGTATAACCGTAATTATTACACTTTTTAATTACTCTAAATATATTTATGAATGTTTAGATAGTATATCTCAATCAAACTTTTCTGATTTACCGGGAAATATAGAAGTATTAGTAATTGATGATTGTTCTAGCGATAATTCTGCATCTCTCGTTGAACAATATTTAGCAAAATCTGAATTGCCAATTTCTTTAGTAAAAAAATGGTTTAATACTGGTTTAGCTGATGCCAGAAATATTGGAATAGAAATAGCTCGTTCGACCTATGTATTTATATTAGATGCTGATAATTGGATTTATCCTCATTGTTTAGCCATTCTTTACGATCAAATTAAATCTTCCAAATATGCTGCTGTTTATGGAGAAATAAGTCAATTCGATAATAATTCTAGAAAAGAGTTAAATAGAATATCTTGTCATGAATGGGATATACATCACTTAGTCAAACAACCATACATTGATGCTATGGCTATGTTTAATAAAGATATCTTACTTAAAATAGGAGGATATTCTACAAATTTAATCGAGTATGGCTGGTTTGGATGGGATGATTATGATGTTTGGTTAAAATTAGCTCAGTTTAACTACTCCTGTAAATTTGTTCCTCAAGTTCTCAGTGCATATAGAGTTCATCCAAGTTCGATGATTAATACTACTAATAAATATGCCCTAAATCTTGCCAAGCATTTTTGTCATAAATTTGTCGATCTTATTCAAAAATATCAAACATCAGAAATGTTATTTGGTTTTCCTCATAACCAAATATATTTTCAAAATTCGTCTATTCAGGAAAATAATTCGCAAATATTATTAAAAGAATTACATTTAGCTAATCATCAAATTATGATGATGAAATCGAGTAAGTTTTGGAAATTTAGAAATCAATGGGTGAAGCTAAAAAGTTTTTTCACTAAAAAATAATTTTTAATCGTTCATTTTCAACTATATAGTACATCAATTAAATTTATTTTATTAATAGCCGTAACTAGCAAACTTTTGAATGTATTGTGATATCAAATTCGGCTAATTACTTATTATATAGTAGAAGCTAAAATGCTATAGCAATCCTATATGATTTATAAGAAAAATAAGTGACATAAACCCGATTTTTACGAAAAATCGGGTTTATCAAATCTCACAAATGATTTAGGAATGCTATATTACCCCTAACTTCTAACTCATTAGAGAAGATATAAGTTATGTATTTATCTAAAATATTTAAATCAAATTATGATGGCAAATAGTAATTACAAAGTCGCAGCTTATATAACTGCTTACGAAGATAGTGAAGCGCTCAATCAAACAATTACTGCCATACAAAAACAGTTATACACAATATCAGAAATATTTATTGTAGATAATTCCAAACTTCAAATTATCTCAGCAAAAAATTACCAAAATGTTATCGTTGAATTTCACCCCGAAAATATAGGTGTTGATGGAGGACTAAATATCGCGATAAAATGGGCTATTGAAAAAGAATATGATTTTCTTTGGCTTTTCGATCAAGATAGTCAACCATTACCCAATTGTTTAGAAACTTTATTAGCTAAATATCAAGAATTATCTACAAAAAACCATAAAATTGGAATTATTGCTCCTCAAATACTCGATATCAATACTTTACAAGAATTCCCCGGATATGTTTTTGTAGATTACAAATTTTTACCATTACCTGGATACGCACAAATACAGGATTATTATAATTGTGACGGTGTAATTACTTCAGGTTCTCTTGTCAATTTAAGTGCAGCTCGATTAGTTAAACTTCCACCATGTAATTTGTTTCTCGATGCAGTAGACTATGCCTATTGTATGAATTTCAGAAATCAAAATTATGAAGTCATTGTAACAAAAAGTACGACCATGGCACATCGTCTTGGTAACTATTCTCAAGTAAAAGATAGACTATCCAAGATAAATAATCAAATTTTTACTTTTACTTGTTCGCCATCTCGTTACTACTATGCTTGTCGAAATCATACTTATTTTGAAACTCGTCAATCAAATAAGCGGATGTTACATTTATGTCTGATCCACAGATTCAAATGTCTAATAGATATGATAATTAGAGTTATACGTTACGAACCAGATTTAGTTTTACTCAAAATATGGGCTTGTACCTTTGGAACTTTTGACGGTTTTAGAGGTAGACTTGGTAAAACTTGGTAAAGTTAATATATTATATTGCATCAACTGAAAATTATTTTATATTAATTTTATGCCAAAATAGCAGTAATATAAAAATTCAGGAATAATTAATGATAAATCAATGAAAATCATTTCTGCTGAAATTCCTGATGTTCTAATTATTGAACCACCAGTATTTCAAGACGAACGTGGGTTTTTTTTTGAAGCCTTTAATTTAAAAAAATTTACTGCTAAAACGAGTATAGATGTTAACTTCGTTCAAGATAACCATTCTTACTCAAAACGAAACGTATTGCGCGGTTTGCATTATCAAATCACACAACCCCAAGGAAAGTTAGTACGTGTGGTTGTTGGTAGCATATTTGATGTGGCGGTAGATATTAGAAAAAGTTCTCCTACTTTTGGTAAATGGGTGGGTTATGAAATCAACGCTGAGAATAAGCGTCAAGTATGGATTCCACCAGGATTTGCTCATGGTTTTGTGGTACTTTCCGAAGTTGCTGAAGTTCTTTATAAAACTACGGATTATTACGCTCCCGAGGGAGAACGTACTATTCTTTGGAATGATACCCATTTAGATATAAATTGGCAAATCACGACTCCGCCAATTCTGTCTGCAAAAGATGCTGCAGGTAAACCGTTCAAATTAGCTGAAGTTTTCCCTTGATTTTATTTATCAGTAGAGACGCGATATCGCGTCTCGCGATTCATCATATAGAAACTACACTACCAAACCAAAATTCTGGGTCCAATAGGTATTGTAGTTTATCTCTCCGGTATCATTCTCTAAATAGTGATATCCAATTCCAATTTCTTGATAATTGGGATTGAGAATATTTTCGCGATGCCCGGGGCTATTCATCCATCCCCTAACAACTTCTTCTGCTGTTATATACCCTGCAGCGATGTTTTCACCTACATAAGGCGATTCATACCCTGCTGCCGCTGTACGAGTGCCAACTGTAGTACCGTTAGAACCTTGGTGGCTAAAGAAGTCATTCACTGCCATGTCTACACTATGTGATTGAGCAGCGTTGGATAGACTAGCATTTAAAGCTAGAGGTTGCAAACCTTCTTGAATACGATAAGTATTTGTCAATGCCACAACTTCATCGATCAGAGGATTAGTGCTTGGAGAAGTTGATGCAGATTGAGGTGTAGGAGCTGCTGGTGTATCTGGTACCGATATAGATTCATTCAAAACTATAACTTCAGATTCAGCTTCTGTTGGGGTTACAGACAGACTCAAATTATAGTTACTATTAGCTGTTTCGATACCTTGGAAAACCCGAATATAGTAAGCACCGTCTTCTAAGTTTTCAACATTCAAAGATTCGCCGAAACTACGGTTATTTGATGCACTAGCGATAATATCACCACTACTATTGAGCAATTCTAAATCTGCATCTGTATTCAAACCTTTGATTAAAACTTCAACATCGCTATTAGCATTATTTAAAGTCAAATGATAAAAGTCGTCGCTATCGGAATTACCAATGGAATCTCTAAAAACGATCTTGCCAGAGTCTAAAGCTATTTTGCGAGCGCTATCTAAGGTATTTCCTGCAAAATCACTTATATATTCGCTAGCCGCCAGCCCATCATACAAACCTACAGTGACAAAGTGTTTGAACGCTTCATTGTAACTGAAGCTATCTAAGCCAGGGTTATTATTCAGATAATATTCGACATCGAATCCTGGAGCAGATTTTCTTCCTTCATTCAAACCATTAATCACAAAATGCTCTAAAAGCTGTTCGTTATCCAATGAAGTAGCGGCTAAATCGGTATGAGCATTTTTGTAAAATTCAGCATCAAAGGCTGGCGAGAAAGATTCTCCCTGGTTTAAACCCTCGGTAACAAAGTAATTGAATGCTTCTGTATAGCTCTTACCTACATTTTGAGTAACATCCGGATTTTCAGCTAAATAATATTGGAAATTGAAAATTTGTGAAAATGAACGTCCTTCAGCTATACCATTATTTTTTAAATGTTCAAATAACTCTTCATTATTTAAACTATTTAAATCGCTATTATGTTCGCCGTAAAATTCTAGATCGACAATTGGGGAAGTTTTCCGCCCTTGGCTAATACCATAATTTACTAAATTTTCATAAGCTTCTTTGTTATTTAAATCAGCTAAATCGCTATTACTAGCACGATAAAAATCTAAATTGACAATCGGCGAAAAATCCAGACCATTTTCTAAACCATAATTTTTGAAATGTGACCATGCTTGGCTATCACTCAACTCACTTAAACCAGAGTTAGCAGAGCGATAAAAAACAGGATCAAATAAATTGCTAAGCATAGGAATATTTTGGGAACAACACAAAAAAACAGTGCAAACGTTTGCTTTTCGTAAGTTTCCTATACCACGTGGCAAAAGATCATAAAACCAAAAGTTTTATGCTTTTTAAGAAAAAATTAACTATTCATTCAAATAGGAATTATAGCAACATTAACACAACCAATTATGTCTTCTACTATAAGTATTACTTCTAGGGATATATGTTCTTTTCTTGAAAAATAACCTATTTATAAGTCATATGCAGTATTTATAAATCTATAAAGGTAAATAAATACTAAAGTAAATAGGTATAACTTATAAGTATTTTTTAACATTGATTTTTTTTGCGTCCGTAGAATTTTAAATGATGCTATATATATTAGCTTTGCCCAGTAATAATCATTAAAAACTAAAAATTGAAACCAAAGAGTTATATAGCTAACTAAATATTTGATAGATAAGTAAAATTTATCTAGACAAGTTCAAATCAAGGTCGAAAAATTTCCTCAATTTTAAGTAAGATGAATATATAAACATACCTAAAGTTTCCGACATACTTACTTGAAAATTGCTTGAAAAAACATTGATTAAATAGCCCTTTAAATTACAATATATGGATTGGAGATAATATTTAAATTTTGAGTTATTCAGTGAAAATCATTTATTTATATGTGAGGAATAGTAACATTTTCATAATTTTATTTCAGTAATATTATTTAGGGAAACGATTGATTTATTTCTATAATAGTGATAACAAATACTAATTAAAATGAGATTTATATTGTTTATTCCTTGCTATATAAATCTTTTGAGGCGATCGCCTATTAATGTATGATTTTTATATATTCAGATAATTTTTAAACTGGATAAAATGGCGAGTATTTCATCAGCAAGATGAATTATTATCAATCGAATGAGTAAATCAATTTTGCTAATTGGCTGTAATGGTCAAGTAGGCACTCAATTACAAAAAACTCTTCAACCCTGCAGTAACTTAAAAGCTGTAGCACGGCCAATTGTAGAGCTTGCTCAACCAGAAACCCTCCGAGACTTAATTCAAAAACATCGCCCTGAAATTATCATTAACGCTGCTGCTTATACTGCTGTAGATAAAGCTGAAAGCGAACCAGAATTAGCCAATACCATTAATGCTATAGCTCCGAAAGTTCTTGCTCAAGAAGCTGAAAAATCGGGAGCCTTATTAATTCATATTTCTACTGATTATGTTTTTGATGGCAAAGCTAATTGTCCTTATCAGGAGAATCACCCAACTAACCCTTTAAGCATTTATGGTAAAACTAAATTAGCAGGGGAAGAAGCTATTGGTTCAAATACTAGCAACTACATTATTCTTCGTACAGCCTGGGTTTATGGTATCGGAGGCAAAAGTAACTTTGTGAAAACCATGCTGCGATTAGGGACACAAAAACCGGAATTAAGGGTAGTAGCCGATCAAATCGGTAGCCCTACCAGGGCAAAAGATATCGCACAAACCATAGCTGCACTTACCCAAACTCCACAAAAAAGTGGTATTTACCATTACACCAACAGCGGTGTAGCCAGTTGGTATGACTTTGCTGTTGCCATTTTTGATGAAGCTAAACAGCTAGGCTTTCCCCTAGAAATTCAGCGGGTAATCCCCATTACCACTTCCGAGTATCCCACTGCAGCAACTCGCCCTAGTTATTCAGTTCTTAACTGTGCCAAAATTTCCACCATCATGGAATCTTATCCACCTCATTGGCGGCAAAGCCTCAGAGAAATGCTTCAAGATTTAAAACAAGTAAATCCATAATAATTCTATTCCCCATTCCCTATTCCCTATTCCCCATTCCCTATTCCCCATTCCCTCGGTAATAATATGAAAGCACTAATCCTCTCTGGTGGCAAAGGTACGCGACTACGCCCTCTTACTTACACTGGGGCTAAACAACTTGTACCTGTTGCGAATAAACCGATTTTATGGTATGGAATCGAAGAAATGGTAACAGCAGGTATTAGGGATATCGGTATAATTATCTCGCCAGAGACTGGAGAAGAAGTTCAAGCAAAAACAGGAAATGGAGAGAAATTTGGAGCCAATATTACCTACATTTTACAAGAGCAACCGGCAGGACTAGCCCACGCTGTAAAAATAGCCCGCCCTTTCTTAGGGGATTCACCTTTCGTAATGTATTTGGGTGATAATCTGATTCAACAAGGTGACTTGAGTTTTTTTCTTAAACAATTTCAACAGCAACACCAGGATGCATTGATATTATTGCGTGCTGTTGATAATCCCAGTGCCTTTGGGGTGGCTAGGGTAGATGGAAGCGGCAAAGTTTTAGAGTTAATTGAAAAGCCAAAAGTTCCTCCTTCCAATTTAGCTTTGGTAGGAGTTTATTTTTTTTCGGAGATTATTCACAAAGCCATTGCTTGCATTAAACCCTCTGCAAGAGGTGAACTGGAAATTACTGACGCTATTCAATATTTGATCAGTCAAGAAAAACAAGTATTAGCTTTTAAACTCGGAGGTTGGTGGCTAGATACGGGGAAAAAAGATGATTTACTCGAAGCTAATCGCTTAATTCTGGATACCAGCCTACAAACATCTATCTCTGGAGAAGTAGACACTCAAAGCCAAGTAATTGGTAGAGTAAAAATAGGATATGGTTCTAAAGTCATCAATTGTACAATTCGGGGTCCGGTGATTATTGGAAAAGATTGTTATCTAGAGAATTGTTTTATTGGTCCTTATACCAGTATTGCTGACAAATCAACTTTAGTAGATACCGAATTAGAACATAGCGTTGTTTTGCAGGGTGCAAAGATATCCGGAATTCATCAACGAATTATAGATAGTTTAATTGGGCAAAGGGCGCAATTGACACTGGCACCCCGTCGCCCAAAAGCCTTACGATTTATGATTGGTGACGACTGTCAGATTGAGCTATCGTGATTTACTTTCTAACTGTTAACTATTATTCGATGGAATTGATTGCAAAATTAATCGATTCCCTACCTGTTGGTAATAGCATTGAGTATAAAACTTTGATTGTCAATAACTCCCATGACGATCGCAGCATCGGTAAACTGGAGAGTGAATGCGTGGAGATTCTCGATGCTGGATATAATATGGGTTTTGGTTGCGCCTGTAACTATGGGATGAAGTGGATTTATAGCCAGGATTCTCAAGCTGTGATTTGGATAATTAATCCAGATGCCTATTTATTAGAAAATTCTTTAGAAAAAGTTAACCGATTTTTCCAGTCATATCCAGAAATTTCCATTCTCGGCACAATCATTCATACCCCTTCAGATGAAATTTGGTTTGCTGGGGGAAGCTTCATTCCTGAAACTGGAACAATTAAGACTGAAGATTTATTAACAAATACGGATGCTCCTTATATTTTTTGTGATTGGGTATCTGGTTGTAGTCTGATAGTTAATCTACGTAATTTTTACGATTGTCCGCAATTTGACGATGCCTACTTTCTTTATTACGAAGATTTTGATTTTTGTAGACGTTATGCCAATCAAGGATATTTAATTGCAGTTACCAAAAATTTTGGGGTACTACATCAACCTTCGTCAATTACAAATAGATATGTTTCCCAGAAAATGAAACACAGTACCTACAGTTATCTATTAACTTTAGAAAGATATACGTCAGATTTTATTTTGATGACTAGATTAGCCCGATTAGCTATCTACGCCTTAATTTTAATTTTTATTCGGCCTAAAATAGCATTTGGTAAATTTTATGGTTTATTCATGTACGGTAGACAAGTAACAACGAGAACTAATATGAAGCCATTGTACCAGTAATTAACTAGTTTTAATGTTTTATAATTGACATTTGACAAGTAATTTAACTTATCAATTATCAGTTATCCCATCTCGCAATCGAGGAGCCAAAGTTTGTGGAAAATATTTTTTTTATTTCCACAGCCTGTACCGGGAGCTTGTACCCATTTTATTATGAAGGTAAATTATAGTTTTCTATACTGGCAATTGAAGCTTAAATCTTAATTTTCACCGGACTAAAAATCTTACTGATAAATGATTAGATAAAAGTAAACTATATCCTTTAAAGTAAAATCATCAGATTAAAAAATAATCAGTATTGATGTTCTCTATTTTACAAATAACTGAGAAATTCTGTATATCATATCAAGTGATGTACTGAATAAACTGTTATATAAATGAACGAATTATTGGTTAACTTATCAGTTGTTTTTTCCAAACCAACAGGTATAAGTAACTACGCTACTAATCTTTTCCCTTACTTAGAACACCTCCAACCTACGCTACTAACTAGTAGTAACTATTCAAACTTCAATTGTTATCGAATACCAGATAATATTACACCTGCTCAAGGTACAAAAGGGCATTTTAAGAGACTTTTATGGACGCAATTTAAATTACCGCAAATCTATCGAAAGCTGAAGTCTAAGCTTTTATTCTCTCCGCAACCGGAAGTACCTTTGTATTCCAACTGTCGCTCCATCGTTACTGTACATGATGTAATACCTTTACGCTTTCCCAAACGCATATCACCCCTGAAATATTATCACCGTTACTACATTCCTCAAGTACTCGCACAAGCGCAGCATATAATTTGTAACTCCAAAGCGACAGCAAAAGATATTTGTGATTTCTATGATATTGCGGCTAGTAAAATTACGCCGATTCCACTAGCTTACGATCAAAATAATTTTCGTTTACTTAATCAAGTAAGACAAAATAACCAAAATAATCCCTACTTTCTTTATATTGGCAGACATGATTGGCATAAAAACTTACACAGACTCATAGGGGCTTTCGCTGAATTCAAAAAGCAATTAAACGATTCTCAAGACTACGAATTGTGGTTTGCAGGTCCTCATAACAAATATACACCCAAGATGCATTCTCAAATTGAAGAATTGGGTATTAAGCATCGAGTGAAATTTCTTGACTACGTTACTTATAAAGAATTGCCAAAAATTATTAATCAAGCCCTTGCTTTAGTTTTCCCCAGTCTTTGGGAAGGTTTTGGTTTCCCAGTTTTAGAAGCCATGGCTTGCGGCACTCCTGTAATTACCTCTAATCTTTCCTCGTTACCGGAAGTGGCTGGTGATGCTGCTATGCTCATCAATCCTTATGATACTAGGGAAATTACTGAAGCAATGCAAAAAATTGCTACTGATTCACAGTTGCGATCGCAACTTTCTATTAAAGGATTAAAACGAGCCGGTGAATTCAGTTGGGAGAAAACGGGACAAATCACCACCGAAGTATTAAAACAATATCTTTAGTTAGTTGTTAGTGGATAGTAGATAGTAGATAGTTGTCAGTTAGTAATTGAGTTGTGTAAGAGTGTTGTTACCCTCGAACCGAAGCTAATTGAAGTATTCTGGTTCTCCATAACCGACAGGAAAGATGGTTTTGCGGCTATTCCTATAATTGTAAAACCGATCAACCACCAACAACTAACCACCAACAACTAACCACTAACCACGTTAGGACTAACTGTATTTACGGAGTTCCCATCGCACCAGAGTAAACTAAACCCCGCTGTATATCCATAGTTAAAATATCTCCATCTCGAATAGTTTGAGTTGCATTTTCTACACCCACAATTACGGGTACGCCAACACGCAAGCCAATGATTGCAGCATGAGAAGTGAGACTTTCTTCCTCAGTAATAATACCGCTAGATTTGCGAATTGCTTCGACAAAATCTGCATTAGTACTCGGGGCAACTAGAATCTCTCCTGGATGAAAATTATTTAGATCCATACCGCTGTGAGCTACCCGTGCGCGGCCGCTTACCGAACCTTGTCCAAGTCCTATTCCTTGCCCCAGTACGGCAGTTACGACTTCAACTTTAATTAGATCGGTAGAACCGGAAATTCCTTGAAGAGTACCAGCACTCATGACGACTAGATCGCCTTCATTTAATAAATTCTTCTCTTGAGCGACATTAATCGCCGCTTGGAAGGTTTGGCCGGTGGAAGGTAATTCCAGAACTAATAAAGGCTTAACTCCCCAAACTAATTGCAGCTGTCTAGCTACGTTAACATGGGGTGTTACTGCCAAAATGGGTGTACGAGGGCGGAACTTGGAAACGTTACGAGCAGTGGCACCACTTTGAGTCAGAGTCATAATTGCTGCTGCTTCAAGTTGTTCGGAAATCTGGCCTACTGCTTGGCTTATAGCATTGGGAATGGAACGTCTGGGGTCTGATATTTGATTTATATTTTTGTTTCGGGCATCTTCTTTCTCCATACGTTCGGCTATTCTGGCCATCGTTGCTACAGCTTCTACCGGATATGTACCGACAGCAGTTTCATTAGAAAGCATCACCGCATCTGTACCGTCTAATATTGCATTTGCAACATCAGATACCTCCGCCCTAGTCGGACGAGGATTGCTAACCATACTGTCCAACATTTGGGTAGCAGTAATAATGGGAATACCCAAACGATTTGCGGTGGCAATTAACCGCTTTTGCAGCACGGGGACATCTTCCGCTGGTAGTTCTACACCTAAATCCCCTCTGGCGACCATTACACCATCACACAAAGCCAGAACTGCTTCCATTTGTTCGATAGCTTCATGTTTTTCGATTTTGGCAATTACTGGTACTTGTTTTCCGGCACTAGAAATTAATTCCTTAATTTCCATCATATCTTCGGGGTTACGGACAAAGGAAAGTGCCACCCAGTCTACACCTTGGTCTAAACCGAATACTAAATCCTCGCGGTCTTTATCGGTTAACGCCTTGATAGACAAATAAACACCAGGGAAATTTACACCCTTATTGTTAGAAAGCTTACCTTCAACAGTAACCCGACAATGTAAATCCCCTTTTTCTTTATTGACCTCCACAACCTGCATTTCAACTTTTCCATCATCGAGCAGAATGTTAGCACCAACGGGTACTTCTTCTGCTAAATATTCGTAAGTGATGCAGCTGATTTCCTGAGTACCGACTACTGGGCGATTGGTTAAAGTAAAGCGATCGCCCTTTTTGACAAATATTGAGCCATCTTCAAACTTACCCAGGCGAATTTTGGGACCCTGCAAATCTTGCAGAATCGCCACTGGTTTATTCAATTCAAATGCTGTTTGCCGAATCAACCGAATATTACGTTGATGGTCGGCATGACTTCCATGAGAGAAATTAAGCCGCAGCGTTGTTGCACCTGCTTCGATGAGAGCCTTAAGGACTTCTGGGCTACTGGTAGCGGGTCCAATCGTAGCGACAATTTTTGTCCGGCGTACTGAATCTCTTAATTGCATAGGGGGCTGCCATATCGCGCTTTTAGCTAGGGAACAATCGTAGATTAAACTAGAACTTTTGTCTGTGGCTAGAAACGCATTCAGAAAAAATTAATTGGGGAAGCTGTAAAAATTCTCTCACAATTACTTGAGCTTTCCGCCTTTTTATTTTTAATCACTGTTGAGTGATAACCAATAAAAGTAAAAATTTAGAAAAATGTCAGTACACAAAACTTTATTATTCGTCGGTCTTTGTCGTATACTCGCAAATATTTGGTAAATAAGGAGTTGACAATGCTGACGTCGGAGGCACGTGAGCCACTGACAGTCCCCCCCAAGGAACTTTTGTCCCCACCCGGTGGTTTCAATCCCACTCTGCTAATGTTTTTAGCTGCTATTGGGATTGTTGTTCTGTCTGTACTAGGTTATTGGGTTTGGCAATGGCAACAGTGGATATGCTTCTGCATGAATATCATTGCCTTGCATATCGCTGGTACGGTAATTCATGATGCTTGCCACCAGGCTGCTCATCGCAATAGAAAAGTTAACGCCCTAATGGGACATGGTAGTGCATTAATGCTTGCTTTTGCATTTCCAGTATTTACGCGAGTGCACTTACAACATCACGCAAATGTTAACGATCCAGAAAACGATCCAGACCATTATGTTTCTACAGGTGGTCCCCTATGGTTAATTGCAGTTCGTTTTTTCTATCACGAGATATTTTTCTTTAAACGACGTTTATGGCGCAAAAACGAACTTATGGAATGGTTCATAAGTCGCTTAATCGTCGTAGCTATTGTTATTTGTTCGGTGCAATTTCACTTCCTCGGCTACATTCTCAATTTTTGGTTTGTGCCTTCAGGTATCGTTGGGTTAGCACTTGGTTTATTTTTCGACTATTTGCCTCATCGTCCCTTCTCCGAACGCAATCGCTGGAAAAATGCTCGGGTTTACGCCAGCCCAATTTTGAACATCTTGATTTTGGGGCAGAACTATCATCTAGTTCATCATTTATGGCCTTCTATACCTTGGTATAATTACCAACCTACATATCGTCTAATGAAGCCTCTGTTAGATGAAAAAGAATGCTACCAATCACTAGGTTTACTCAAAAAGAAAGATTTTTTTGAATTTATGTACGACTTAGTATTGGGCATTCGTTTTCATCCGAAGAAGGAATAGGAAATAGGGAATAGGGAATAGGGAATAGGGTAAGGGATTACAATTTATGTAGTAACTCCTAACTCCTAATTCCTAACTCCTAGCTTCTAACTTTAAATGTCGCTAGATATACTTTGAGCCTGTATAATTTCAGTATGAGCGGTAAACTGTAATCTATTTAAAGATTCTGTGAAGAACACAAAACCTTTGTACGCAGTTGCATACTTATAAATTTTCGTAAAAAATCCTTCTGCCGTTTCAACTACTAACGGATCTTCACTTTTAGAGATAATCGCCATAAAATCTTCCGGCTTTATCCGAACTCCGGTTCCTCTATCGGTGAAGACTTTTCCGCTAATAGCTGTAGGTTGAGTAGCATCACAACCGTTAAACTTCATAATTTCTTAAGTATTTTCACATAGAATATGCGTGTATTCTACACTTTTGATTATGTCGTTGACTGTGATGCTTGTAACGGCTGAGGTAAATTCCAGTCAGGACGAAGTTTAGAAGCATGACGTAAATAAGTGTGACTGATTGTAGCGTTCGTTTTAATGTAGGCGTGAATTAAAACCCGAATGCATTTTTCTAAGCTACCTTGGACGTACATTTGTTGTACATCTATCATCGGAACTTTATCCCAATCAGTACGATGACGAGCGATCGCTGCGGGGAAAATAGCATCTAAATCAGGTGTTACCGAGAAAATAACGCTAATCATGTCCGTTGGATGCAATTGATTACGCCCCTCAAGCTCGTCTAATATTTCCATTACGGCTTCTTGCATCGCTTCAACAGTATTTTCCGAAACAGTTGTTGCTCCACGAATTGCCTGCATTCGGGATTCCACGTAAAATACCTCCTGTCTTAAAACATTAGTCAAGGGTTCCCGACGGGTTCCGATGAAAATTTTTTTGAAGAAAAAACTTTTAAGGGTGCCCGTCATTAGACATTATTCATCAGCTTTGGATAAAGAACAAATGAGCAATGAAAAATGACGGATACCCATGAGAATGTTTTATCTTTCTTCTAAATTCATCCCTAATGCATTATGAAAGATATCATGGTGGATACCTGTAAAGTTAAGGTCGATACAACCACAGGGGTAAACCAGATGTAGATAATTCAAATTCTACCCAATCAAATTTGGATGTCAGTCCATTTTGAACTCTGCTACCAGGTAAAAGCTTACTATACCAAGGTTTCGGTTCTTCTAGGGTATAAACTTCTGTTTTTTCTGGATCGAGATTTACCAACTCTGCTGCCCAACGGCGGGCATCCTCTTCGGTTCCTAGTTTATCTACAACCCCTAATTCTAGAGCTTGCTCTCCGGTAAAAATTCTACCGTCAGCAAAGGTTCTTACTGTCTCCGGTGCTAAATTACGTCCCTCTGCAACTGTTTGCACGAATTGCTGATAACTTGTATCGATTAATTCTTGCAAAATAGTTTGCTCGCTATCGGTGAGTTCCCTATCAAAAGATAAAATATCCTTATAAGGACCAGACTTTATTACTTTGAAGGAAATACCAATTTTATCTAACAAGCGTTCTAAATTATTACCGCGTAGGATTACGCCGATGCTACCCGTAATTGTTCCCGGATTAGCCATCACGTGTTCTGCCCCCATGCCGATATATACGCCTCCGGAGGCAGAAATATTACCAAAACTAGCAACTATCTTGATTTTTTCTCGCAAACGTGCTAAAGCGCTGTATATTTCTTGAGAATCTCCTACCGTACCACCAGGGCTATCAATCCGTAACAGTAGTGCGGGAAATTTTTTCTCTTCTACAGTTTTGAGGGCTTCTAAGACTCGTTTGCGAGTACTTCCTGCGATTGCACCAGTAATTTCAATTTTAGCTATTTGTTTGCGATACTTGGACTTAAAAGGCCAAACCATGAGCAGTACACAAAACCTTGCGATATTTTAGATTTGATTTAAAACATTAACTTTAATTTACAAATACGTAAAGTATTTGCTGTTAAAAAATCAAGCAGATGTAAACCCCGAGGCTAATTTTGATCAATTTTTTGTTTTTAAGGGTATTTCGATTTTATTTAATAAAGTGTTTTATTGAAAACAAGACATTTAATCTAAATTATCTTAGTATTCTTCAATCAAAAAAAATATCATTACCAGCCTCCGTGCTGCGAACAATATTTAATTTTGAAAAAATTAATCCACACCGAATGATTCCCCAGCTTTGAAAAGCAGGATTTTTGCAATAGAAAATTCCTTGTTCGCGAAATTTCATTATAAATAATGAATGACTCTATTTAAGAGTCCAAACGTAGTATTTGACACCTATAATATACATAAGTATCAAAAAGTGCTCCAACAAAGCTACAAGTTAAACAGATTACAAATAACCCTTGCATGGGCATACCGCTACCGAAAGCAGCTAAAAATTTGGAGATTTGAGTTGCGATGATGTCAGCTACACCTTGTAAGCCTGGAAGTAAGCTCACAAGGGATAAAATCAGCAATGCCCCACCGAAAAATAAGATTGGAGCGACAAAACTGAAAATAATCGACAGTATTAGAGAGCGAAGAAAGTTTATAAACATGGTCATAAAAAATGATTCCCTGCATTGAAAACGTGCCAGTAGGTATCTGTCACTTCCTACAATAAGTGCAATCGCCGTATATCACACTGCATTTAAAGAATCTTAAGTCTTAATTAAAATATATTCATAATTTTTGATGGCGTGTATTTTCTTTAATTAAAGGAGATTTATTCAATCAAGTCTATAATAAATCAAGCATTACATAAATAATACATTTGTAGTCTTCAGTTTAGATGCAGTTAATAACAGGTTTGATTTCTGAGAGTGGTTTTTAACTTAAGTTAATATGAAGGCACGTTATAGGGGATGGGGAAGGGGAGGAAGAGAATTCCGTACCTCAGAACCTGTAACTTCCGCTATGATGACGGCAATTGCCGAGTTAATGTAAAAATTGTGAGTCAAGCAACATCTAAATCCAGTTTGGGAACATGGAGCCTGCGATTGCTGGCGGCGATTTTCTTGATTGGACAAGTAATCATTCATTTATTTAAAGGTAAAATCCATCGCCGCAACACTTTAGAACAAATGGCTGCGGTGGGGCCAGACTCACTATTTATCGCCTTAGTTACAGCTGTATTTGTAGGTGCGGTATTTACAATTCAGGTTGCGCGGGAGTTTATTAACTTTGGTGCAGGAAACGCTGTTGGAGGAGTATTGGCAGTAGCATTGACGCGAGAGCTTTCTCCCGTGCTGACAGCAGTAGTTTTAGCGGGGAGAGTTGGTTCTGCATTTGCGGCGGAGATTGGTACGATGAAAGTTACGGAGCAAATAGACGCTCTATTAATGTTAAAAACCGATCCTATAGATTATTTAGTTATTCCTCGGGTACTTGCTTGCTGCATAATGTTACCGATTCTCACCCTGTTATCTTTAATAACAGGTATGGCGGGAGGATTGTTTATTGCAGCAAATTTATACAATTTATCTGATAGTCAGTTTCTCGACTCAACCCGTAATTTTCTGGGAATGTGGGATATTTTGACTGCGATGGTTAAAGCCGTTTGTTTCGGACTTTTAGTGGCAGTGATTGGTTGTAATTGGGGTTTAACCACAACAGGAGGTGCTAAAGGTGTAGGGCAATCAACCACAACTGCTGTTGTTACGGCTTTACTAATTATATTTATTGTCAATTTTTTCCTTTCTTGGTTAATGTTTCAAGGAACTGGTAGCGCTTTAACGCAAGGTTTCTAGTAAATTCAGGTAGGGAAATAAGGGGATGGGGAGATGGATAATTTTGAGTCGCTGCCAATAACAAACTCCTAAATCCCTACTTTTTAATACATCTAACTTTTAGAATAAACATAATGCACCTTAACAAAACATTATTTTAAACAGTGACTACTTCATTAACCTCTAATTCTGCATCTACTGTGGAACTGAAGCCTAGCTACAACATACCTGTAGTTTTAATTATTGGATCGATTCCCTTGTTCGTCATACATCAACCCGTGGCTGGGGGCATCATTGCACTGCTTGGACTATTTCTGATGTACCAAACGGTAACATTACGTTTGCAATTTACAGCCACCGATTTAGATATTGTTAGAGGCGATAACTTACTCCGTCGTTTTCCTTATGCTGAGTGGCAAAATTGGCGGATTTTCTGGAATGTGGTTCCTATTTTGTTTTACTTTAAAGAAATTAAAAGCATCCATTTTCTGCCGATTTTATTTGACGCTAAAACTCTTAAAGCTTGCCTGGAAGAGCATTGTTCGAGAATTGATTGAAGTTAAACTTTCAAAAGTCAGGAGTTAGGAGTTAGGAGTTAGGAGTCAGGAGTCAGGAGTTAGGAGTTAGGAGTTAGGAGTTAGGAGTTAGGAGTCAGGAGTCAGGAGTTAGGAGTTATAAGTTAGGAGTTAACAGTTAGGAGTTAACAGTTAGGAGTTAGGAGTTAGGAGTTAACAGTTCTAAATCATTTACTCTTCTCCTTCTTCCTTAATCTCAGCATATCCACCCGATAGGGCGATCGTCAGCGACCATCGGTCAATCTCTCTGGTAAAATATGGAGTTAACACTTTATACTTAATACTTATATTGAAATTTGTAAAGATGGCGTTTGTTTAATCGCCTAATCTTTTTGGACTTGGATTGATTATGAACCAAGACGAAAAGTATATTGAGGTTGAGTTGCCTGAACTTAGCAACACACATGAGAAAGCAGAAAATAGAACCAAGGAGTCTAGGGAAGTAAAATCACAAATACCAAGTCCTATATTAGAAAATTTATTATCTTCAGTCACTCCAATTATGGCGAATTCCAGTGAAAATACTACGGCAGAAAGTTCGCAAATAAACTCGGAACCAGTGGATAATTCTCCGGAATACAACCTTGTGGCTCAAAGAGTAGCGCAATTACAAAATACCGAAGAATCCTTGAAACGGGAAATTGCCGATTTACAAACGTCTTACAAAACTCTTCAAGCTGAAGTAGGAAATACGCAAAAAGCACTCTCGAAAATGACTCAGGAGGCGCTTTCAGAATTAGAACAACGTAAACAAGCTCTAGTAATTTCTATCGAGCAACTCGAACGCCGTCAAGAACGGATTCGTAATGAAATGCGAACCACTTTCGCCGGTGCTTCTCAAGAATTAGCAATTCGAGTACAGGGCTTTAAAGATTATCTTACCGGTAGCTTACAAGACTTAGCAGCAGCAGCAGAACAGTTGGAATTAGTTCCACCAACAAAGCCCGAACCCCAAAAACCTGCGGTCCAAGAAATTGAGCCTCTTGATGAATTTGACTCGGAATTTGACTCCGAATACAGCGGAAGAAGAGCACCACAATTTAGCCGAGGACAATTCCAAGACGGTACAAGAAAAATTCGTCAGTTAATAGACCAATATCGCACCAAACCAGACTATTACGGACCTCCATGGCAATTACGTCGTACCTTTGAACCAGTTCATGCTGAAAGGGTTTCCACTTGGTTTTTCAAGCAGGGAGGACGCGGTGCCCTACGAACTATGGGTAGTAGGTTGCAAAATACACTAATTGCTTCCGCAATTATATCTATATTGTATTCTATCTATGGAAACCGATCTCGCACTTTAGTTTTAGCAAATTCGCCAGAACGTCTGGGAGAATGGCGACGCGGCTTACAAGATTGTTTAGGAATTGGTCGTCCAGATTTTGGTCCCGACAGAGGTCTGGCATTATTTGAAACACCCTCTGCTGTGGCTCAGAAAGCCGAACGTTTGGTTAAAGCTGATTTACAACCTTTTATTATTATTGACGATTCGGAAGAACAAATTAATGTGGGGTTGTTGCAATTTCCATTGTGGTTAGCTTTTGCTCCTGACCCCAAAATGATGAGAGACTATTATGAGGATGAATTTTTCTAAATTGATTAGTTGTTAGTGGATAGTTGTTAATTGTTAGTGGATATGGCAGTTCTAAACGATTTGTAAAATCATAATTAGTGCGAGCATCCTGGTGGTTCTTAGGGAGCGAAATGCTGGCATTACTGGGTTATTGGTTGAGTGCAATAGGTTAATAACCGTTACTATCAGCTTTGGGTAAAATCCGTCATATCTCACCAACCAACAACCAACCACCAACAACCAACAAATAACACCCAACAAATAACAACTAAGATTATGAGTATTTGGTTAAGTTTGTGTGGAGCAGTTTTAATCTCAGCTTACCTTTTGGGTTCTATTCCCACAGGTTACGCGTTGGTTATGCTGTTAAAGGGAATTGATATTCGCAAAATCGGTTCGGGTTCAACTGGCGCGACTAATGTCTTAAGAACTTTGGGTAAAGGTCCTGGTGTATTTGTTTTACTAGTTGATTGTTTGAAGGGAGTATTTTCAATATTTCTTGCTTACTGCTTGTTTGATTTGGCACCAATTTATAATTTTATTCCGGCGACAGTTAATCCAGAAATTTGGCAACCTGTAATGGTAACTTTAGCTGGTTTAGCGGCGATAATAGGACATAGTAAATCAATATTTTTAGGATTCAGTGGTGGTAAATCCGTTGCTACAAGTTTAGGCATTTTGTTAGCGATGAATTGGCAAGTTGGTTTAGCAACATTTGGCGTATTTACTATAGTTGTGGCGATATCGCGGATTGTATCTTTGAGTTCAATTTGTGGCGCGATCGCAGTTTCGATTTTGATGGTGGTGCTGCATCAACCGCTACCTTATATCTTATTTGGAGTTGCGGCTGGTTTTTATGTAATTATTCGCCATAAAACTAATATTGAGAGGTTACTTGCTGGTACAGAAGCCAAATTAGGAGAAAAATCTTCAGTAGAGACGGAAGAAATAGTTAGTTCGGCTAGTTGAATTTTCAGATTCTTCTAGAAAGATTAATTACTCTTGTAAATCAAACTTATGGAGACGTAGCACCGCTACGTCTCTAAATTTATGAGTAATATTTGAAATTACCTGTTTGAAAATTCTCAATGATTTCCCATAAACTTGCAAACGCCCAAATTCTCTATGACACCACAATTACGACATTTTGTAATGAAAACTTATTTCTCAATTAGGCAACACATGGGATATATTCATATATTAAAATTATACGGTACCTCCTTGTAGTTTCCGTATTGCTACCCCTACACGTTACTAATAGTCTGAAAATTGTTCGATCCAAGTTGATTGGCATTTATTCCATTTAAAAATGCTAAAGTTTCACCGGTGTTAGCAACTGAAATTACAGCATTGCTACCATTTTGGAAAATAGTTAGTTGTCCAAAGCTTAAACCGTTACCCAAAATAATCGAATCTTTGTTAAGTTGAAAATCTTTGATGGTATCTATCCCCTGGTTTTTTGCCAGGAAAAATATATCATCACCTGCACCACCTCTAAGGATATCGTCATTTAAACCACCAAATAAAACATCGTTACCATTTCCACCAATTAAAGTATCTTTTCCGGCTCCCCCATCCAAAAAGTCATTATTATTTCTACCTTCAAGCCGATCGTTCCCTTCCCTACCGTAAATAAAATCAAGCTCAGCAGTACCAAGAAGACTGTCGTTGTTTTGTGTTCCGTTAATGAAAGCCATGATAAACCAGAATTACTTTGTGACGGGTACCCATTAAATTTTTTTAGGAGAAAAAATTCTCATAGGAGCCCTTGACTTACTATCAATTCGTTAATTGATATACAGTTATAAATACTACATTATTTCACCGCAATAATTTCATTAGAAAAGTCTTATAAATTACTATAGATGTTATCCGTAATACAAAAAAGACTGTATAATACCCGATAGATTTTTATCTTGTGAAAAAATTAAAGTTTTATATTCTATTCAAATGAAAGCTACTATACGAATGGTCATACTAAAAAGCGAATTTGGTATTTGGTTTGTTATAAAGGATTGGGAAATTTGAAACCAATCATTTGTATCAGGCAAAGAAAAATAACAATGAAAAATTCGGTTGCAGAAATAGCTGTATTAGGTACTTTGTTTTTATCTCAAAGTTGTTCATCTACCATAAAAACCGAAGAAAAATCTGAAAATCAACAAACTCAGGTGCAATCTGTTCCACAAAAGGCTACCACAAGTAAGCAACCACAATCAAATTCGCAAACCCCTAGCAAGCTAAATTCACCAAAAAAATTACAAGCTAACTCTCAACCTAAAAATAATTCTCCTAATACCCAAGGAAAATTAACTTTACCTAAGAAGATTACACCAAATGAACCAGTTTCAGTAAAAGTTAAGGTTCCAAATTCAGTTGCAAAAGCTAACAATAATAATAATGATGCTTCCAAACCAAAGCAAATGTATATGGTTGTCGTAAGTAATGATTTAAGATTTTTTGATTTAGTTCAAGCAAGCTATAAAAGTAGTCAAAATATTGAAGTAAAGCCTAAATTCCCGGCTCCTGGAGATTACACAGTTTTTAGCGACTACAATCCATTTGGTGAAAAAGAACAAATATCTGTAGAAAAAGTATCTATTCCTGGTGAAGTTCCCTTTCCTACAGAATTAGAGAGTTTTGGCAAGACAAAGACATTATCTGATACAATAATCGATTTAAGTTTGTCTGAAGCGAATATTAAACCCGGGAAAAAAGTCGCTTTAAAGTTTGAATTGAAGCAAGCTAGTAATAAAGAACCAATTAAAGATTTAAAACCATATTTAGGTCAAAAAGCAAATCTGGTAGTGATTAAAAGTTCTTCTTCTCTAACAGATTCCGATTATATTGACAGTGAAATGATCAAAAATTCACCCAATAATCAGTTACATTTTACAACTAAATTTCCTCAACCAGGAACTTATAAGCTTTGGCTGCAATTCAATCGCAATGGTAAAGTTAAAACTGCCGATTTTTGGGTGACGGTTAACAGTTAATAATTATGAGTTATTAGTTAGGAGTTAGGAGTTATGAATTATCTCCCCATCTCCCTATCTCCTCATCTCCCCCTCTCCCTTACTTCTTCTTGGCTTCTACACCGCTAGTTTTCAACACATCGCTCATGTTAGCGCAATAATTTGGTAAATTAAAGGTGTTGGGGTTAACTATTTCTTCGTAGGTAAAATGGCGATATTTCATGCAGAATTTATCCCATGCAGCCATCTGAATATTAAAGGTTTTAATTATTACGTCTGCTAAAGATGAAAATAGAGGGATGCGAAAATAAATCTTTTTGTCGAAATAGACACAAATTTCTTCTATCGCTTTATTAGCTGTAATCTTTTCTTGTCCTAAAACGTACTTTTTCACCTCTTGTTTTGGAGGATTATCAATCAGATATTTGATTACAGTTGCAATATCTTTTCCATGGATAAAATGAAAACTACCATCTGCTTTTAAAAAGCGAATTAAATTGACGTATTTCGTTACTTCGGGAATACCGGATGAAACGGCAGAAAACGGCTTATTTTCATCGCCACCCACAACCAAAGTAGGAAAAACTTTTGTAATTTTGGGTTCAATAGCTAGTTTTGAGAATCTTCTCAAACAGTCGAATTTGGAACGAATATAATCTGTACCTAGTTCCCCTGCTTCTTTAAGAGGTTGATTGTTGCTGTCTAAGACACTAGCTGTGGAAAAATAAATTACCTGTTCGCATTTTTCAACATCTAACAGGTTGAGTAATTCGATTGTTTTGACTACATTTATATCAAAAGTTCCCGCACCACCCCAAGCAGTTGCTGTTAGCACCGCTACATCTATAGTTTTAAGCAACTCAGCTAAATCCTGGATTTTTTGCATATCTCCTTGCAAAATATGAACACCAGTACG
>JBCCSG010000001.1:0-96949 GCA_039200565.1 Cyanobacteria bacterium P01_D01_bin.50 | reverse complement strand
TTTCCAAATAAAGGAACACTCGAACAGATGGTAAGCTTCAAGTTAGACAAAAATTTGGATACTATTGCTACAGGTAATAATCACTCGGACGTTGTAAGAGGACTAATTCAATGGGCTGAAACTTATGGGGAGGTGAAAGAGCTTCTTACCGCTGCACGAGAGGCTAATCCCGGAAACCCAAAATTGCAAAGCTTTGAAGAACAAATGCGGCCGAGTATGCCGGAAAATCCTACACCCGTAGCTGTAAATTCCGATTCCGATTTTGAATATGATATTGCTTTGTCTTTTGCTGGGGAAGAACGCTACATGGCTGAACGCTTATTTCATGCCCTTCAACAAGAAGATATAAAAGTATTTTACGATCAAAATGAAGAAAGTGAACTTTGGGGTGAAGACCTATCACTCACCTTGCCAGACATATACGAGAATAAAGCACGCTTCTGTATTATGTTATTTTCACAACACTATGTAAATAAAGAATGGACCAAACTTGAACTCAATTCGGCTCTAAAGCGTAAATGGAGTAAGAATGTAAATAATATTTTGCCACTTAATGTGGATAATACCCCTGCTCCCCCCGAATTCCCAGACACAATTTTGTTTTTGCCGTTTCCTAATATAAATGGGATAAATGTAAAAAGGGTTGTCGATAATGTTAAGAAGAAATTGGGGATAAATCAGTAAACAAGCAGCCTGGAAGTGGATTTGCCCTAAAGGTGTGAGAAACTTTGTTGTACGGCTAATCGGGCACACCTTGGCAAATAAGCAACTCCTCCCCTTCCTTGATTCGGGCAGGTTATAATTTAAAGATAAGGATAAGATATTGTACAAATTCCTTACACTTGATTTTTTTTGTGTGAAAATGAACTGTAATACCTGCGTAGCATTAAGAATCAAGTTGCAATAATTGCGCCTGGAGACAACGATGGCAATCCAAAAACCAGATTTTTCACATCTCGGCTATCAAGTAAATAAAGAACTAGGAAGAAACCGCTTCGGGGGACGCATTACGCACCTCGCGGAAGTGGAAAACTCTAAAATAAAAGTCGTAATCAAAGAGTTTCGCTTTGCAGATATAGGTACAGATTGGTCGGGTTTTAAAGCTTACGAACGTGAGATAGAAGTACTCAAACAGTTAGATCATCCCCGCATTCCGAGTTATTTAACTTCTTTTGAAACACCCCACGGTTTTGGTTTAGTACAGGAATATAAAGGCGCACCATCGTTGGCTGCTGAAAATAAATTTACCCCCCAACAAATTAAGCAAATTGCCATATCAATTTTAGAAATTTTGGTTTATTTGCAGCAGCGTACCCCACAAATTTTTCACCGGGATATTAAACCTGAAAATATTTTAGTTGATAAAAATCTCAACGCTTATTTAGTTGATTTTGGATTTGCAAGAGTTCACAATAATGAAATTGCACTTAGCAGTGTCGCTTCTGGAACTCCCGGTTTTATTCCTCCGGAAGAATATTTTGGTCGCGATTTAACCGAAGCATCGGATTTATACAGTTTAGGCGTGACGTTAATTTGTTTGCTCAGCGGTACCCGCTCGGTTAATGTTAGCAAATTAATTGATGATGAATATCGTTTTGATTTTAAGTCATTGCCATCAGATTTAAATCCCCAATTTGTTAGGTGGTTGCGCAAGATGGTTGAGCCAAATATCAAAAATCGGTTTGCAAATGCAGCAGTAGCTTTAGAAGCATTGAAACCAATTCCCGTAACCTTGAGATCGGCCAAAACTCAAAATCCTAATAATAATCTGACATTTGCCCAATGTTGTACACTTCTCGTATGTCTTTGGCTGGGTAGTGCAGGAATTCAAATTTTTAAAGAATTTTCCATTTCTCAACAACAAGGTTACAGATTAAGCCAATATCAACGAGAGCAACTCGAAGAACAACAAACACGGATTTCTAATCTTCTCCAAGAAAAACAACGATTGGAAAGCCGAATAGATAAACTTGATAGTCTCCAGAAACAGCAAGGTAGAACTATAACAAGACTCCAGCAACAGGATAGAAGAGGAAGAGAACAATTAAGAGAACGCTTGCGAACTCTTTACTTGAGTAGATTGCAGAAAACCAAAGAATGCAATAATTGTAATTTTCAAAAAGCAAACTTAAGCAACACTCAACTAGTAAATGTCAGTCTCAAAAATGCCAATTTGAAGTATAGTAAATTGCGAAATACTAATTTAGAACGGAGTAATTTGAGCAATGCAAATCTTCAATACGCGAGTTTAGATAATGGTAGATTTCAAAATACAAACTTCCAGAATGCAAACCTCCGAGGAGTAAAATTCAAAGGTGCATCGTTGAGGAATGCAAATTTATCTAATGCTAACTTAATGTACGCCAAGTTAAATAATGCGGATTTACGCGGCGCTGATTTACGGGGTGCACAACTCCGTTACGCTAACCTTGATGGTGCCGATTTAAGGGGTGCAAACTTGCAATATACTAGCATTGCTGACATTAAAAACCTCAGTAATGTCAAATTAACTGGGGCAATTATGCCAGATGGTAGTAAACACCCATAATGTCGGAGGTAATAAATCAGTTTTATTATTAATGATATGCCGGTTTTCGGTTAGGAGCATGATTAAATCGTGAAATTCTTTCTTAAACTTACTTAAACTTCTGCAATTAAAGTAAGTTTTCATTTCTTCTCTTGCTTAACAAGTCGTGTACATATATACTAAAATTAATGCCGAACACATCGGCTTAATTGATATGGTTTGTAAACCACAGTCGATTCAAAACTGGCAAGCCTGTAAAAAGGTCACACGGGAGTCCACGATTTGTTAAATTTGCTGAAAATAATGGATGAACAATGACTAAAAGCTTCAAAATAATTTTTTCACCAGTAGGGTGGGCTACACCCGAATTTACGCTTGGGGACTGTTGGAGCCGGCTCCCTTGGCCCAAGCAAGAAGCAAACCCTCTGGAGTTTTCTTCAGTTGAATGATTAGATTTGCATAAGTTTAGTCAAGTTTTGTGTAGCAGCATGCCAATTTTGTCAAAAGCCGGCAGGCTGTAAACCTGGGGCTACAATTGCAAAGCTCACCTGCGTGGCCTAGGATAATTCTTAGCCCAAGCAGGTGAGCTTTGTTTGTATCAAATATTTATCTATCAAAACGGAATTAACACTTGAATACAAGTACCCTTAGTTTCCTTGCTTTTAATTATCATCTCACCTGCTAACACATCCACCCGCTCTTGCATTCCTTTTAAACCAAAACCGGCATGGGGAGAATCAGGATTAAAACCGATACCGTTATCGATAATTTCCAACATTATATTATTAAATCTCGTTTCTCCACGTAAAGTAACCTGAGAAGCCGAAGCGTGTTTTTGAATGTTAGTTAATCCCTCTTTGGTAATACAATATAGCTGATGGGCTGTTTGTAGAGGTAGATTCGGCAATTTCACTTCCATCGAAATTTGTAAACTGTAATTTTGCCGCACTTGTTCAATTAAAATTTGTAAAGCTTGATTTAAATCAAAAGTAGATTTTCGCATAGTTTGTACTGCACGTCTTACTTCTACAAGGCATTGAGAAGAAAGTTCTTTGCAAATACCAAGAGCTTTTAAAGCATTTTCCGGTTGACGTTTTGCTAATGTATTGGCTAATTCTAACTGTATGTCAAGAGTGGTAAGAGTATGTCCCAAAGAATCATGAATATCGCGAGCTATACGGTTTCTTTCTAACTTTGCTGCTAAAGCTTCAACTTCTTGAGCTAATTTTTCCGCTTTTTTACGGCTTTTGTGCTCTGCACGAGCAATGTAACAAAACACGATCGTAAAAATTGATATTACCAAATAGCCACCAATACCAACAATTAAGCTCTGCGGAATCATATACTCAAGAACATATACATCATCAAGATTAGTTATTAAATACTCTTTGACTTCATCAAATTGATAAATAAAGTGAGCAATAGATAAACTATTCCAAACAATACAACTACTAAGAACTGTCAAGAATACATCTTTACGACCTAGTAAAAAGCAACTTTTGGCAATATAAAAATATAATAGTAAATCAAGTTTACAGCCCATCATTATGGTTGGAAAAATTAATAACATTTCTAATAATATATAAACTCGTCTCTGCTATAAAGGACGCTCAATAGGAAATATAAAACTTAATAATGTACAGCCAGCTAAAGAAACAAATACCATGAAAAATGGGATAAATGATTCGGGATACTCTGGAAAATCAAAGTATTTTACTTGTGCCATTATAAATAACACAAGTGAGAAAATAACAATTAAAATAGTCCATTCTACATACCGAACTGCTTTGGGTATAGAAATTGCCAGATTATTCATGTTTCTTAAGTGCAATCAAAGCTTGCCCATCTACTCACGATATATACTAAGGCATTGGTTTGGGAAGAGAACATGACTTTAGTAATGTATTTATATGACTTTTTGTATATGATTTACTGATGTTTATTAGTTAATCTACAAATAATCAATTTTTTATTTGTACAATATGTCCTGAATTAGTTATGAGTACTCAAAATATCAATTTCTACAACTTTCTATATTCATTATCTAAGAATTTTGTTCCAAACAGGAGCAAATTCAAAAAAGATCAAAAAATCAAAGAGTTAAAAAAAATAAAATTTCTCTATAAGAATCCACGTCCGAAAAAATTAGAATCTAATCAATCTGACTGTAACTGAAGCGTAGAATAACAATAAATCAAAATCTGAATACAAGGATCGTGAAAAAATTACACTCACTGAAATTACTTGTACTACCATTATTAATACTAAAATCTGTAATTATCATTTCAACACTCGTTGCAGTTGCAGAATCTCCGAATAATGATAATGAGATGGTACCCAGACAGATTGTAGAAAGATTACTAAGATTAAATAGAATCGATTTTTATAGAGGAGGAAAAAGCCAACTTATAATCGGAAAACTACCCGATAAATTACCTGTAGAAATTCCCCAACCTCTGGAATCTCAAGTTTTAGGAAGTATTATACGCGGGGAATATTCCTATGAAATAGCATTAGATACACCCCAATCTGCCGCACAAGTAAAATCTTTTTATCAAAATCAGTTAACAGATAAAGGATGGAAACAACAAGAAGATATGTCTCCAAAGCGGGCTTTTGCAATATCAGCAAGTGATATTGATGAAAATTTAAATTATTGTAAATCAGAAAAAGGTCCTTTATTAACCCTAAATCTTAACCAATCAGAAAATACTCCCACAGAAGTGAGTATCTCTTTAAATACTAATGAATCTGGGTCTTCTTGTCGATTTTTAATCCGAGGTTTACCCTTTAATTTTGCCAAAACTCCCATATTGAAACCACCGGCAAATACAAAAGTGATTCCTAAACCAATTGGTGGTTTTAGCTCTGAAATGTCAAACTCGATGGCAACTTTAGAAACTCAGCTAAATCTCCAACAATTAAACCAACATTATATGAATCAAATGCAAAAAGCTGGCTGGGAAAAAATGCCTGATACTAAAAACACTCAAACTACTTTAAGTATGTGGTTATTAAAAGATAAAGATAACTTGAAATGGCAAGGAATAATGAGCATTAAACCCGTTGAAGGTAAATCCGGACAATATTTAGCCAATCTGATTCTCATTCAAGAAAAATAATCTGGTGAAGGGTTCCCGGCGGAAACTTTTTTCTTCTAAAAAAATTTATTAGCGTGCCCGTGAATTTGGTTTTTATTCTGGGTGTTTCTACTTCTTTATCACTCGATTCTGTTAGGAATCACAATATAACCAGTACTCTCCGAACCCAATACTAAATTCCGTTGTTCTCCCCAATACCACCAATAAGCCGCAACATAAGCACAAATAATACTATCAAGCTTGTCTTCTGCTGCTTTGAGGGCTGCCCCTGTCTTCGGAATAGATGTAATAAATGAACTTACTAGACACTGAGTACCCAAAGGCGGATTAAGGGTTGGTAGAATATTCGTGATGTAATCGTAAAGCTTCGTGAGTTCGATATGGCGATCGCTAATTCGTCCTTTTTTATATTTAAGGATGCGCCCCAAGCCGAAAAGCTGAACTATAGCGGGGTGAGGAAAGACTTCAATTTGATATCTACCAAGCTTTTGCGCTTCGATAGTTGGCGCGTGGAGAAAACCGCGAGACTCCAATTCCAAACCAAAATTTACCGTACGTTGAGCAAAAGGTAAATTGAGATTGGCAGGATAGCATCCCGCGTGATATTTACCAAAGTGTTTGTGAGTCAATTTGTCGGGTAAACGACTTCCGGTAGGGTTAGGAATAAGAGTTGGTGCATCAACGGCAACTATAGCGCTATAGTTTTCCTCGACACAGTTATCAACCCAAGCCAGGATATCTGCAATCGAATCTTTTCTATCTAAATCTTGCAATTCCAGCTTTCCATCGATTAATTCTAAGTAACATAAGCCGCTTGGTTGCGATTTCCAACCCAAATCAATACCGATAAATTTCATTTCTTTACTCAGAAAGTTGATTAAAAGTTAATTAACCTAATTTTTATTTCTATTTTGCAATGCCACTTCTTGGATATCTTTTAACGCCGAATTCAGATATGTTTGCCGTATATCTACTGGCAAATCGGGATTATCTAGTAAATGCTCTATCCGATTTTTAATGCTAGAAACCAAAGTATCTAAGTTTTCAGAAACGATCGCATCTTCTGACTCTAATTGACTAGTATTTTTTATAACAGTTGCTTCATCCGCGATGTTTTGCTCCCTCAAATATTCTGCCTTCTCATTCTCTAACTGAACAATGGTTTGCTGTAATGTTTCCACAACTCCATAAATTTCCAGAGGATCGAATATTCGCAGCAAACTACTTTGAGTCACAATACCCAATTTTGCCCCCCAATCCCAAGATACCACCAACCGTTGTAGATGCCGTCGTTGCATTTGTTGATGAGCAAACCACAAAGAATCATTAGGATCGAGTAGAAATAAAGGGGTACTCATCACGACTTTTGCTTCAGTTTCACGTAAATTTAATCCTAAAGCTTGATACTGTACAATATCGCGCTCTGTAACAATACCTACAGGTTTGAAAGCTGGCAAAACATCTTGTAAAGTCTCTTTTACTACAATTACAATACAACTAACTCGATGGGTTGCCATCATTTGCGCCAAACTAATTACTGAAGCCGTCGGTGGTCCATGAATAACTTCGGTAGTCATCACTTCCGACACGCGACGCATTTTTAATAAATTACTTGGACGCAACACCTGGCGAATACTCTCTGGAGAAACAGTTCCCACCATGTGCTTATATTCATCGACGATCGCTAAATGCCGAATCCGATACCGCCGAAACAAAAATAGAGGTGCAAAGATATCCTGAAATGATTCTTCTGAAAGTGTAATCACCGGATGCGCCATGACTTCTGCAATTTTTACCGTTGCAAAATCTGCACCTACTGCCGTCAATTTTACAATATCTCTTTCTGTAAAAATACCCAATAATTCTGTTCTCTGCATAACTAAAACACAACTGGAACGCGCACCCCGTTGAGAATTAGTTTTCGATTTTGCATCCACTCCAGAGACAAAGCAACTATTACCTAGCGTTTGACTCATTAAGGCGACAACATCAGTCAAGGGAGCATCTGGCGAAACTACTAGTGGATGCCTATCTATCGCATCCTCCAGGCAGGGTACGCCAATTAATGAGTCATCTATTTGCATAGTTCACAGTCTTTGCGAGTAGGTACTAATTATATATATTAATTTTTGTAACCTTTTTTAATACTTCTATATATTACACATACAAAAGTTTGTACAATACGAGAGATGTAAAGGCTATCAAGCTAAAATCCAAGTATGACAAATATTTGAATCTTTTTAAGGTGATAAAAAACTTAAAAATAAATACCTTATAAAACATTATCGGATTGTTCGAGGAAAAAAGAAAGCATTTAAGATTTGGGTTTTTAACCAGACTTGGGAAATAATTTCAGTTATCGTCTATACCGGAAATTCTTCCTTTTTTACCATAAAGTCTATCCAATACCCGTTTTACTGAAACGGGTTGCCACTGTTTCCCCCGTTTAGTTGTGTATCCCTGGTGGTTAAGCCAGCGAGCAATTTGAGGTAGAGATTTTCCAGATTTGTGGTGGCGGCGAATCAATTCAATAATCTGTTGTTCCTGGGGATTGTCCACCAATTCACCATTGACAGAAACTTGTCCAAAAGCAGGAGAACCATAGCCAGCATAACCACCTCTGGCAGCCTTTGCAAGCCTCGCTTGATTAAGTTTTTCCCATAGATGATATTCGTTTTTTGGGTTATTAGCCGTCATGGAGAATCCTCGCTTACTGCTTTATATTAATTCGCGTCAAAACTCATAAAAATACCAGATAATAGGATTATCCATGGAAGGAATAGAAACATCACTAACAACTGTTGAATATATCCAAGAGGAAGAATTCGATACACTTTCAACCAGCAATGGTGTATTTGTATTTGATTTTACTGCAAGTTGGTGCGGTCCTTGTAAGATGATTGCTCCGATGATGGCGAGATTAGCTCAAGAACACAATCCCCAGGTGAAAGTGGTTAAAGTAAACCTTGAGGAAAACCACAATTTAGCTCAGAGATTGGGTATTCGCAGCATTCCCTCGGTGATGATTTACAAAGATGGAAGCCGCGTAGAAACCATTGTAGGCATAGCTCCCTATGAAAAATTCAACGCGATCGTCACTGAATTGCTTTAAATCGTATTACTCCCTCTCCGCTATTTTGGAGAGGGTAGGGGGTAGTTAGTGCAGGATGTATAAGTAACTAAGCAGACTTGATATAAGTTCTTTCTTAAAATTTAGTATGGAGCAAAGCCTCAAACTAAAAAATAGCCCTTAAATCGTTCAGAGCTAAAATTAATTTAATTCTCTCCAAACATCGTTAAAATTGTTTTCATCGGAAGTAAAAGAGAGAATTTTTTATCTTTAAATGCTTTAAAACCATAATGAAGATAAAATTTCTTCGGTTCCTCATCTAAAGCATCAACTCTAACTGCAAAAATTGCTATTTCCGAAGTTGCTCTAACTGCTTTATTTAGAGCGTGCATTAGAAGCGTTTCTCCAAGTCTTTGACCTTGCATTCCTTTATCTACCGCTAACCTTCCAATTAGCATCGCAGGAGCAGGATATTTCGGTAATCTTTTCGAGAGATTTTCAGGAATATTCTCTAATTCAATGCTAGATGCACTCGTGCAATAATACCCAACAATCTTTTTTTTATTAACTTCAGTTGTTGCAGCAAAAGTCTTGGAGTATCCTTTTTTTGCGTCTTGTCCAGCAATTTTCTTTAAGTAATTATTTAACTGTGGTTTACCACAGTCAAAAGATTCCCGATCGTGAAAGCTGGTATCAAGTAATGAGATATGGAATTTCACAGACAATTAGTTTTCGTATTCCTCTTGAAATCTTCTCATCGCTGATTTCAAAGCTTGATTTGGCTCTGGTGGATTTTCCATCAAAGATAGAAATAAATCCCGGTCATTATCACTCAAAACTAACTTTTCATGAGATTCTATATCTTTAATTGCAGCTTCTATACCGTTAGAAAGCAAATAAGAACTAAGACTTAGCCCTCTTAAAGATGCAGCTCTTTCTAATAATTCCTTTTGTTGTTGACTTACTCTTAAATCAACTCTACTTTGTTTGGCTTTTTTGGCTGAAGTCGTTGACATAATTAGCCCTCTGTAAATTAAGACGCTAAGTTTGTAGCAATGTGTACAATTTCCTTGGTTTGCTGTCAAGCTAACGTATAGTTTGAACCCACAGGAGAAACTTCATTGCCTAGATGTTCAGCAGTTTCTATATTTAGTATACACAACTAAAATCACATTTGCGGCAAATGTACACACATTTTAGAGAAAAAAGAGTTATATGAGTATATAGCGCTTAAAACCTCACCCTCTCCTCTCAGACATCCCTCTCCGCTACTTTGGAGAGGGAACGAGGGTGAGGTAAAATTTGTATTCCTCAAGGGTAAAAATTGCTATATTTATTTTTTCAAACGCAAAGTATCGCAAAGGTTCCTGCGAAGACAGAGATTATATAAAAATCCAACGCCCTGCGGTTGAAAATCAAAACCGATCCGTAGCATCAAGTAAAGCACTTTTAATACCCGGTTCGCTCATAGAATGTCCCGCATCAGGAACCACAATAAATTCGGCTTCTGGCCAAGCTTGATGTAATTCCCAAGCTGATATCATCGGACAAACGACATCATATCTTCCCTGGACAATTACCGCTGGGATATGACGTATTTTATCGACATTTAAAAGTAATTGATCTTCTCTTTCAAGAAACCCCTTATTCACAAAATAATGACATTCAATTCTCGCGAAAGCATCAGCAAAATCACTTTCGCCAAACTTTTCCATTAGAGATTTGTCCAAAAACAATTTACTCGTACTAGCTTCCCAAATAGACCAAGCTTTTGCTGCTTCTAACCTGACTTTTTTATCTTCACTAGTCAAGCGTTTGTAATAAGCATTTAATAAATCATTTCTTTCTTCTAGAGGAATTGGTTTTAAATATTCCTCCCAAGCATCTGGGAAAATATTACTAGCACCTTCTTGATAAAACCAATGTAATTCTTTTTGACGCAGCATAAAAATACCGCGTAAAATTAAACCCTTGCAGCGCTCAGGATAAGTTTGACTATAAGCTAAAGAAAGCGTACTTCCCCAACTTCCACCAAATACAACCCATTCTTCTATACCTAAATGTTCCCGTAACTTTTCAATATCGCTAACTAAATCCCAAGTTGTATTTTCTCGTAATTCAGCATGAGGTGTACTTTTACCGCAACCTCTTTGATCGAACATTACTAAACGCCATTTTTTGGGATTAAAATATTGGCGATAAGAACTTGGACATCCACCACCGGGACCGCCATGTAATACTACAATAGGTTTACCTTGGGGATTACCCGACTCTTCAAAATGAATTGTATGTAATTCACTTACTTGTAATCTACCTTCTTGATAAGCGTCTCTTGGTGGATATAATTCGCGCATGAGAAACAATTAACAATAAACAATAAATAATTAACAATTAACAATTAACACTCAGCAGTAATTAAGGTATATTTTGGAAAATTAACGCTGTCAGTCGTAAGTTTATGGCGTTCTGTAATAATACCTTAACAGTGGCAGTGTAAACGTAAATCAAATAGGGAAGCAAAACCCCTAGTTAATTTCTAAACTGTTCACTGTTCGCTGTTCACTGTTCACTGTTATCACTATGGCTAAGCAACGAGTTTTTTCTGGAGTACAACCGACTGGTAATCTACATTTAGGTAATTATTTGGGAGCAATTCGCAATTGGATCGAAATTCAGAATCAGTATAAAGACGAATACGAAAATTATTTTTGCATCGTAGATTTACATGCTATCACGGTACCGCAAGACCCGAAAACCTTAGCAAAAAATACTTATCATTTAGCTGCAATTTATCTAGCGTGCGGTTTGGATTTAAATTATTCTACTATTTTCGTACAATCTCACGTTCCCGCGCACAGCGAATTAACTTGGTTGTTTAACTGTATCACTCCCCTCAATTGGTTGGAAGATATGATTCAGTATAAAGAAAAAGCAGTTAAGCAAGGTGAAAATGTTGGTGTAGGTTTGCTAGATTATCCCGTACTGATGGCTGCCGATATTTTGCTGTATCAAGCCGATAAAGTTCCCGTAGGTGAAGACCAAAAACAACACTTAGAATTAACAAGAGATATTGTTAATAGGTTCAATCATCAATTCGGTAAACCAGATAAGCCTGTATTAAAATTACCAGAACCCATAATTCGTAAAGATGGGGCAAGAGTAATGAGTTTAACCGACGGTACCAAGAAAATGTCGAAATCCGATCCCTCAGAATTAAGTCGGATTAATTTGACGGATACCCCTTCGGAAATTACAAAGAAAATTAAACGTTGTAAAACCGATCCAGTTCGCGGTTTAGAATTTGATAATACTGAACGTCCTGAATGTAATAATTTATTGACGCTGTATATGCTGCTTTCGGGTAAAACCAAGGAAGAAGTCGCAGCAGAATGTCAAGATATGGGTTGGGGACAATTCAAGCCCTTATTAGCAGAAACAGCCGTTAACGCTTTGCAACCCATCCAAGAGAAATATCAAGCTCTAATGGATGATAAAGCTTATTTAGAGCAGGTTTTACGCGACGGCAAAGAAAAAGCCGAAGCGATCGCCAACCAAACTTTAACCAAGGTAAAATCAGCTTTCGGATTCTCTATGCCTCTTTAAGCTTTTCTCTGCGGGTTATATGTGATAGAGCTGTACCAAGTATCGAAATATAACAAAATTATGCTTGGTACGCTAAATCCGACTCAACTAACAACATTCCGTGCCTCAGCACAAGCGGGGGAATTTTTGGTTACGGCTGAAGTTTGTCCACCAAAAGGTGGTAATCCACAACATATGATAGAAATGGCGGCGACTCTTAAGGGGAGAGTTCATGCCGTCAATGTTACCGATGGTAGCCGCGCAGTTTTACGGATGTCTTCTTTAGTAGCGTCTTTAATTTTACAGCAACAGGGAATCGAACCGATATGTCAAATGGCTTGTCGAGACAGAAACCGCATTGGTTTACAAAGTGACTTAATGGGGGCTCATGCTTTAGGCATCCGTAATATTTTAGCTTTGACTGGCGACCCTGCAAAAGCGGGAGACCACCCCGACGCTAAAAGCGTATTTGAATTAAAATCAATAAGTTTACTCCAACTAATTAATAAACTCAATCGCGGTTTAGATAGTAACAACAAAGAATTACCCGACGGAGCAACTGATTTATTCGTTGGAGCAGCGGTAGATCCACAATCTAATAATTGGAGCGGTTTGCAAAAGCGATTTGAACGTAAATTAGAAGCAGGAGCGCAATTTTTCCAAAGTCAAATGATTACAGATTTTGAACTTTTGGATAAATTTATGACTCAAATTGCCGCAGGTTGTAACAAACCTATTTTAGCAGGAATTTTTCTGTTGAAGTCCGCGAAAAATGCTCGGTTTATTAATAAATGCGTTCCAGGGGTTCAAATTCCAGACCATATAATTGATAGATTAGAACAAGCGAAAAATCCTTTGGAAGAAGGAATGAAAATTGCTGCCGAGCAGGTACAAATTGCACAGGAATTGTGTCAAGGGGTGCATATGATGGCGGTGAAACGTGAAGATTTGATTGCACCGATATTGGATATGGCGGGGGTGAAAGCAGTTAGGAAATAGTAGATTTAGATAACCTCACCGGGCACACCTCTCCTTGTTAAGGGAGAGGGGAATTAACCCATCATGGAAGGATTTTTCGTTGTTCCGGTAGATGTAGAGACGCGATATATCGCGTCTCTACAGTTAGTATTGAGGTAGAACCATTAATTATGGGTTGTAAAACAAATAAAAATAAAAGTATATTTGAAAAATCTGTATTATCTCAGGAGTAAATTTTATGACAGAATCAGATAGATCAAATACAGAAATATTAGAAGACGAAGAAGAAGAAGAGCTAGAAGAAAAACGTAAATTTAACTACGATCCAGAAAAGATAAATATTCTTACAAAAGAACCAACTATCGATATATTATTAAGGCGAATTGATGAAGAAGCTCTAAATTTAGCACCTGATTTTCAAAGACAAGCAGGTATATGGAATATAGAAGCTAAAAGCCGTTTAATTGAATCTATTCTGATTAGAATTCCATTACCAGCTTTTTATATAGATGCTACAAATGAAGATGAATGGTTAGTTGTAGATGGTTTACAAAGACTATCTACTCTAAAACAATTTGTTAGCGATAAAAGTTTTAAATTAACTGGTTTAGAATACCTGAGTGAATTAGAAGGAAAAACCTACTAGAAATTAGAACGTAGATATCAGCGACGTATAGAAGAAACTCAAGTTACAGTTTACCTTATAGCAAAAGGTACACCAATTGAAGTAAAATATAATATTTTTAGACGTATTAATACAGGAGGAATTCCTCTTTCCAATCAGGAATTACGTCATGCTCTTAACCCAGGTAAAGCAACTAAGTTTTTAGAAAAACTCGCAAATATAAAAGAATTTACACGTCTTGTTAAACTGGGTGATTATCGTAAAAAACGAATGGATGACAGAGAATTTATACTTGGTTTTCTAGCTTTTAAACTAACTTCTTATAAAGAATATCAAGATGGCGATCGCGATACATTTCTGAATCAAGCTTTAGTCAAGGCAAATAAATTATCAGAAGCAGAGTTAAATCAAATTGAACAAGATTTTCAAAATTCAATGATTTTAGCATTCGATATTTTTGGTGATAATGCATTTCGTAAATTATCTAATAAAAATAAAAGAAAATACCCATTAAATAAAGCATTATTTGAAGCCTGGTCAGTACATCTTAGCAAACTGAATGAGCAAGAAATCAAAAAAATAAAGACTAATAAAAAAGAATTAATTAATAAGTTTATAAAAAAATCAGATAATGACAAAGAATTTATTGAATCTATTTCTCAAGCTGCAAATAAAATTGAATATCGATTTACCACGATTGAAAAAATTATCCAGGAAGTATTATCATGATTAGTTCGTTACGATTGATAAATTTTAAGGCTTTTGAAAATCAGCTATTTGAATTCAGACCGCTGACTTTACTATCTGGTTTAAATAGTACTGGTAAATCTTCTGTAATACAATCATTACTACTTCTACGTCAATCTCATCAACAGGAATTATTAGAAGAATTGGGTTTAGCATTAAATGGTGATTTAATCATGACAGACGAAGATAAATACTTTTTCTACTAACAAAAGCTGTTAAATTTTACTTTTATAACTGACAAAATTTTCACAATATGAAACTTGGTGCGTGACACCACAAGCCTTATTATTATCTTGTGGAACCTCTCGAAGTGTCACACACCCTACAAGGAAAATTTTACTTTCTAACTTTTGACTTTTGACTTCATTTACATCCACTTCGGCAAAGCCACTTCACAAGCTACAGGTAATTCATTCACAGCTTGCAATCGAGAATTTGTAAATCTATTCATCCAATTTTGCAGATAAGTTCGATTTGCTGCTTGCTCAGAAGGATCGTTAGTATCTGCCGGATGAGGCATTAATCCCACAATTGCAGCAGTAGTAACGCAGTACATTGATTTCTGGAAGCTTTCACAGATTTGCACCAGTAAATCATCTTCTCCTCGACGAGTTTGACGATATACTTCGCGCAAATATTCGGGTAAATAGTGACGCATATCCTGCATTAACAATGTAGGAGGAATTCCTGCACCTCCTATTGGTAATGGATCTGCATATAATGCGCCATATTGAAATCTTGCTTGGTCTGGGGGAATTTGATAAGCTTGAGCATTGTAGGAAACTGTGCCGTGGAAAGGTGTACCTCGGAAGAAAATCGCTTCCACATAAGGTACTGCTGTATCCATTAAGAAAGTTAAACCAACTTTTTCGGGAATGATTTCATACAATTCATTACGAATTTTCACTGAGTAAGTAATTGGGTTACTCGCATTGGCAACTAAACCCGCTTTTACATGGTTTACAACTTGAGGAATTGATGTAATTTCACCTTTATTGTAGAGGTCTGATAAACTCATGAATGCATCAGACATGACGCGCCAAAATTGACCTAAACCGCTGTAATAAGAGCAAACTCGTAATTGTTCAGTTAAAAATTCTGGAAACAGTTGATTAACACCCAAAACTAAGGGGTTATTTTTAAACTTGGCGTTGATAACTGCTTCTGCTCTCTGTTTAAATTCTTTGGAATCTACATATTTATCTAATCCACCGCCACCGTGCCACAACATTGATTTCATGCAATATTCGGCATATTCATAATTAATTCTGTCGTGTTGCCAGTGACGCAATAATTTCTTAAAATTAATATCGCCGTTAAAGTATTTAAAAAACGGAAAAAATACTAAAAATTGATTGTCGGCAAAGTAGATCAGATTCTTTGAATAAGCATCCAAAACTACACCGTAACTGTGAAGAACTCCCACTACTTCAATTAAGTTTTCTGGAGTATCGGGAAGTAGCGCATCTCCACTTAATAGGCGTTCAATAAATTCAACTAAAGGATGCTTGGTAGGTGTATTTTTTGCAGTAGTTCCCACCATAAAGACTTCTCCTGAAAGATTAATAATTAAGGAATTGGGCATGGGGAGATGGGGAGATAGGGAGATGAGGGGACAAGGAGACAAAGGTACAAGGGAACAAAATAGAATTTAAAATTTTCACCTTTGCCCTTTAACCTTTAATTACTCCTAACCACTAACCACTAACTCCTAACGTTTATTGTTATCTATTAAAAGACACACTTACAATCGGATTTTGTGTATTCATTATTTCGTTAGTTGTCGGTTCCGTCCAACGCGCTAGCCAATTCGGTTGGATACCAAAAATTACGATTAAAACTGCTAAAACTATAGCAGGGATTCTATCTGACCAATACACCCGTGGTAAATTGGTTACTTGTTCCGATAAACGTCCGAAAAAGGTTTTACTCATCAGAATCAAGAAGTAAACAGCAGTTAAACCGGTTCCAATCATCGACAACAGGGTTTGCACTGGGAAGACTTCAAAACTAGCGCGAAACACTATAAATTCCGAAATAAACCCAACCATTCCCGGTATCCCAGCACTTGCCATTACTCCCAAAACCATTAAGCTTCCAATTAAAGGTAAGCCTTTTTCTGGGTTTAACAATCCTTGGATAACATCTAAATCGCGGCTGCCTGCTTTTTTATAAATTACTCCCACTAATAAAAACAGTAGCGCCGAAATTAAACCGTGGCTAACCATTTGCATTACCGTACCTAATATGCTTAAAGGTGTTGCAGCCGCCGCACCTAAAAGTATATAGCCCATATGTGCTACAGAACTGTAGGCCACCATCTTTTTCATATCTTTTTGGGCGATCGCACAAGATGCACCGTAAAGCACGCTAATTACTGCCCAACCAGCCAACCAAGGACCTAATTGTGTCCAAGCTTCCGGCAAGAGACACATTCCAAAACGGAGTATGCCGTAAGTTCCCAGTTTGAGGAGTACCCCAGCTAGCAGTACAGAAATTGGTGTGGAAGCTTCGACGTGAGCATCTGGTAACCAGGTATGCAAGGGAACTAAGGGGATTTTGATACCGAAACCAATTAAAATCCCTACCAATAGCAAGATTTGTGTTCCTAGCGGGATAGAGCTTGTTTGTAAACCTTCCAAAGCAAAACTAGAAGCACCACTGAGCCAAACTAAACCGAGGAAACTTGCTAAAACCAGAATTCCCGAAACAGCAGTATAAATCAAAAACTTCGTCGCCGCATAACCCCGACGTTGCCCACCCCATATAGCAATTAACAAATACAGGGGAATCAATTCTAGTTCGTAAAATAGGAAAAATAACAATAAATCTTGCGATAAAAATGCTCCCACAACTCCCGCATTTAAAAGCAGTAACAAAGAATAATACAGTCGCGATCGCGATATAGATTTGTCACTACTATAAACGGCTATCCCTGTCAACAAAGCATTTAATATCAACAAAGGCAAAGATAAACCATCGATTCCAATTTGATAATTCAGTCCTAATGTATCTATCCAAGGAATGAATTCGCCAAACTGTTGGTTAACTTCATTAAGGTTAAATTGACTCGCCAGTACTAGCGTCCACAAAAAAGAAATAGCAGAGCACGACATTGCTACTGCACGGGAAGTTTTTGGTGTAATACCAAAAGGGGAAAATCCAATCAAAACCGCACCAAAGAGCGGTAGAAAAATTAAAATACTCAGCATGGGGAATATTTGCTAATTAAATATATGGGAGGGATGGGGAGACAAGGAGACAAGGAAATGGGGGGAGAATCCTGTGGGTTGTAACTACTCACTCCTCACTCCTCACTCCTCACTTTTTTAATCTAAAATCCAAAATAGGCTGGAAAATTCTCCAGCAATCCTAATGACCAACTAATAAATAAGCCGATTAAACTGACTCCAAAGACGATAGTCAGCAAATATCCCTGAGAACGTCCGGAAATACTATATTTTAAGCTTTGTCCGCTGAAAATTGCCGCAAAACCTACTAAATTAACCAATCCATCTACCAAATAACGATCGCTCCAAGCGGAAATTTTTGACAGCAATCCTACAGCACCCACTACCGTTACCCGATAAATACGGTCAATATAAAAGTCGTATCCCAATAAATCTTGTATGAATCTCCAAGCTAATATTCTAGACCTAGACCAAGCTTTATGCAGATAAATTGTGGAACCAATAATTACTCCCAGTAAGCTCGAAGATGCTAGTGCTGCTAATACATACCAATTTATGCTGTCCCAGGTTGGTAATAAGTTCCATTGCTGTAGCATCAGCGGTACTAACAAAGTAATTACAGTTAGCGATATCATTGGTAATGCCATTGGCCAATGCACTTCTGGAGTTCTACGGGTTTTTTGTTGCGGCTCTCCCCAGAAGGCTAACCTAAATACCCTTGTCAAATTTAAGGCTGTCAAACCATTCACAGCAATCAAAATTCCAATTACCCAAGGGCTGGTTATGATGAAACCATCTGCCCATGACAGCATCGCCCAAAAGCTTCCGAGGGGTATTAACGTTACCATACCTGCGGCACCGACTATAAAAGCCGTAGTAGTTGCTGGCATCCGCGACCACAATCCACCCATTTCAGTGATATCCTGGGTATGAGTAGTATAAATTACCGAACCAGCACCCATAAATAACAAGGCTTTGGCGATCGCATGGGTAAACAATAAAAGTAGCGCCACACCACCTTGTTCCATACCTGCTGCGACAAATACTAAACCCATGTATGCGCTGGTGGAATGAGATAGGTTGCGTTTAATGTCTATTTGAGCAATGGAAACTAAACTAGCGCCTACTGCCGTTACCGTACCGATGATCAACAAGGCATTTAAGGCTACTGGTGATAAAGCTAAAATCGGTTCGAGTTTGTAGAGTACGTAAGCACCACCAGCAACTACTAAGGAGTTTCGTAATACTGAGGCTGGGTTGGGACCTTCCATGGCTTCATCCAACCACAAATTTAGGGGAAATTGAGCGCATTTACCTATAGGTCCGGCAATTAATGCTAAACCCAATAGAGTAGATGTTAGGGGACTTAAATCTGCCGTTTGCGCCCATTCATATAAGTCTGAAAAATCCCAACTACCTGCCATAGTGCCTATTACTACTACCCCCATGAGCAGCAACAAATCTCCTACTCGTTTGGTGAGAAATGCATCTCGTGCTGCCGTAACTACTAACGGCTGAGCGTACCAAAATCCTACCAACATATAAGTTGAAAGAGTCAATACTTCTAATACCATGTAGCTCAGAAGCAAGGAATCGCTAATAGCTAAAGCACTTAACGCTGCTTCAAAAAAGCCCATCAAAGCAAAAAATCTTGCCGTAGCCCAATCTTTTTCCAGGTAGCCTAGAGCATAAATTTGTGCCAGAAAACTTAGTCCTGCTATTAAAAGCGTTGCACCAACACTTACTGATGATATATCTAATTCAAAAGATAAATTTAAATCTGCCGCACGAAACCAGTTGAGAACAAAGCTTTGTGATTCTCTATTCCAAATTTCTTTAAATAAGAAGAAACTATGAACAAAAGCTAATCCTGTTGTTAATAAATTTAAATAAGCTGCCGGTCTTGGTCCAGTACGCTTAATTAATCCCGTTGCCCAAGGCAAAGCTAAAAGTGCGCCGACTAAGCCATATAAGGGCAAAATCCAAGTCGTTGAAAATAGAAACTGATTCATATAATATACCGCTATAAATAGCCTTTAATAATTTTCCCGCAATACCCATACTCAATTAAATCTAAATCTGTTTCGTAAATCTATTTTGTATGAAACACTTCTTTTTTAGTACCAATTGTCAAAATTTCCTTCACCACAAAATTCAAATATTTTCACAAATAATCTTTGTTCATTTTTTGGCATTTCCTAATTGAAACACTTAAAACTATCTGTCTGATAAGAAAATTTTATATTTTCTTTATATCTGTTTTACACCAATAACTGCGTTTTGAGAAAGACTGAGCTAGCACTCTTTGAGGCTAAAGTCATTTCTCCCCCTTACCGAATTTACGCCCCTATGAACGCAGTTTGGGGGAATGTAATAAAAAAATTATAAAGCAGAAGTGGCTACTCTAGAAACCGTAAACTTCCAATCAGGCTGTTCCCCAGCCTCAAAGATATGTTAAGTTTTTTAAAATGCTTTTATTACAAACTATTATACTAATTTATATTGCAAGGGGTGCAAAGCTTTCATATGCTTAATTTGAGAAGCCTTTTTTTTCCGTCAAAAAAAGCTTTCGTCTTAGTACCTTTCAAGTTAACTTGTAGGAGTCAGTAAATGCCTATAGCAGTTGGAATGATTGAAACCAAGGGTTTTCCGGCAGTAGTGGAAGCTGCGGATGCGATGGTGAAAGCCGCTCGCGTTACCCTGGTGGGTTACGAAAAAATCGGTAGTGCCCGCGTAACTGTAATTGTGCGAGGGGATGTTTCTGAGGTACAAGCTTCAGTTGCAGCAGGAATTGAAGCAGCAAGACGGGTAAACGGTGGCGAAGTCGTTTCCACTCATATTATTGCCCGTCCCCACGAAAACTTGGAATACGTCCTGCCGATTAGGTATACCGAAGCAGTGGAGCAATTCCGAACTTGACGGGCACCCATAATAATTTTTTTTAGAAGAGAAAAAATCTTATGGGAACCCTTGACGGATTTTTTAAATTTGAAATGCCCCGCGCCATAAGTACGAGGTGAGTTTATCGATCAAACTATTTTACCCCGTTAAGACAGGTGAGTGCTACCCAAAGCGCTCGTAATACCATCGGGATGTTTGAGGGAGTAGAAGAAAGAGTCTTGGGATGTAGAGGTACCTTATAAAAGCTTCTCAAACGAGAAGCGGGAAATCCCTGCATAGGATAGAGTCGTCCATTTGCTTCGCAAGTTGGAAGTTCCACATATTGCGAAGCATATGTTGGGGTACAAAAGCGGTTCTCTTCTTGAACTTGAAATGCCGTTTTTTTTAGGAAACTTTTTGAGGATTAGAAACAATGTCAATTGCAGTAGGAATGGTTGAAACCCTAGGTTTCCCAGCAGTTGTAGAAGCAGCGGATGCGATGGTAAAAGCAGCCCGCGTTACCTTGGTAGGGTATGAAAAAATCGGTACGGGTCGAGTTACAGTTATTGTTAGAGGAGACGTTTCTGAGGTTCAAGCTTCAGTTGGAGCAGGAGTTGATTCAGTGAAGCGAGTTAATGGCGGACAAGTTTTGTCTACTCATATAATTGCTCGTCCCCACGAAAACTTAGAGTATGTTCTACCAATTAGATATACCGAAGATGTCGAACAATTCCGGGAAAACGTAAACGCAATTCGTCCCTATGGCGGAAGACCGTAACGTAATATTGTAAAAAGGAATGCAAATTGCCAAAGTTCGGGGAACGGTATCTAGCACACAAAAAGATCCAAGTCTGAGAGGAGTAAAACTGCTGCTATTACAACTGATAGATGAAGAAGGGCGCATCCAGCCAGAATATGAAGTAGCGGCAGATAGTGTTGGTGCGGGAGTTGATGAGTGGGTACTCATCAGTCGTGGAAGTGCAGCGCGTCAAGTTTATGGCAACGAACAGCGTCCGTTAGATGCAGCAGTCGTAGCGATAATTGATACAGTTTACGTTGAAAATCGCCAAATCTACAGTAAAAAAGAACAATATTAATGGTTAGTTGTTAGTTGATAGTGGATAGTAGTTAGTGGATGATAATTAGTAAAACAACTAATAGCTAACCCCCAAGTGGATACAGCAGTAGCTCATAGGGGAATTCCGCTTCTGCATTTTCAGAACTAATAATTAGCATTTAACAACTAACAAAAAGCGCATTTAAGGAGAAACAACGCTATGAGAGTCGGCAATACGGCGGCTCCCCCAACCCCATGGTCAAGTAATTTGGCTGAACCGCGAATTCATGAAACTGCTTTTATACATTCGTTTTCTAATATTATTGGCGATGTTGAAATCAGTTCTAATGTAATTGTTGCTCCAGGAAGTTCGGTGCGAGCGGATGAGGGAACGCCATTTTTTATAGGAGAAAATACCAATATACAAGATGGCGTTGTTATACATGGTTTGGAACAAGGTCGCGTACTGGGAGATAATCAAAAAGAATACTCTGTATGGATAGGTAAAAACAGTTGTATTACCCACATGGCTCTGATTCACGGACCATGTTATGTCGGTGACAACTGTTTTATCGGCTTTCGTTCGACGGTATTTAATGCCAGAGTCGGCAATGATTGTATCGTCATGATGCATGCTTTAATCCAAGATGTTGAAATTCCTCCCGGAAAATATGTACCTTCTGGAGCGGTGATTATCAGCCAACAGCAGGCCGATCGTTTACCAGATGTGAATCCACAGGATAAGGAATTTGCTCATCATGTGGTAGGAGTAAATCAGGCACTAAGAGCGGGTTATCTTTGTGCTGAGGATAGTAAGTGTATTACAAAAGTACGTGAAAAAATAGACACATATAATACAAAAGTCAATAACGGTTCGCAAAGGAGTATTGAAGTGTATAACGGCGGTTTAGATAATCAAACAGTAGACCAGGTGCGCTATCTGTTGGAGCAGGGATATAAAATCGGTACCGAACACGTAGATAAAAGACGTTTCCGTACGGGTTCTTGGTACAGCTGTCAACCCATTGAAGCCAGAAGTATTGGTGAAGCAGTATCGGCATTAGAAGGCTGCATGACCGAACATCAAGGTGAATATGTGCGTTTATTTGGTATCGACACCAAAGATAAAAGACGTGTATTAGAAACAATCATCCAGCGTCCGGATGGTTCGACACAACCAACTACAACATCTACCTATAGCGCTCCTGCAAGCAGTAGTAATGGTGGTTATAGCAGTAGTTCCAGCAACGGTGGTTACAGTAGCAGTAGTAATAGCGGCTACAGCAACGGTAGTTCCCAACTGAGTACGGAGACAATAGACCAAATTCGTAATTTGCTATCGGGTGGTTACAAAATTGGCATGGAACACGTAGATAAGCGACGTTTTCGCACGGGTTCTTGGCAAAGCTGTAGCCCAGTTCAAACAAATAACGTCAACGAAGTAATCTCAGCATTAGAAGAATGCATGAGAAGTCATGAAGGCGAGTACGTGCGCTTGATTGGTATCGATCCCAAAGCGAAACGGCGGGTATTAGAAAGCATTATTCAACGTCCCGATGGTTCGGGTAGTGTGTCATCCAATGGTAACGGTAGGTCATATAGCAACGGTACAAGTTCAAATTATGCCTCTACTTCCGCGAGCAGTTATGGAACAGCTAATACTTCCACTGCGACTCTTACTGATACCCGCTTGAATTCCGAAGTCATAGACGAAGTTCGACACCTTTTAGCTGGTGGTTATAAAATTAGTGCCGAACATGTAGACAAACGGCGCTTCCGTACGGGTTCTTGGTCCAGTTGCGGACAAATCGATTCAACTTCCGAAAGAGAAGTAATGGGTATCTTGGAGTCTTACATCGCAGAATATCCAGGAGAATACGTCCGCTTAATTGGAATAGATCCTAAAGCTAAGCGTCGTGTACTCGAAAACGTCATTCAACGTCCGTAGTTATAAATAGGGAATAGGGAATAGGGAATAAGTGAAAGGTAAGAGGTAAGAGGTAAGAAACTATATTCTTGCTCTTGTCTCCCCATCCGCTTACCTCACCCTTACGGGTTGCGCCAGTCGCTTATGCCTATGGGGGAAACCTCCACGCGCGCGCTGGCTTACCATCTCCCCATCCTCCACTCAAGAGGTTTAATATTTCATGTCCGTGCCGCCACTGCGCCTACATCATAATTTCGAGACTTTTTTCAGTGGCGAGGTGATTGTTCATGCAAGTGCAGTCATCGCACCAGGGGTGATAATGCAAGCAGCTCCCAACAGTAAAATAATTATCGGTTCTGGAGTCTGTATTGGTATGGGGTCAATTCTCCAAGTCGATTCAGGAACTTTAGAAATCGAATCAGGAGCAAATTTAGGAGCTGGTTTCCTGATGGTTGGCGCAGGTAAAATTGGTGCAAATGCTTGTATAGGTTCGGCTACAACAGTCTTTCGTTCTTCGGTGAAACCGGCACAAGTAGTTCCACCCGGTTCAATTATCGGAGATATTAGTAGGTCTTTTAGCGAACCTTCCACCAAGGAAATGAATGGTGCCTCACCACAGCCTCAGTTACCCGTAGCTACCGAAAGCGAGTCAGTCGAGAAGGCAGAATCAGTTGAAGAAGCAAACTCATCTGAGGAAGCGGAATCAGAAATCTTATCTAATGCTTCAATTTCTGAAACTTATATAACTCCTCCCGTTACCCCGTCACCTCGTCCTTACGTTAGTCCATCTCCAATTTCGTATTTTTCCAACCTCAAAGATTCAACTGAGGAGACAATATCCTCAGAAGATAACCCAGAAAAACTTATAAATACAGAAGAATCAAACACAGAAGATAACTCAGAAAAACTTATAAATACAGAAGACTCAACCACAGAAGAACCCAAAACAGCAAATTCAAACGGCGTTGGGAATCATATTTACGGACGAACAAATATCAAAAGTCTGCTGATAACTTTATTTCCCCACAGACAATCTTTGAATACGCCTGTGTCTGACAATGAATCATGAGGAAGGATAAATATTTTTTTGTAGTGAGGGCTTTTGCCCTCTATATCCTTGAATGAGGGAAATTTATTCCAAATTTAATTTTAGCCACCGAACTTATGGATATTTTCCACGATTCATCCTTCATCTTTTATAGAAGCTAGGATGAGGTGTAAGGTGTAAATTCATCTATCTAATTTTATCCTTCAGTTTTTGCAGTCAGATGGTCGTATTGGGGAGAAATATTAATGCACTCGTATAATCAATCTTCGTCACAGAGTCGAGATAATATCAAAGGTGCTGCTTTAGGATTGGTATCTACCCTTAGTTTCCCTGCCATAGTGGGGACAGCGGATATGATGCTGAAATCTGCTGGGGTTCACTTAATTGGATACGAGAAAATTGGCGGGGGACATTGTACTGCTGTTATTCGTGGTGGAATTGCTGATGTACGTTTGGCAGTAGAAGCTGGAGAACAAACTGCTAAGCAATTTGGACAGTTTATTTCTAGCTTGGTAATTCCTCGTCCTTATCCTAACTTAAATATAGTTTTACCTATTACTAGTCGTATCAGTGAAATTGCTGAGGGAGCTACTTATAGTAAATTGAGCAATCAAGCAGTTGGTTTGGTAGAAACAATCGGCTTTCCTGCAATGGTAGGAGCCTCTGATGCCATGCTCAAATCAGCAGATGTTCAGTTGGCGGCTTACGAAAAAATCGGTTCGGGTTTGTGTACTGCGATCGTTCGCGGTTCTGTAGCAAATGTTGCAGTAGCCGTAGAAGCTGGGATGTACGAAGCTGAGCGCATAGGAGATTTGAATGCCGTGATGGTAATACCTCGTCCGTTAGATGAATTGGAGCAAACTCTGCCAGTAGCAAGTTGTTGGATAGAAGAACGTCAACCTGTCAAATTACCAATTAACATAAAAGAGCAAGTAGGAGAAGCCGAATTATTAGAATTGCCAGATTTAAACAAGCTACCCGAAAAAATCGTAGAAGAAATATCTATACAGGAAGTTGAGAGATTAGAAATGGGCGAGTTGGAGTAGGTATTGGGTTACAAGGCATTTGGCATCGGAAATTAGATTATTACCTTGCCTAATATTTTTACCCAAGTGCAGTTAATTAAATGCCCCTACTTTCGATAATAACTCCTATCTTCCATAAGTAAAATTTTGATTATTTAATCAAGCCATAGAGATTTATCTATGTAAACGCTCAGATTTTTTTCCTGGGCAAAAGCTGCTTTTAACTGGATTCTTTGGTAATACTTATAGGTATATCTATGATATTGATGAGAAAGCATCACAAAAGATGTTTCTTAGTGAAATGCTATTAGAGGATAATCACCATTGAATCAGGCGACGCTGCACCAGTTAAGAGTGTTTGAAGCAGCGGCACGACACGGTAGTTTTACTCGTGCGGCTGAAGAGTTGTTTCTTACACAACCCACCATTTCCATGCAGATAAAACAACTGACAAAATCGGTGGGAATCCCATTATTTGAACAAGTGGGTAAGCGCCTGTATCTTACAGAAGCAGGACGAGAATTATTTGCTACTTGCCAAGAAGTTTTTGACACTTTGGCTCAATTTGAAATGAAAGTAGCGGATTTAAAAGGTTTAAAACAAGGACAATTACGTTTAGCAGTTATTACAACAGCAAAATATTTTATTCCACGTTTATTAGGATCGTTTTGTCAACTTTATCCGGGAATTGAAATTTCGTTACAAGTTACAAATCATGAAGGCATTTTGGAACGAATGACGAGTAATCAAGATGATTTGTATATTATGAGTCAAATACCAGAACATCTCGATATAAATTATGAGGCATTTTTAGAAAATCCTTTGATAGTTTTAGCGCCAGTGAATCATCCTTTAGCTGGGGAAAAGAATATCCCGATATCAAGGTTGGCAAATGAAGCTTTTATTATGCGCGAACCCGGTTCTGGAACTCGCAGAGCCGTGCAACAATTATTTGACCAAAATAATGTGGAAGTAAAGGTAAAACTCGAATTAGGTAGTAATGAAGCGATAAAACAAGCTATTGCCGGTGGTTTAGGAATCTCCGTTTTATCTCGTCATACTTTGATGCCTTATGCGGAAGATTTAACAATTTTAGATGTAGAAAATTTTCCCATAAAGCGCAATTGGTACATGGTTTATCCCAATGGAAAACAGTTATCGATTGTTGCACGTACCTATTTTGAATATTTACTAGAAGCTGCCAAGCAATTTGCTTCGGAAACGTCTTTGTATAGTAAGCAGGAATAGCAGATAATTCAGGACAAACGCGTCATTATATAAGTTGACGGGCACCCATAAGAATTTTTTTAGAAGAAAAAAAATCTTATGGGAACCCTTAACGCGTCTGTACTCAGGACTTACAAAATGCTCTGCTGGAACTGGTTAGTGCGTGAGACCACAAACCTTCCCAAACAGATATGATAAGTGTTTAACCAAACATGATATTACTTGTTATTTGGATAAAAGGTGTTATAAAACCAGGTAAATTTTTGCCTCAGGTTTTTTTGAATGCGGGAGGAAATTAAATGATTAGTGGGGGGTAAAATTTTTTCGTAAGTTTTGTGTAGATATTTGAAACGATAGTGACTATCACTTTCGTGGGGTTTAGTTCGTAAGTTTTGTGGGTCAAAATCAGATGACGATAAACCTAACCATTGATAAATATCCTGCATTACAGTAACGGGTTCGCCGATCAGATGTTCAAATACCACGTAGTACAGATGTTGCTGTAAGCTAGTATCAATATCTTGCAAAGCTTTGATGGAATTGAGCGGTGCGCCGACTACTCCTGTCTTATCGAATAGTTTGTCTGCTCGTTCCCAGCGAGAGAATGATGCAAGATGATCGGGAAAATCCAGCAGAAGGGTTTTTTGGTGTTGGCTTTCAATGGAACCATAAATTTGTCCTAGCTCCCGTACACAAACTAACATCCGAAAGTTAGGATCTAGAAAATTCACGGTTTCAAGATGATGTAACCAACCGCGATTCTTATCCACTACCCAGGTTTTCTCTGTTTCTGCAAACCAACCATTAATAAAGCCCCGAAAAGCATTCACTAAACGCTCATAGGTAAGGTTAAAGTTTACATCTAATTGTGAAAGTAAAAATTGGTTATCGCTAAGATTGTAGCGCAAACTATTGAGTGTTTGACATAAGGGAGAACTATGGCCACAACTGTAAATCTCTTCATGGTGACCTAAAAGCTGACATAAAAGAGTTGACCCCGAACGAGGTAACCCTGTAACGTAAATAATCCGTTTATTCAGCATTGAAATTGTATGTTGATTATTGCCTTGTTTTAGGAAATTGGATTCAACCATAACCGGATTAAATATTGCGTGGCTTAAAGCAGTAAGGAACGAAAATAAATCTGGGTAATTCTTACTGCTCGAAATCAATTCACCGCAACCAAATTTGAATGGTTTTTACCAATTTCCTCAAATATTAGAGCATCCTAAGTTCTGAAACTAAACGCTGCTAAAGTCGTTAGCATCAATGACGCTAGAACTCACCCCTTCAAGAATGGCTAAAACACCATTACCATTGACGCGAATAATCGTATCCCCAGCAGCACTATCACTTATATTGAGCGAGCCAAAAGTCAAACCACCAGTCAACAAGAAGGAATCTTGACTATCAACATAATCCTTGATGATGTCCCTACCTTGACCCAAACTAAGAACAAATTGGTCGTTTCCGTCACCACCAATGGCAACATCTAAACCTTTACCACCAATTAAAGTATCATTGCCACTACCACCTCTGAGTTCATCGACTCCATTTCCACCGTCTAAGATGTCCCCACCTCGATTACCTTTAAGTTGGTCATCACCACCACCACCAACTAAGATATCATCACCTTGACCACCTGTTATCAGGTCGTTAGCACCTCCACCATCAAGGTAATCTTTACCTTCTTTGCCCTTGATATCATCGTTTCCGGCTTTACCAAATAAGTTATCATCACCTTTTTTACCATTGATGTTGTCATCCCCACCTCTGCCATCGATGTTATCGTTAGCATTAGTTCCTGGTAAATCATTCTCACTAGAGTTTCCGTTGATACTGTTGGTGGTGGAGTTGAGGGGTAATTCTACAGTTAGGTCAAAGCTATCGGTGAATATTTCCCCATTGCCATTATCGGCTGTGATCTCCAAGCTGAAAACTCCATTGTCGCCACTGGTGGGTAAGCCACTAAAGATTCCTGTTGCAGCATCAAAACTCAGCCAATTGGGTAGAGGAGTTCCATCTGTGAGCTTAACCGTATAGGTTAATGGGTCCCCATCTGAATCGGTAATGAAATTGTTTGCATCTAAGTTGAAGAGAGTGTAAGCATCTGTGGAAAGGTCTGGGATATCACCAGTAATTGGTTGCTCAATTATCGTACCAAAAACATCGTCATTATTTTGATTATTGCCAACTCCATTAGAAGCAGTATTACCACTAGCATCTGCTGCATCGTTACCCGAAAAAGTGACATTCGATGCTTTCACATTAGGTAAAGTATTGGGCATTCCTTGATTATTAACGTTAGAGTTTTGGGTGGTGTCTAGAACAAAAATTGCTCCTCCTAATCCTTGACCCTTATCAATGCTTTCGTCTGGATCTCCACCAATTCCACCAGTTGCTTGGTTGTTCTCAAAAGTCACCGTATCTAAATACAGATAACCACTGCGAACGAAAATTGCACCACCCATGCCTGCTCCACCGCCGCCATCGATAGTACTGGCACTTACACCACCGCCGCCAAAACCACCATCGCCAGTGTAGCCAGTGCCAAAGTTGAAACCAACGCCAGCACCACCTCCACCACCAAAGCCGCCATAACCGCCATCGCGGGAAACATAACCCATACCACCAGAGCCGCCACCACCGCCAAAGCCCCCATCACCGCCAAGACCACCACTACCGCCGTAACTACCACCACCAGCATAACCTGCAGCGCCGCCACCACCACCAAAGCCGCCGCCACCACCATAACCACCATCGCCAGCACGACCACCATTACCGCCATTGCCACCACGACCACCATTACCACCAAAACCACCGTCCCCACCATAGCCGCCATCACCGCCTCGAAACGCCAACGGAGCCGGGGGGACATAGCTCCCATAACCACCATCACCGCCATTACCGCCATTGCCACCATAGCCGCCATCGCCGCCATCGCTGCCATCACCACCGTCGTAGTTGTAATAGCCAGGGATACCAGTAGGAGTACCAACAGTACCAGGAGTACCAGGAGTACCAGGAGTGCCATCATTAGCAGGATTCCTAACATCTAATCCTAGACCACCACCGGTGTCTCCGTAACCACCGTTACCACCAATGGCTTGGTTATTACTCAGATTCACATTTTGAAGGGTGACGTTACCATCGTAAATAAATAAAGCGCCGCCCATACCAGCACCGCCACCACTTCCGTCTTCTCCTTGAGCTTTACCGTTAGCTACAGTCAGGTTATCGAAAATCACTGTACCGCTTTTAACAAAGAACGGACGTAAGGTATTATTTCCACTGATTTGATTTCCACCTCCGTTAATTGTTAAGCTCGCGTCTTCGTTAATTAAGGGTAGATCATCGGTTAGAGTGATATCACCAGTAATATTGATTGTATCTTCTTGACCATTGTTTTTTGAGGCAGTTAAGGCATCTCGTAATTCCGCAAAAGTATCGATGTCGTTAAAAGTTGCCATTGTCTTTTCTCCTATGAATTGATCGTTTACTGAAAAAGGTTTTGTTTATACCGTTCAAATTGCTCGTAAAAAACGGGAATTTCAGAGGGGGTAAACAGATTTATTTGTGCCTACCTACTTATATTTTTCCAAATAATTCTAAGTCGTCTTAGAATTGCTCTGCTCTGCATCAACCTAAGTATTACTTACGCAACTGGTATATTTTCCTGGTAGGGTGCTGTACTGTATCCCATTAAAATTTTTGAGAAGAAAAATTTTGAATGGATTCCCTGTGACACTTTGCTTGATTTCTAAGGTAATAAGGTTTTCGTATCACGCATCAACCAAAGTATTGTGATAATTGCGACCATTTCTGCTAAGAAAACTTTTTCCTCAGCGACTCGTTCACATCTACCGTTTAGTCAATGCGCCATCGTACTAGTTACGAATTAGATCAAACTAGTATCACAGAGCGAAATTAAAAAGATACAAATCGAAATTCAAAATGCCTATGATATAGACTTAATACAGATTGTAACTGATGAATTGTTTGGTCATAGGTTTACTAGAGTTTGTATTTGATAATTACTTTATTTTATTTAGGATAACATTGTGTGAGTGTCAATTCTTTTCTCTAAAGAAAAATAACATAATTATCTTTATTATGTTAATCATTTTATTAATATTGATTAACTTGGCTTTTTGAAGATATCAATATGAAAAACGATTAAAGCAAATAGTAAAGAATAATCAAAAAATGTTTCAAAATATTAGGATAATTCTATTTCGTATACTTTTTAACTGATTGTTAAGTATGATTATTCTCAAAATTTGTGATTATTTTCGACTATTTTTTCTAAATTTGGGTAATATTATCAGGATTGAAGCTATTGTCAAAAAACTTGGATGATGCCGTATTCTAATTGATTTATTAGTACGTTCAGTTGGAAATTAGTGTAAAAGCATCCTACCAAAAAATGTGCCAGTATTCATAATTTTATGTGGTAAATTTTCGATAATTACTGTATCTAAATAAGGACGAAGAAGACTTTGCGAAAACCTGATAATGAAATCGGAGCGTTTAGCTAATTTTCGAGACATACCTTTTCTATTAGGAAAAGCATGAATAATTTTTTAGTCTAGGTTTTGGTGGTAAGCCTCGATAAAATATCATTCATAGACTCTTAATTTTATTTAACCGTGTTTGTATTGCACTCAACCGAAAATCAGTATATTTACCTCTATAATCTTTTTTTGAATCAAAAATTCTAATTCCAAAAAAAGCACAAGTGGCAATCTTTATTATCTTGGCTGAAATTAGCCTAGTAATTTTATTTTTCTGTCTCGTCAACTGGCTAGTTAACAAAATATTCAAGCAGTTGATGAAGATTCCCCTAATTGCAAATGAAATTTTGAGTCCCCAAACTATACGCCGGAATATTAAAAGGGTATTGTTACTTTGTTGCGTGCTTCTTTGCTTCTCTATTCTGGGGGTGAATGGTTTTCTATTCTATAAAGGTGAAAACATAAGCCAATATACGCTATCGTTAATTCGTCGCGTTCCTTCACGATTCTGGATAACTATAGGAATTGCCACACTCCAAAGCTTTGGGCTTATAGTTTTAGCAGCATTATTCACAAGATTAACCGACAATTTACTTATCATAACTTGTATTCGTGCCAAGAACTGGGAACGTAGCACTGCTGACGATGAAAGCATTGAAGCTTTCTTCACTTCTCTTAACAGAATTGTTACCACTGGTATCTGGCTGTTTACTTTAATATGGTGTACCCAGCTTTTCCAAGTACCAGAAACAGTTACTAGGTATGTTTCTATACTAGTAAATATTTATCTAATTGTTGCTGTTGGGTTTCTAATTTTGAAAATACAGGCTGTGATTATTGACAGTCTAGATATTTTAAGCCTCAAATACTCCAGCCCTGATAATTTGCTCCGCTTCTACGATCGCCTCAGAAATGTTGTTCCCTTCCTCAAGCATTGTGTAAAAGCTGGGATTTATACTTTTATGGCGACGTTAATTGTTGAACAGATTGATTTAATCGCTGATTTAGCATCTTGGGGGCCACGAATAATCCAGCTAATCGCCATTGCTTTTATCAGCCATGTTTTGGTTGAGTTAGTTGACTTAGTAATTGAGGAGTTGTTGCTCAAGAATCAGAAAATAACTGAATTGGAGATGCAGAGGAGGCGAACCACTATTCCTCTATTACAAAGTTTCTCTAAATATATGATCTACTTTACTGGTGGTATCTTTATTCTCGAAACTATCGGCATCAATTCTACCCCCATTTTAGCTACTGCTGGTATTTTCGGACTGGCTCTTAGTTTAGGAGCGCAAAACCTAGTCAATGATATAGTAAGTGGTTTTTTTATTCTTTTTGAAAATTATTATTTGGTGGGGGACTATGTTTCAGCGGGAAATGTGGAAGAGAGAGAGGTTGAGGGTTTTGTCGAATCAATTGAACTCAGAACTACCCGTCTGCGACATCCCAACGGGCAACTACAGATTATTAGAAATGGGGATATGGGTTCAATTGTCAACTATTCTAAAAATTATATTTATGCGATGGTGGAAGTGCGGTTAGATTATGAGGTTGAATTGGACCAGGTATACAGGATTGTTGAATTAATAGGGCATGAGTTAAAGGCAGATTACCCCCAGGTACTCGAACCTACTTTGGTGGATGGTATTGAGGAATTTGGAGAATATTATCTATTGTTGGGGACCAGAACAAAAGTCAAGCCAGGAAAAAACCTCCAGATTGAGCGTATTCTCCGTAAGATGCTCAAGGATGCTTTTAGCCGAGAGGGGATTAAAATTTCTGGCCGGCCTAAAGAATATTAGTTTAGTGAACCAAAATTGCTGGGTGGGGGAAAGAGGGGGAGATGGGGAGATAGGGAGATGGGGAGATGGGGAGATAGGGAGATGGGGAGATAGGGAGAGGGGGAGATAGGGAGAGGGGTGCTCGGAGAGCGGGGTGAGGTTCCCTGGTGTATTGGACGCTCAACTGAAAATGGCTATATTTAGAACAAATAGTAGGGAGCGAGATGCTCCCATTATTTTTATCTACAGAACTTACGCGATTGTCACAAGACTCGGATGGTGCCGTACCCTGATTGCCTTATTATTACGTTAAAAATTAGTCAGTGTACAAGCACCCTACAAAAAAATGTGCCAGTTGCGGCCATTCCTAATCTAGAATGGGCTGAATCTAAGCCGAATCCAGAAACTTAGAACTAAATAGTAGTAAAATCGCTAGCATCAATAACGCTAGAATCCACACCTTCGAGGATTGCTAATCTACCATTACCTGCTACGCGGATAATTGCTCTAGCAGCACTATCAGTAATTGTGAGGTCACTAAAGCTCAAGCTACCATTTGACAAGGACAAAGAATCTTTTCCATCAACATAATCCTCGATAATGTCTACACCTTCACCCAAACTGAGGACAAACACATCTTGATAGGTAGTTCCTGCTTGGACATCAAAATTGACCAAACTTGGACCAAAAAAACCGAACCCATCATCATTCTCTGCGACTAAATTTAAGGCATCTATAGCACTACCGGTAAGTACAAATAATTGGGTGTCAAAATTACTCCCGTTAGTGTCAATGGTGACATTACCTGTAAATGGTGCTGTCCAATTCCACCAAGCTGAATTTTCGATTGATATAAACGCTGAATTTTCTATTGCCTCCTCTTCTGGTTCTCTTGTAAAACCAACATTAGAACCTGTTGTCTGAACAATTACCCCAGCTAGAGCATTTGAATCAGCAAAATCATCGTTAGTAAACAACATAAATGTCCTCTAATTTCTCTTGTGTAAGGGCAATAAAGCCCGAAGTTCATCTACAGCGCTTTTTGCCTCCTTGATATCGCCAATTACAGATTACGATTTACAAATAATATTGACGGGAACCCATAAGAATTTTTTTCTTCTAAAAAAATTCTTATGGGAACCCTTGACGATCGCGCTTTTATCCATTAACAATTAACCTGCATAACCCTTTGCAATTAAGGAAAAGCTGGCAGTGGTTAACCAGGAAATACCATCTCCGCGTAAAGTCGTAGAAACAGATATTATTGCAGTTGCAGTTTACACTAATCAAGCCTTAGTGACGCGCCGTGGTGTAGTGGAGTTAAACGGAAACGAGCGGGAGTTGATAGTCTCCCAACTGCCAGTAACTTTGGAAACAGAGTCAGTGCGGGTTAGTGGTAAAGGTAATGTGGCGGTGCGTTTGTTGGGTGTGAATGTGGAGCGCGTTTACACCACCGATTCGGTAGTGGCGCGAGTCTCGCAATTAAATCAACAAATCAAGCAACTCGAAGCACAGAAGCGGCAGTTTCAAGCTCAAATGGATGCTTTGGCGTTACAGTCGCGGTTTATCGAAGGTTTGCGGGAGAAGACTGAGGATCAATTTTCCATTAGTTTAGCGCGTAAAAGTATTAGCCTCAGCGAAACTTTGGATTTACTCAACTTCCTTGGCAGTCAGTATACAGAATATGCGATCGCCACGGAAGATTATAAAAATCAACAGCAGGAATTAGAAAAGCAGTTGGAGGTACTGTATGCTTCATTAACAGAAACTCAGTCAACCCAGCCCAGTGTTAGTTTTAATTTAACGGTGGGAATTGAAGCCACAGATGTAGGGGAATTTGAGTTAGAAGTCTCTTATGCAGTCAATAGCGCCAGTTGGAAACCGCTTTACGATATTCGAGTTGATAGCAAAAGTAAAAGCGTTAATTTGGGATACTTGGCGCAAATCATTCAAAATACCGGCGAAGATTGGACAAATGTAAATTTAACACTTTCTACAGCCAAACCGGGAAACGGTACTTTACCACCGAAGCCACAACCTTGGTATATCGATATTTTACAACCGCCAATTGTTCCTAGAAGAGGATTAAAGTTGGCAACACAGCCAATGGCTACACAATCTCGCAGCTTGGATTTTGAAGCATCTGATTATTCCTCGGAAATCGAAGAGTTAGAAGATGAGACTATTCCAGCAGATATAATTACAGCAGAAGTATTCCGAAAAGGAAACGTAGTTACCTTTAATTTAGATGGTGGTGGAAATATCCCTAGCGATGGCGCACCTCACAAAACTACAATTTTTCAAGATGATTATCCTTGTCACTTGAGCTATATAGTAATGCCGCGTTTGGTAAGCTTTACTTATTTACAAGCCAAGGTGAAAAATAATTCTGACGGTGTGACTTTATTACCGGGTAAAGCCAACATTTTCCGCGATAATATTTTTGTGGGAAATTCTGATTTAGAAAATACGGTACCGGGTGAAGAATTTAAATTAAACTTGGGTATTGATGAAGGTTTGAAAATTGAACGGGATTTAGTCGAGCGTGAAGTCGATAAAAAGTTTATTGGTAATAGTCGTAAAATAACTTATGCATATCGATTGCAAATTACTAATTTACTCGATACAGTAGCGAATTTAGAACTTATCGAACAACTACCAGTAAGTCGCAACGAACAAATAAAAGTACGTCTAAATCGTACAAATCCCCAAATTCAAGCTGGTGAAATGGGAACATTGCAATGGGATTTAATTCTTGCGCCACAACAGAAACAAGATATTTATTATCAGTTTACCGTAGAATACCCACCGCAGTTAACAGTGATGGGGTTGGATATTTAAATTTTAGATTTTGGATTTTGGATTTTGGATTGAAAAAGTTAGGAGTTAGGAGTTAGGAGTTAGGAGTTAGGAGTTAGGAGTTAGGAGTTAGGAGTTAGTAGTTAGGAGTTAGGAGTTAGGAGTTAGGAGTTAGGAGTGAGTAGTGAGTAGTGAGTAGTGAGTAGTGAGTAGTGAGGAATTTTTCTCCCCATCTCCCCCTCTCCCCATCTCCCCATCTCCCCATCTCCCCATCTCCCCATCTCCCCATCTCCCCATCTCCCCATCTCCCCATCCCCCCATCTCCCCATCTCCCTATCTCCCCATCTCCTCTTTCTACAAAGCGGCAGCACGCACAATTCGATTACCATCACGAGTTAAAGCTGCACGAATCTCAGAAGGAGTGTTGGGATTTTTTGCGATCGCATATCTTTCTAACCAGGAGGGAGAATGAATATTTTCTGCTAAAATTTCCTTTGGTGTGGAAGGATGTAATAAAACGAGTAAGCGGGTGAATGTTGGAGTATTCGAGGTAATGCACGCGGCTAAAATTTTGCTGATTCTATCTGGAAAGCGGTTGAGTAAAGTTTTAATTGCTGTTTGCTTAATTTGATTATCTGGCTTTCCTAAAATGCTTAGTTGTTCGAGAATATTTAAAGATGTATTGGCATGAGTTGCTACGGCAACAACAACTGCATTATCTTTGTCTACTGCTAATAATTCCAACAAACTACTAGGGGTATGGGGATTTTCAGCTACACCCAGACGCACCATACTAATGTTATCTTCTGCTAGTTGCTTGAGCAGATTTTTGTCAGCATTGGGATGGCGTGCAACCCCCTGACGAATGATTACCTGTTTGCTATGAGAAAGGGTATTGAGGATGTCGTCAGATGTGTTGGGGTTTCTAACAACTTCAAGTTGTTCTAAAATGCTTGCAGGAGCGTAAGGATGGTTTATCGCTGCTTCTCGAACTGTTCTATGTTTATCTTGAATCAGTTGTACGAGGGTTTTTAGGGGAGTTTGAAGATTTTTCGCTACTATGGTGCGCACTTCCCAACGATGATGTTTTCCTAATTGTGCAAGCGTCATGGTATCGGTGTTGCGATGGCGCGCTACAGCAGTGCAAATTTTAAAGTCGGAAGTTTGCGCTAAACATTGCAAAGTACTCTGGGGGGTTTTGGAATTGTGAGAAAGGTTGGTAAGTGCGGTTTCTAGAATAGAATTATCTTCTTTATCGGCAAGTTTTTCTAAAATATGAATGGGAGTATTGGGGTGTCGCGCAACTCTTTGACGAGTATCATAGTTGCTACTCTCTGCCATGGCCGTTAACAAGTTAGGATCGTAAACGGCGTATACTGGCATAATTGGTATGCCTTGAGCGCGAGCTGTATTTATATAGTCGTGTATTGTATTTTTTTGCAGATTGGGAGCAATATGTGCTGGATTATTGGGATGAGTTGTGACAATCTTAACTATCCAAGCATCATTATCCTTTGCCAGTTTTTCTAAGGCTTCTACGGGAGAATTAAGGTTAAGCGCTACAGCTTTGCGTACCATTACATCTTCATCACTGCTTGCTAATTGCAATAATACATCTGTAGGAGTGTTAGAGTGAGCTGCAACACCCAAACGAATCCGCATCCATTGACTGGTAGAAAGTTGTCTGAGGATATCTTCAGAAGTTACCGGATTTTCTATTGCTTCCAATTGCAGTTGAAACTGTTGGTGTAAATTTAGGGGTGTAAGAGGATGATAAGCAACTGCTTCTCTTACTATATCGCTAATATCTCCCATTAATTGTTCCACAATATTAATGGGAGTACGAGGATTTTGAGCAACTGTTGCACGCACTTTACTGTAACTATCCGTCGCCAATATTGCCAAAACCTGCTCGGAAGTATTTAAACTTTCAGCAATATGCAAGCGTACCTCAGCATCCAACATCTTTAACAGATATTCCGGTATAGCACCAATTGCCCATAGGTAAATTTCCGATTCTCGATCGCGTGGTAAATTAGTAGTCTGCATTGCCAGCATCGCGGCTTCATCCCATCCCCGCTGCATTTCTCCAGCTAAGGAAATATGTTCGCGTGCTGAAGCAGCAACTTCTATATTTTGTACCTGAGCTAATCTTTGCAAAGCTGTTTTTGGTGTTTTAGGATTCATGGCGATGGTTAGCAACACTTCCACATCATCATGACTCGTTGCCAATTCCAGAAACTCTGGTGATACCTCGTCTAACTTTAGCAAAGCTTGCAAAGTAATCAATGGAATATCCGTCACGAAATTGGGATTTTCCAACAACAATAAAGAAAACACCGGATTTTCTAAGAGCATTTGAGGGAATTCCGCTCCCAATTTCCACAACATCTCTGTTGGCGTGTTAGGATTAGCAGCAACATTTTTCCGGATAATATTATCTGGGTTGCTACCAAAATCCTGCAACAAATCGGGAGCAGCATTCGCATTGCTTGCTACAATTCTCGCTAATTCGATATTAATTTTAGCTAACTCTTCTAAGCGCTGTGGCGAAGTTTTCTCGCTCGCTGCTTCTTGCCGAAGTTTTGATAAATTCCGGAAATGGGAACGATTAGCCATAGCGAATAATGAGTAAATTATACAAAAGTAATGGTAGTTTCTTTTGAACTTATATGTTACATATTTGTTTCGTATTTTTATGTCATTAGTCAAGAGTCAAGGGTTCCCATAGAAATTTTTTGCTTCTAAAAAAATTCCTATAGGTGCCCGTCAATATTGCAAAATAAATCATCAGTTACTACCGATTGAAAGTTATCTAAATGACAAATGACCAATCCATAATTATATCGAATTATATAAATTCTCTCTTTTATTCGGTTCGCTTTCAGTAGCGATACCAACTAAACTGATAAATTAATGTTAAAAATATAATTAGACTAGTACTCCGCAAACCGAAATTATCAAGTTATGGGGAAAAAAAGAGAGAAAATAACTTTTTATTCTCGTTATAAATGCGACATCGTTGACGCAGGTACGCTACTAGCAAAGATACTCATCTGACAAATTATTCGCAATTATTAAGAAACTCAGTTTTTCAAAAAACCAGGTTTTGAAAGAATTCAAATTCTCATAACTCATATCGGATTGCAATAAGCCGCTCACAGGCACCCATGGGAAAAGCGATATCGCAATATTATTCCTTTGAGCCTAATCGATGAGCTATAATTTCTTCCCCCTCTTCCCCCTCTCCCCCCTCTCCCCCCTCTCACTTAATTCGATAACATGAAGCCAGGATTAATCTTTATCCTTCATAAAAAATAAAGTGCTTTGGTTTGTGGGTGCGAATAAACTTTGTCATAGTATCTCTTTCATTCGCGGTAGGCGTTGCAAAACAACCTGAGGTGCCAACATTATGATTTCTCTTAAAGGTTGATGGATCGTAATGAACCCCTATTTCCGAACGATTTGTACTGAAACTAGGTGTAATCGGCGACCAAACTCCCCCAAATTCTGCTTTCAAATCTTCACCTTCATATACCCATCCAGGTGTATCAAAAGTGTAAATTCCAAAGGGTGGAGGAGTTTGAGAATCAGGTTTATCAGAAGGAGTTTGTTTGTTGACTCTACCGGAAATAAGCCTTACCCTATTTACAACATTACCCCTGCTATCAATTAATCGAGTTTTATATACTCTCAAACCGCCACCAATCGTTTCTTTTGAGCGAGTAGCTACTACCTTTGTATTTCTAATCGTTGTCAAATACTCCAACGCTACCCAACGGTTGTCACCAATTTCTACCCAATTCCAATTTCCTTTAGGAACAGATTCTCCTCGCACTATCACTTCACTACCATTACTCAGGGAATCTACTTTATCTCCTAATGGCGCATTACGAACTGTAAGAGAATTAGCATTTTTTGTGGAAACATAAGCAGTATAAGCCATCTTGATTGCACCTAGATAGTCAATTTGTTTGTACTATAATAAACCTTTCAATCTCTTATGTAAGATTACTGATTATTTGTCCGCGATAAGCCTTCGCTATGCGCGAAGCCTTGAGAAAGTTAGTTACAAAAGTTAATCAAAAATTTTTAACTTGGGTATATAATTGGTAGCGCTTCAAAAACTTGAACTTTTCTTAAAAAAGCAAATTAAATTCCTGTGAAGGGCTCCCAATATAATTCTTTTCTCCTAAAAAAAATTATATTGGGTACCCGTGATTTTAAATAACAGTATGGTACTGATGAACCACAATGAGAAGGATTCAGAAATCAGAATCGAGCAGTCAGAATACCCCATATCTGAAGTGAGGGGTTTCCTTCCAAGGAAAATTTTCTTTGTCTCCACGATTAAAACGTTCTGCTTAAAACCACGATTCATCCGCCAGTTGCACCGCAATTCCCAACTGAATTCTGGCTCAATCGGACTGAATTCTTTTTCGGTAAATTTATAGTGTTTGTACAGGTGTAATTAATGGTTTCGACTGTTTCAAATGTGTTTGATTATTCAGTAGCGCCAAAGCCTTTTTTGAAATGGGCTGGCGGTAAAACTCAGTTAATCAAACAAATAAGTCAATTTTTACCGAAAGAATTGAATAATGGTTCAATAACAAAATATGTAGAACCTTTTATGGGTGGTGGTGCATTATTTTTTTGGTTGGCACACAATTACCAAGTCAAAGAATTATTGATATCAGATATTAATGCTGATTTGATATTAGCATATAAAACTATTCAGCGAAATGTAGATGAATTAATTGAAAAATTATTGGATATTGAAAATAAATATTTATCGTTAAATGAAAATCAAAGATCTAGATATTTTTATCAAGAGAGAGAAAAATTTAACTATAGAAGAGACAAAATAAATTTACTAAATTATAATGGAGAGTGGATCGAGAGAACTGCACGAATTATCTTCTTAAATAAAACTTGTTTTAATGGATTATTTCGAGTAAATTCTAAGGGAGATTTTAATGTTCCTATCGGTAAATATAAAAAACCATCTTTATGTCATCCAGAAAATTTAAAAGCGGTGGCGAAAATTTTGCAAAAAACAAAAATTGTGAAAGCAGATTTTAGTCAATACGAAGAATTTATCGATAGCGATACTTTTGTATATTTCGATCCACCTTATAGACCTATTAGTAATACATCTAATTTTACTTCTTATTCCCATCAAATATTTGGAGATTCAGAACAAATAAGATTATATAAATACTATAAAAAACTAGATCAAAAAGGTGCTTTACTTCTTTTAAGTAATTCCGATCCAAAAAATCATAATCCTGAAGATGATTTTTTTGACAGGGTTTATTCCGATTATCGTATAGAGAGAGTAAAAGCTTCCCGCTTTATAAATAGTAAATCTTCAAAGCGCAGCCCTATTAATGAATTATTAATTATGAACTATGAAATTTAATTTTTTATTTAAAAAGTATTTAAACTGTTCTGATGAATCAGAAGTGTTTCAGTATTTTCAAAATACGTTAACAGATTCAATAACAGGATGGGATTATTTTGTTAATTGGCAAAAAGTACTAGAAAAATTTAGAGCCATAGAAATTCATTTAAATACATTAAATTACTTAATTGGCAAAGAAGATATAGAAAATGAATTTCGTATTTTATTAAAACAAAGTCCTCAAATGATTCATGTTATACCTATTTTAATTGCTTGCCGTACTTCTAACTTTGAGATATTAACAGATTACAGGAATAATAATTTTAGCTATAAATCATTTAATTTTAATAACAAAAAAACTTTGTCGAATCAAGATATTGATAATATTGTCGAATTCACTAGAAATACAGGTGTATTAGAATTATTTAGAAATAAAACCCTCAAAAGTATTCCAGATTATGTATTAGGAATCGAAGTCGGTTTAGATACAAACGGTAGAAAAAATCGTGGTGGAAACACCATGGAAACGATCTTAGAAAGTTTAATTACTACAATCTGTCAGGAAAATAATTTTTTATTTATTTTACAAGCGACATCTGACAAAATAAAAAAGCAATGGAATATAGATGTTGAAGTAGATAAATCGAGTCGGCGTTTTGATTTTGCGGTGAAAAATCACAATCATCTCTATTTAATTAAATCTAATTTTTATGGTGGGGGTGGTTCTAAATTAAATGCAACCGCAGGAGAGTATAAAAATTTATTTGATTTTATATCCATACAAGGACATAAATTTATTTGGGTTACTGATGGTTTGGGATGGAAAAGGACTTTACTTCCCTTAGAAGAGACATTTAGACATATTGATTATACTCTAAATTTAAAGATGGTTTTTAGTGGTTTACTTGGAGAGTTAATCGCCCAAAATTTGTAAATATTCCCCCTTGAGTAGGGTTACAAGATATATTTGTATTTTTTGAAATGATTCATCAAACAACCAAAATACATTGTCGCAGACGTGATATGTCACCTCTGGGACATTAGGGCGTGTTTTCATACCCCAACCGCTCTCAGGCTAAAGCCTGGAGCTACAATTACAAAGCCCTTAAAGGGCTAAAAAACTCAAGTTTTTCATAGTCTGCTGCTACAGCAGACTTTGTACCTATAGCCGCACCCTTATAGGGTGACGGCGGATTTGAAAAAACACCCTAGTGGTTTATGGAACAATATTTATTTAAACGGATAACAATCGTACAGCTTCCCCAAAAGGAAACTCTTCTAATGACAAACCACCGGGAGTAACTACCCACAACACAGGTAATTCCGGTGTTGTATCAGGGAAAGTACCATAGCCATCTGTTAAATAAACACATACTCCCTGAGTTTGTCCATCCCATCTTTGAGCAACCTTATCAAAGAAAGGAACAAAAGAAGTACCGCCACCACCTTGGGGCTTTGGTGGCATAGAATCGGCCTTGATTTCATAGGGGCCATAAACTTCGGCATCAACGTAATAAAACTCGCATTTGATGTGGGGGTAAGAACTTAAAATTCCCTGCACTTCCGAGAAAAATAAACCCAATAATTTTGTATCAATCGAGCCACTGGTATCCAAAGCTAAATAAACCCGAATCGATTCTCCTTGTAAGCTTTCCAGATATAGCCTGCGGCCAATAAAACGGCGATCGAATCCGGAAAAGTCAGTAGGGGTTTGTACTAAATATCGCCATAAATAAGAGCGCCAATCAATTTGAGCGGAATTTAAATTTTCCAACTCTCGTTCAATACCTCCCCCAAGATTCCCTTTATTTGCCGTACGAGCCACAGTTGCAGCTTGTTGCATCGCATTTCGCCAATGCGCTTCCATTGCAGCTTTTTTGGCTTGAGACATGCTATCACCACCTTGGGAAGCCGGCGAACTTTCTCCTTTTCCTTCCTTTTGTTCCCCTTCCTGAGTCTCTCCCTTATTACCTTTTTGTTGCTCGCCACCAGCATCTTCGGGTGGATTATCGAGTAAATCGGGATTAGTTAATTGCGGTGCATTATCGGCATCTTGAAGTAGGATTTCATAAACTTCCTCAACACTTAAATGCTCTAAATTAACTTCTCTTAAAGTTCCCTCTGGTAACTCAAAGCCATGAGTCGCAATCATACCGTTGATAACGATATCAGCCGCAATATTCCACAACTGAGCATCCCTTACACCCCGACGCGGCACGTGAAGCAGCGCTGCATGTAAAACTTCGTGTAATAACACACCATCAAGTTGCTTTGGAGTTAAAGATAATAAAAACTCTACATTATAGAAAATATCTTTACCATCAGTAGCAGCAGTTGGTAATTTCTCCGTAGGAACAAAACGAGCAAACATTGCCAGCGTTGCGAAAAATGGCGATTTCGTTTGCAGACGTAACAAAGAGGAACTGATACTTTTTTGTATATCTTCAGTCATTTTAAAATAATTAGTGGTTAGGAGTTAGGAGTTAGGAGTTAGGAGTTAGGAGTTAGGAGTTAGGAGTTAGGAGTTGGTGGTTAGGAGTTAGGAGTTAGGAGTTAGGAGTTAGGAGTTAGGAGTTAGGAGTTAGGAGTTGGTGGTTAGTAGTTAGAAAACAATATGAACTTCCAAATAAAAAGTAACTATCAACTAACAACTATCAACCATCAACTAACAACTAACAACTAACAACTATCAACTTAGGGCTTCTGTGATTCTAGATAATCTTGCAATAATTTCTTGAATTCTGGTTCTTTACTCAATAAATTAGCTAAAACTCCTCGCTTACCTTTACTTTCCATAACTCGCGATAAATCTACAGCGAAAAGTCTTACCCATTCAGTTGTTGCAACTCGATTTAACCAGTTGAAGGCATGTAGCGCTTGATTGGCATTATCTGCACGTACAGTTAACCCAATTACTGTTGCGTATCTAACGCTGGGTTCTTTAGGAAAGTGGATAGTTTCCCCTTTTCCTTCCAAAATGGCGATTAGATTGGGTATATTTTCGTACATTGCAATGTATGAACAAAACTCAGTGGCGGCAGCCGTACCTACTGCTGGATTAATGGCTAATCCGGCACAATGTAAAGCACTTGCCATAACCCAAGAACGAGGAGAGGGCCAAGCTGGTTGTTGGGAATCTATTTTATGTAATAAAGTGGTGCGGAAAGAAAGAAAAGCAATTATCTGCTCGTGTACGCCTTTTTCTAAAGCATAAGATTTGAAGCTTTCAAAATCTGGTTGTACTTCTAGATGCAAAAATCTATTTGCCAAAGGCGAAGGCATATCAAATACAGCTGCACGATCTTCTTTACGGTTTCCTGCTGCCCATACAAACCAACCATCTGGTACTTCGTAGGAGCCTACGCAGCGGTCTAAAATCAACTGTTGTGCCACTCCCTGCATTGCTGGAGGAGCCATATTTAACTCATCAAGGAATAATATACCTTTACCCTTACGTGGCAGAAATTCCGGTGGAAACCACTTAGAAATACCACCTTCAGCAACCGGCAAACCCCGCAAATCAGTAGGTGCTAATTGAGACAGTCTTACATCTACGAATTGAATGTCACTTTCTCGTGCTAACTGACCAACAATACTAGATTTACCAATACCGGGAGGTCCCCAAATCATGGTACTGATTTGAATATTATTACGGATAAGCTGGTCTAAAAATACTTTAAGTTCGCTAGGAGTCATAGGATTTTGGATAGTGGTTAGTGGTTAGTAGTTAGGTGCTCGCGGAGTTAGGAGTTAGGAGTAAGGAATTATTTTTCTCCCTATCTCCCCATTTCCTGATCAACTTTCCTGGCGTTTCCTCAACGAACGTTTTGCGGCTTTAGAAACAACTGGGTCTTCATCCTCGGTTAGGTGTTCTAAAATCTCTATAGGTGTTTCTGCATGTCTTGCTACAAATAATCTTTCTGTTTCGACAACGCTGGTAGAAAATTCTTCTAATAACTTCTGCCGTAGTTGAGGTGGCGTGTTTGGATGCTGTACTATATACCAGTCATATCGGAAAAATTGCGTGAGATGCTCTAATGCCGTTGCTGGAGTGTTAGGGTTTTGAGCAATAAATGAACGCAAGTGCCAATCCTTAATTAATATCTCCAGAACATCTCCAGGTGTTTTAGGATTGCTAGCTACAGCCTGACGCACTTCCAATCGCCAATCTTCAGCCAGTTTTTCCAAAACTTGGGGAGGAGTATTAATATTTTTTGCCACACCATAACGCACATCTTTCGATGTATCCTTGGCAAGTTGCTCTAAGATACGCGACGGAGTGCGAGTATTTAAGGCAATCCATGGACGAAGCTCCGGTGAATTATTTGCCCACTGTGTCAAAATTGACACTGGTGTAAAGCTGTGCTGAGCTACATATTTGCGAACAGATAAACGTTCGTCTAATGCCAAACGCCAGAGTACTCTTTGTAGGGTAGAATCTGGAGTATTAGGATGACGTGCTAACAACAAGTCATGAAAGGGCGTACTACCCAATATTTCCAATACGTAACCTGGAGTATTGGGATTCCTAGCGACAGCAGCCTGTATATCTCCCCGGCTATCCATTGCTAATTCTTCGAGAACTTCTGGAGGTGTACTGGGGTTTTCAGCAACAAACTGACGCAGTTCTAAATCTTTTGCTCCTTCTACTAGTAAATATGCTGGTGTGTTGGGATGTCTTGCTACCATTTGACGCACCCGTTCAATAGGATGAGAAGCCATTTCCTCTAACCAACTACTAGGGATATGGGGATTTTCAGGGAGAAAATTCATCGTATGCACCCGATAATCTTTCGCCAATTCGATTATCAGATGCTTGGGTAAGTCAGAACGTTTGGCGATCGCATTTTTGACTTTGGTATAAGGAACCTTAATCAATGTTTCAAGAACATTTAGCGGCGTATTGGGGTTTTTAGCGATACTTGTTTCAATAGCCACCCTTAAATTAAAATTTGGTTCTGGATTTTCGACTAAAATTTCCAAAACCCTAACAGGAATTTTCGGCCATGTAGCCAGATGCAAGCGAACTGAACCCGCACCATGTTCCGCTAACTTCTCTAAAACCCTTTGGGATACATCTTTGCGTTGTGCAATACATAAACCCAATTCTGGATCGTACCTACTCTTAATTGCTAACTGTTCTAAAACCCGTTCCGAAACTTGTTTGTGTTTGGCTACAGCTTCCAATACCAGAGAATTGGAATGCATTGCTGCACAAGCCAAAAACCACTCTGGCGCATCATCTTGTTTTAACAGCTTTAACAAAGACCAATACGATATGTCTGTTGCTAAATTCGGATTTTCCAGCATTAATAGAGATAATACTGGATTTGAAAAAAATGATTGCGGAAAATCCCCCGCCAATTTTAGCAGCACATCAGTCGGCGTATTGGGATTTGTCGTTACAGCTTCGCGGGTAGCCTTATCTTCACTCGATGCCAACTCCCGCAATAATTCCGGCTCTGCACCGGGATTTGCTGCCACCAACCTTCCCAGTTCTATACTTTCATAAGCAAGAACCCTAAGCTTATCGGGTGGAGTAGTTTCGTCAGCTGCTTGTTGTTTTGGGGTTGGGTACATTAGCGCTAACCTACCTCATGCGTAGATGTATTATTTTATTCTGTTATTTATAGTATTTTCTAGTAAAAAAGCTACATTTTCGCGCTTAGTAGTAAATTACTTTGACAAGTAATAAATAAGGGTTGTCTAAGTCACTTTATTAAAACGAGTGACTGCCGAAATACTTAGTAAAAATAACTTATATAGGTATGTAACATAGGAACGCAATATAAATTGCCTATTTTGTATATAGATGAATTAATATCTAAATTTCAGCAGTATAAATTTGTTATTAATTCTTAAATAAGTGTTTACAGCTACTAATTAATCTAGGTTTAAATAAAAACAATTCTTAGCTATTTTACTTGAAATTGCTTAAATAAATAAGTCAACCTTGCTTGGTAAAATCTGGGAATGTTTGACAATATCTGTAAATTTTTAGCTGAAAACTTCTCAAGGGACTTTGCTAATTGGCTGTTGGGAGAACCCATCAACTTAACCGAACTTAGTCCAAAAGAACTTTCACTCGAACCGATTCGTGCAGATGCCTTAATTTTGCTTCAATCAGATGAGAAAATCTTGCATATAGAGTTCCAAACTCAACCAGATAAAGAAATTCCCTTCCGAACGATAGATTACCGTATCCGGGGTTATCGCCGCTTTCCTGATAAGGAAATGCATCAAGTTGTGATTTACCTTAATCGGACAAATTCAGAATTGGTTTATCAAAACACATTTTCCTTAACTCGTACCCGTCATGAATTTGAAATCATTCGACTGTGGGAACAACCTCCCGAAGTTTTTCTAGAAAACCCTGGGTTACTACCATTTGCCGTATTGAGCAATACCCCGAATCCTGAAAACGTATTAAACCAAGTTGCCAGAGAAATAAACGATATTCCAGACAACCGCACTCAAAGTAACGTTGCTGCATCCACTGCAATTTTGGCTGGTTTAGTATTGAATAAAGACTTAATAAGAAGAATTTTGAGGTCAGATATTATGCGCGAATCACCTATTTATCAAGAAATCTTGCAAGAAGGAGAAGAAAAAGGCAAAGCCGAAGGTAGAGCCGAAGGTAAAGCCGAAACTTTACAACAAGTCGCTATCAATCTACTTAGCACTGGCATGGCTTTAGAAGATATATCGAGAGTAACTGAGTTATCGGTGGAACAGTTGCGGGTTTTGCAAAGGGAACAAAGCCAGCAGTAAGAGTTAACAAATGAGAATATAGAAACCCGGATTCAAATTAAAATCGCCGCATCCACGGCGATTTTAAATAACTTAGTTTTGAGGACAGATTTTATGCGCGAATCACCCATTTATCAGGAAATCTTGAAAGAAGGAATAGAAAAAGGTAAAGTCGAAGCTTTACAACAAATCGCTATCAATCTAATTAACACTGGTATGGTTTTAGAAGATATATCGAGAGTAACTGGGTTATCGGTTGAAAAATTGCGGGTTTTGCAAAAAGAAACAAATAACCTGTTCAATAAAACCTCTCTCCCAACCTCAAAACCTTTTTAAACTCTTCCTCAGCGCCCTCAGCGACTCAGCGGTTAATAATTCTCACTTACCAAAAACAATAAAAACCGGAACAATAAAATAAACTACTAAAAAACAACTATGACATTTGGCGAAGAGTTTAAACTATTACTACGCGCTCGCTACTCATTGATTTACATTGCCACCCAGGAAGAAGAGCGTTTAGAAGCCGCAATTCGCTCTGAATCTACAAAACTTGGTAATCGTCAAGTCTACATTTGGGATTTTGTAGACGGTTATCAAGGTAATCCTAATGATGCGGGTTTCGGAAAACGCAACCCACTACAAGCTTTGGAATTCGTGGAAAAGTTACATCCACCAGCACCAGCCGTGTTGATTCTCCGAGATTTTCATCGATTTTTAGATGATGTGGCGATTTCTCGCAAACTCCGCAATATAGCGCGTTTATTAAAATCACAACCAAAAAATATTGTCATTCTTTCACCGCGCATCGCTATTCCCGACGATTTAACAGAAGTCTTGACAGTTGTTGAATTCGCTTTACCTAGCGCTACAGAAATTCAAACCGAAATCGAAAAACTCTTAGCCGCGACTAATAATTCTCTCCCAAATCAAGTTTTAAATGAATTAGTTCGTGCCGCTCAAGGTTTGAGTATGGAACGCATTCGCCGCGTTTTGTCAAGAGCGATCGCCCAAAAAGGTGAATTAGAGTCGGAAGATGTGGAATTAGTTTTGCAAGAAAAACGCCAAACTATACGTCAAACCCAAATTCTCGATTTTATCCCCGCTACAGAACAAATTTCCGATATCGGCGGATTAGATAACCTCAAAGATTGGTTATTACGTCGGGGTGGTGGCTTCAGTGACAAAGCCCGACAATATGGTTTACCTCATCCTCGCGGTTTACTGTTGGTGGGAATTCAGGGAACTGGTAAATCATTAACCGCAAAAGCGATCGCTCATAACTGGCATTTACCTTTACTGCGTTTAGATGTGGGAAGATTATTTGGCGGTTTGGTAGGTGAGTCGGAATCGCGTACTCGCCAAATGATACAAGTATCCGAAGCTCTCGCACCTTGTATTTTGTGGATAGATGAGATAGACAAAGCATTTTCTGGACTTGGTAGCAAAGGCGACGGGGGAACTACCAGCCGAGTATTTGGTACATTTATTACCTGGATGGCAGAAAAAACCTCACCTGTATTTGTAGTCGCCACCGCCAATGATATTCAAGAATTACCGCCAGAATTGTTGCGTAAAGGTAGATTTGATGAAATATTCTTCGTCGGTTTACCTATCCAAGAAGAAAGAAAAGCCATTTTCAACGTGCATTTATCACGATTGCGTCCTCATAATATCAAAGACTACGACATGGAAAGATTAGCCTACGAAACACCCGATTTTTCCGGTGCAGAAATCGAGCAAACATTAATTGAAGCAATGCACATCGGCTTTAGCCAAAACCGCGATTTTATTACAGACGATATTTTAGAAGCTGCCAGTCAAATCATACCTTTAGCACGAACTGCCCAAGAAAAAATTGAGCAACTACGTCAATGGGCAGCTTCAGGAAGAGCACGTCTTGCATCTAAGCATAATCCTTTGAACGATAGGATTCAACAACAGTTGAAATAGCAGAGGAAAAACTAGAGTAAGTGAAGGAAGCAAAGGAAAAATTACTACCTTTGCTTTTTCTATTTGCCATTAGAATTAAATTTGCTAATAGGTCATAATTATTACAAATAGTTTTATCGTCATTGTTATAATATTAGTAAAATTTCATACTTTACGAAGTGGAAATTATTTTGTAATAACTACAGAGTTTTTTTATTATTAGACTGCTTTTTTGTGGTAAGTGGGAATTCAATACTTGTCGGTTAAGATACTTATTCTCCCTTTTTTCAAGGAGGTTTGGGGAATCTAAAAACTTTATGTGAAGGGTGCCCGTGATTCCTTAACCGAGGAGTATTGAGTTGGAATTAAAATCGCTAGTTGTAATTACTCCCGTGAATAATACTTACGCATCTTATTGCTAGAAAATGGGTTATTGCGTAAGTATTAACTAATTTATAGGGTGACAATTTCCTTAAAAGGCAAGCTTTAAAACAAGTTAACTTGTGGTGTATCCGGCATCTCTATACAAATCGCCTTCCCCTGTATTTAAGGCTCCATCTCGGAGTGCCTCAAAATAATTGGGATTAGTTGATTTAATTTATATTTTGTCTTTTTGACGAGCACCCTTGACACACCTAAAAATGAACTTTGATAGATTACTTCCTGAAGTCGCGATCGCATGAAAAAAATACTCAATCACAGAGTATTTTGATTCACAAATAAATACATCAGGGATGATTACTTAACGCTCGCTACGCTGTTCGTCCGTTGCTTCGTAAATAACTAATCAACCCTTAAAACTCAACTCAATCATGGAAAATATTGGTTATATTCACGCTGCTTCAGCCTATGAAGCACCCGAAAGTACCGAGATCATTCCTTTTGAATTTGATTTCAATATTTTTGCCGGACTTAAGAAGAAAAAGCTGTCTACTTATGCCGCTATGCGTCTATTATCAGTGGCGCTAACTTTATTCTTTTTAAGTAGTATTGGACAAGCTTTAGCATTAGAGAAATACGGAAGTAAAGGTGCATCAGTTACAGCCATTCAAAAGTGTTTGAAGGAACTAGGTTACTTTAATACCTCAGTCAGTGGTTATTACGGTTCAAAAACTAAAATTTCTGTAACTAAGTTTCAGAAAGATAACGGACTCACAACTGATGGTATTGTAGGCAGAAATACACAAAGAACTCTTCAATCTAAATGTTCCAGTTCAAACCCTCAAAGCAATCAAACAGATTTGCTTCAACTTGGTAGTCGCAATCAAGCTGTTAAAAAACTTCAGCAAGATTTAAAACAGTTGAATTACTTTGTTGGTAATCCAGGAAGTTATTTTGGTCCCGTTACCCAAGATGCTGTTCTTAGATTTCAGAAAGATAAAGGTTTAATTGCTGATGGAATTGCCGGTACAAAAACTTTAACAGCACTCAAACAAAGCATAAAGACAGCTAATAATAATGGTATTGGCGGTAATAACTCCATTCTTCGTTTAGGATCGAGAAATCCAGAAGTTATATCTTTAAAAAAGCGTTTGCAGCGGTTAACCTACTTTAAAGGAACAATAAATGACTATTTTGGTCCGCTTACCAGAGATGCTGTAATTCGATTCCAGAAAGATAAAGGTTTAATTGCTGATGGAATTGTAGGGCCAAAAACTCAACAAGCAATTGATAAAGCAATTAAAAAACCAAAGTCTGATAAATTTCAACCCGGCTTTTGCGCTGACGGCAAATGTCCTACTCTTCGATCTGGGGACAAGGGTAATTATGTAAAATACCTACAAACTAGATTGTGGCATTGGGGTTATTTCACATCCAATCGTGACGGCAATTTTGATTCTAAGACAGTAAAAGCCGTAAAAAGATTCCAGGGAGATAAAGGGCTGTTTACCGATGGCGTTGTAGGGCCACAAACTTGGCAAAATATTGACAAGCTCCCTAAACCTGAAAAGCCGAAATGCGAAAAACCCGTACTTCAACGAGGTGACAAAGGCGAATGCGTCACCAAACTACAAGAAATGTTGCGGGAACTAGAATACTTCAAGAGCGATAACACAGGTTACTTTGGAAGCTCGACTTGGGAAGCAGTCAAAAAATTCCAACGTGATAATGAATTACCCCCCTACGGAATCGTAAATTCGCAAACCTGGAAAGCATTAGATAAAGCAATAGAAAAGCCAATCAAACAAAGATACGTTGTACTTGTACCTGTAACTAGCATATACACCTTGGATGAAGTACGACGTTTCGTACCCGATGCCTTTATCCGTAATACAAAACTAGGTAAATTTGTTCAAGCCGCAGAGTTTAAAGAGCGCGAAGGCGCACAAAAATATTCTCGATTTTTCTTGCGCGATCGCGGTTTTAATGCACGAGTAATATCTACAGACAAATTGTAATATTTGTATACAGTATATAAATGAGATTTTTCCCGCTTTATAGCGGGTTTTTTGTATCCTAATTTAGGACAGTGTGCCTAAAGATGGCACACAGAGATAGGGAAAATGGGGTAGAAACTTGTAGGGTTCATAACTTATAACTCCTAACTCCTAACTTTCCCATACCCATGCCCAATTCTAATTACCAAATGTATTTCTTAACCTAACTATACTCAATCTTAAATGCAATAATGATTGAGGATTTGATATTTAAGAGTTATAATTTGTCACTCATAACTTTTAATCCCGAACTTTTGGATATAGGTAGTTACCATGTTGTCTAACATACTAAAGTTAATACTTGGTGTTTTATTAGCGATGGCTATTTTGGTAGGTAGCAGTGCTGCACTTGCAATCTATTTCATGAACCGAACTTCTATGAACCCTCCAAAACCAATTTTTTCTAACGATAAAGCCTCTGTGAAAGCACAAGCTGCGAAAACTCCTACACCGGGTGCAACAACTGCTGCTAATTCTCCGAAAAAAACTACTGCAAAACCAAAACCTATTGCGACAAAATCACCTGAGAAAGAATCACAAAAACCACTACCACCAGGAGCTTATCCCGCGAGAGTTACTTGGCCTCAAGGTTTAATTTTAAGAGCGGAACCAAAGGTTAGTGGCGAACGTCTTGGTGGTATTGGTTTTAATGCAAAAGTTATAGTTTTGGAGTTAAGCAGTGATAAAACTTGGCAGAAAATTCGCATTGAAAGCAGCGGAAAAGAAGCTTGGGTAAAAGCAGGTAACACTAAAAAAGTAGAAGAATAAATTTTTCTATATAAATCCAGTTTGATTAATGTTCGCGCAGCGTGGCGAAGCCATAATTGTTCATTGAGTCAGGGAACGGGGAATAGGGTATAGGGAACATAAAATGTACTGAGATTTTTTTACAAATCTATTAGGAATCCGGTAGTAAGGTATAAATTTAAGTTTCCTATTTTTTTATTTGGGTAAAGTAACCAGCCTGGCGATATAGTTTGTACAGTTGAGGCTTTACTCTATTGGATTAGGGATTAATGTTTAAAAATCAAATCATAGTATTTGTATTAATACTAACTGCAAAATTTGAAATTGGTATTTAAAATTACTTGAAATTATAAAAAATAATGAAATATAGAATTAATACATTAACTATTCATAAAAATATATTTGCTGTGATTTAGATTGTCGTACTTTTTACTATAATATCTGGTATATTTTGTATAGGTGCATCAAATGCCATATATATCAATGTTTAATTGCATATGTATTTGAGGATTCGGCAAATAGTTAAACGATGAATGTTTGATTGTAGTTGAGATTGATAGAAGGCGTAGCATCTTAGAAAGATACAGCTAGAAACAATAGTTAAAAATCTTGAGCGCGAAAGCATCTTGTAAATAATCGCCAACTATAGTAGTTTGTCAAAAACTACTCATATAAACTGCAAAAATCTTCCTGTCAGGTAAATACCATAACAGGGAATTTCTTGAGCTTAAAAAATTAAAAAACTATGAAGAAATTGATTGCGATTGCGAAGCCATGCGTGAGCGGCTTATCGCCAAGATTTAATTGAGGAAATACCTTCAAATGGTTAGTTTCGATAAAAGTTGATTTCAAGTTATTGACCTGTATTTGTAGAAAAATGTTTAATAGTAACAGGCTTGCTTTACCTTTAATATCTATTGTGGCAACTCTTACAATGCTAGGAAGCTCAAACGAAGCTTTAGCTTTACAGAGAGGAGATAATAATTCTCAAGTTAGGAACCTTCAGAGTTGTTTGAAAAGGTTGGGTTATTTCAATGGTCCAGTAAATGGCAATTTCGCTTCCATGACTGAAGCTGCTGTAAGAAGATTTCAGCGAGCCAATAGAATATCTGCTATCGGAAAAGTTGGACCGAGAACCCAAGCTGCATTGCAACGCAGGTGTGGTAGTGGTAGAGCTAGAAGTGGTGTTTCTCAGAATGATTGTCAGCGCGGACTTCGATATGGTTGTGATGGTGCAGCAGTAAGAACATTACAACGGAATTTAAGAACTTTGCGCGTTTATACTGGTCCAATTACGGGTAGATTTCGCGAACTTACTAGAGATGCAGTAATTAGATTCCAAAGACGAGAAGGGATAAATCCCATTGGGATAGTTGGGCCTCGTACTAGAGAAGCAATACGTGTAGGGCTGCAAGGAAGATTTACGCCAAGGATTCAACCAACCCTTCGCGATCGCATTTGCGATCTCAACAGAGAAACGATTACTGTTGGTTGTAGTGGCGAATGGGTAAAATTAATACAAGAAAGATTAAAAAATTTAGGTTATTTTACTGGTGATGCTACCAGCTATTATGGTCAAATAACTAGAAATGCTGTGCTTAGATTTCAGCAAGTAAATGGTATCCCTGTTAGTGGAGATGTAGATAGACGTACTTGGTTTGCGATCGATCGAGGTATACAATCTACAGGTACCCGACCTCAAGATATTCTAAAAGTTGGTGACAGAGGTTCCCAGGTTGGAAATTTACAACAACAATTGAAACAGTTGGGTTATTTTTTCGGTAATATTACCAACTTTTACGATAGCTCTACTCAAGACGCTGTAGCGCGATTTCAGCAAGCTTATGGTTTACTCGTAACTGGAAGTGTAGATCGACGTACTTCTGAAATGATAGATAGAGTATGGAGAAATATACCCCGACGAGGTAGAGGAGGAAGAAGAGATCCGAACTTTATACCACTTCAATTCGGTGATGAGAATCAAAGAGTCAAACAGGTGCAAGAGGTTTTGGGGAGAAGAGGTTTGTTGACAGTTGTACCCACGGGCTATTTTGGCGATTTGACTAGAAACGCCGTGATTGCATTCCAGCAATTTGAAAGATTACGTCCAACTGGCATTGTAGACGAAGAAACTTGGAAAAGACTAGGACTTCGCATTGCTCGCGAAAAACGTTATGTAGTAGTTATACCTTTGCGAGATCCAGATATTTACGATCGAGTACTTCAAGTATTACCCTCAGCTAGAGTAGAGGAATCGAGATTAGGAAGGTATGTCAATGCCGGAGAGTATAACGAGCGTATTGAAGCACAAAGACGATCTGAACTTTTGCGCCAACGTGATTTTGATGCAAGGGTAGAGTACTTTTAGAATCTCTCTCTTGAAGAAAGGAGAAGGGGAGATGAGGAGATGGTAAGCCACTGCTCCGGCGTTGTTTCCTCGGTTGTAGCAAGTAGTGCAACCCGTTATCCTAACGGAGAAGCAAACTAAACGCGCGAAGCGTGCGGCTCAGGGGGAGAAAAAATTTCAAACCTTAAACTACTCACTACTAACTCTAATCCCCTGTTTCTAAGCCACTAAAACAGATGTATTAATCAATCGGGATTTAGACTGTAGTAATAATTCTGTAGCTTCTTGGGCGCAAACAGCAGGGCTAAAAAGATTTCCCTGCATCAATTCACATTCTAAAATTCGTAATAAATTCTGCTGTTCCTTGGTTTCTACACCTTCAGCGACAACAGAAAAATTCAGCCCATGAGCTAAAGCTATCATTGCTGTGATAATGGCTGCATCATTAGTATCGTTAGTTAAATCTCGTACAAAAGACCGATCAATTTTCAAACAGTGAATGGGAAACTGTTTGAGATAATTAAACGAACAGTATCCAGTTCCAAAATCATCTATAGATATGGAAACACCCATATCATACAACTCAGTTAAAACTTCCGTGCTAAAGTCAACGTTTTGCATTGCAGCGCTTTCGGTAATTTCTAATTCTAAGTACTTAGGAGATAATTGAGTTTCAGTTAATACGCGTCGCACTGTATCAACTAAATCTGGTTGTTGAAATTGTCTTGCAGATAAGTTAACAGCTACTCCCACAGATGGTAATCCTAGAATATTTTGCCAAAATCTATTTTGAGCGCAAGCCGTTTTTAAAACCCATTCGCTAATAGGTATAATTAATCCTGTTTCTTCTGCAATGGGAATAAATTTACTGGGAGGAATTAATCCTAACTTTGGATGTTGCCAGCGTAATAAAGCTTCAAATTTACAAATCTCACCGGTAGTAATATCAATTTGAGGTTGGTAATATAACCGAAATTCATTTCGCTCCACAGCATAATGCAAACTGTTTTCTAAATTCAGCAATTCTGAGGCTTGAGAATTAATTGCCGAATTATAAATTTGATAGTGATTTCTTCCTTGGAATTTGGCGTGATTTAATGCAGCGTCGGCGTTTTTTATTAAAGTTTCTCCATCTTTTCCGTGGTAGGGATAGACGGCAATTCCAATACTGGCGCTGATATGTAGAAGATGATTGTCTATCAAAAATCCTGGTTTCAAAGTCTTTAAAATATCTTCAGCAATACGAGCAGCCTCTTGGGTAGTGTTAATATCAGATAATAGCAAAGTAAATTCGTCGCCTCCCCAACGAGCAATTATATCCCTCGAATGCAGGCACCTCTTTAAACGTTGAGCAACGCTTTGTAACAATTTATCGCCGATTCCATGGCCTAAAGTATCGTTGATAGTTTTAAACCTATCTAGATCTAAAAAACAAACCGCTAATTTACTAAAATGATCGGAAGCTTTGGCCAAAGACTCGAGCAACCGCCCATTAAACTGTGTTCGATTGGGTAAATTAGTTAAAAGGTCATGTGAAGCTTGATGGCGTATTGTCGCTTCTGCTTGCAAACCTTCGCTGATATCTCGAAAACTCCACACTCTACCTACAATTTTACCACCAACATATTGTGGTTGAGAATAACGCTCAAAGATTCTACCGTCCTTAAATTCAATCAAGTCATAAATTTCTGCACCAGGATAAGCCTGTAGCTGATTTACCGAAATAATATATTCTTGAGGATTTTTTAGTTGACTTGTTGTGAATTCCAACACATTTGCATCACCATGGGATTTCATCAGCGTTTGAGGAATATCCCACATTTCTACAAACTTATGATTGTAACCAGCAATACAACCTTTACTATCTACGAATAAAATACCGTCAGCAGTAGTTTCTAATGTCGTTTTTTGTAAAGAAAGAGATTTCTCTAATTCTTTCTGTATGGACTGGCGTTTTCCAATCTCCTTCTGCAAATCAAGGTTATACCTAGCAACTTTTTCCTCTAGTTTTAAATTTATATTTTGATATTCTTTAATAGTTTTAGATAGGAACTGTTTGGTTAACAAGTTTTCGTAAGCTAAAGAAATAGCACCTACTTTAGCTTGCAAAAATGCAATTTCTGTTGGTTGCCAAACTCTATATTCTAGGCAGTCTTCTAAGCCTATAAATCCGCAAAATTCACCTTTAACAATAATAGGCAAAAGTAAGACAGAAACAACTCCCCTCGCTTCAAAAAACTTTTTTTCTTCAAGACAAAGTTCTTTTAGAGTGCCCAAAGCAACATTACCTCGTGCTAATCTTTGCCATAAATTAGGAAATAGTTCTGAAATTGGTTTGTTTTTCTGTATGTGATTCAATTTAGATGTAATTTCTCTATCGCACCATTCAGCTTTCTGATTAGTTAATAAATCACCATTTTTAGATTGATGATTTTCAAATATATAAACTCTGTTAGGTTTATAAGCTAATCCTAAAATTGACATAATTTCTGAATAGCATTCATCGCTACCATCAAAAGAATGCAAAATAGCTTCTATATTAATAAGTGCTTGGATAAGGGTTTGATTATTTGCCCTAATCATTTTTATATCATGTAGACTCTCTCCTTTATTTTGCTCGTTTTTACTATATTTTGCTTGGTTTTCTAACTCAATCAGTTCCAGTCTACCATCTGTACCAATCATCTCTCCTTGGCTATTTACTAAAGTTCGCATACGAATTTTAAAAAGACCAATATTGCCTTCGGATATCTGGTAGCGAGTTTTGTATACAGTTTCTTCTATATGTTGTGCTTTTAGAATTTTAAATAATTCTAAGTTGCGTTGATACTCCCAAGGATGAACGTAATCAAGAAAGCTATTACCAATACTTTCTTCAACAGTGAATCCGGTTAATTCATTCCAGTTAGAATTCAAAAATGTCCATCTTCCTGAACTATCTGTTTTGAATAATATCTCTTTACTGCGAGAAATTTGATTAATTTTATCTTCGCAATTGTTTAGTAATTTATTTTTGTCAAATCGACACATTTGTTGTTGTCGATTTGCGGTTTTTGGCTTGAGTAGTACCTGCAATTTATATTTTTTCATACACGAACACACCAATCTAGCTCCCAAGCAGGTAAGTAAACCAACCATTAGCAGCATCATGGTACTTTCTGATGGTAGTCAATACTTTATATTTTTATTTATATAAACAATGAAAATAAAATTTAAGCTAATTAAATTTTACTTTACTATCAACTTCTTTCTCTTTCTATGAATGCAAATATTTATGTTTTGCATGCTATATTATGAAGTATTTCTGATTTTCATAACCAATACTATATTTGATTTATTGAGAAAACTAAAAACATTAAATCGCCACTATCGATCAACTTTTATTTTCAATAAAATCAAATAGATAGTAATGATAAAATTTTTAATTCCTCGTCTATTTTATATCTCTTGTTCAACCATAATGGCAACCACTAAATTATTCAATTATATTTTTATTTTCACAATAATTAATAAGATTCTATCTCGATGAATATTTGATTTTTCTGAATTAACTCTGTCATCAACTTAAACCACTATGAACTCGATATTTTGTCACAAATTGAGAGAAAAATGATAATTTTTTTATTGTTTTTTAATTTTTTGTAACAAAAACTTCAATTTAATACTATTTGATAGGCTGAAATTTTGATCGCTTAGATCAAATGAAAATTTATAATAACGTATTATTGAAAGAACTAATCATGATTCAACAGATTAACCAAACAGATTATGCTTCTGTCAAATTAAAAACTACCCTAAAACAAGTTAGTTACAATCCTTTGCATCAACCATAACAAATAAGTTATACTAGTGTACATAGAGAAAATACGTAAGTTAATAGCTGGAAATAGATTATAGTCTGTCCTTGAAGATTAATTTTGATAAAAATTTTGCACTATTAATCTGGATGTTGCGTTGGAGATATGATTATCGTTTTTGGAAATTGCAAGTAAAATCTGGTACGCTTTATTTTTGGCGTATTAAAACAATGCAACTATAGCTCAAACTAGTAAAATTTTGGGCGTTGCTGAATAATGTAATGAATTATGTTTGTCTACAGTTTTGTATTATTATCAAAACCGCTATTGAGGCATTGGATTTAACTTCTCTACATAAACCAAAATTTTTAATTAATATTTTAATTCAGTAATGCCAAATTTTGGGCGTTGCCTAGTGACGATATGAATTTACATGTAGATATGTCATAGAACAAAAACTTCTCTATAGAATAAACCATCAAGCGAAGCCGTACTTAAGCACCCATTTATCCGTAAAGCTATCCTTCATTTTATTCGATTATCTGGAGTAAACAAATAAAACTGTGTACTTATTCAGTGGCTCTCGTTAAGGAGTCATTAGTTTGTCTTCTAGAGAATCATCGATATGCAGCTACAAAGCAAATATCTTGATTGTAAAAAAATATAACTATAATTTTATTAAACTATAAAAGATCAAAAAAGACTTGTAGTAAATGTAATTTAGGCGACTTATCCTGGTAAAATTTTCGGGCACTCAAAGTTAAGTAGAGGTTAATATGAGACACGAAAAACTTTCTCCTGGAATATTGTTAGCTTATGAAGACTATAATAGAGAAGGAGGTAAAGCACTAACAACTCACAGGCGTTCCCTCGGTATCATTGCGCCCAGAACTGCCTTGAAGCCAATTCGTACCGTAGTTTTTATTTATTGTGACGAACAAGCAGACTTGAGTCACCTATCACAATACGGCATTAAAATCAACCAAAATAGTGGTCGAGTGCGAACTGCTTTTTTACCTATCGAGAGTTTAGGGCGTTTGTCAAATGAAGTTGCTATTGAGCGTATCAAACCATCGCGAAAATTGCACTGGCGCATGGATATTGCACCGGAAAAAGTAGCCTTACCGCAATTTAGACAAAAAAACTCAAAACTGAGTGGTAAAGGCGTAGTTATCGGTATTATAGATAGTGGTATTGATTCACAACATCCTGCTTTTAACCGACGCATTTTACGTATTTGGGACCAAACATTATCAGGAAAGGGAGTTGCAGAAGGCAGCTACGGTGCTGAATTAACCAACAAATACATGGGGATGTCTCTTGATTCAGACGGACATGGTACTCATGTTGCAGGTATTGCTGGGGGTTTTGATACAGAATTTTGCGGTGTTGCACCTGAATCAGAATTTATTATTGTCAAAACTGATTTACAGGATGCTCATATCGCCGATGGTGTTCGCTATGTTTTCCGAGTTGCCAGCGAGATGGGGCTTCCAGCTGTTGTAAATCTAAGCTTAGGCGGACACGCCGATGGTCATGATGGTACGGATTCTCTGTCGAAAATTATCAATGCTGAAACTGGCCCGGGAAGGATTGTTTGTGCTGCTGCAGGTAATGAAGGTAACGACAACATTCACGGCCAAACCGTTGTTAGCTGTGGCGATATGAGCACCATGCGTTTTTCTGCACCTTTAAATCAAGTAGGTATATTGTGGTTAAATGGTTGGTATTCTAAAGATTCCGAGCTAGAAGTTTCGGTGCGGAGTCCCAACGGTTTTGTTACTCCTTTCCAACCAATTATTACTAACGATAATCCCGCACAACAATACAACTTATCAGATGCACTAGTAGAAATAGTAACACCGGGACAAGATCCAATGAACGGCGATTATAATTTCTTCGTGCAAATTCGCGGTACTGGTGAAGGACAATTTTATCAACCCGTACCAGGTGGTGTGTGGCAATTGCGACTACGCAACATATCGTCAAAAGACACTCGTGTAGATGTTTGGACTTTAGATGACGCTAATTCAGTATTTTTTACGGGTAAAAGTATTGCTGATTCTGTAAAAATTGGTTCTCCCGGATGTGCTAACGATGCTATAACAGTTGCATCTTATACTTCAAAAGATAAATATACTGATATTGATGGCAAAGAACGAAAAATGGGTCTAGAGTTAGATGCTATTTCAGAGTTTAGTAGTGAAGGACCTTTACGGAATGGCGTTCAAAAGCCAGATATTGCTGCACCAGGGGCAATGATAGTTTCAGCCCTTTCTAGCGATGCGGATTTAAATCGGTCGATGATTATTAATTCCAAGTTTGTAGCATTAGCCGGTACTAGTATGGCTACGCCATTCGTGACTGGCTTAGTTGCACTACTGCTGCAACGTAATCCTAAACTTGACCCCGAAGCCGTGAAAAAACTGCTATACAAAAATAGTTCTATTCCCGATCGAAAACAAGGAACATTTGATAATAAGTGGGGATTTGGGTTAATTAATGCAGAAAATCTTTAAATTTGGCTAGTAGTTGGTATTTGACCAATTATCAAGGATCGCTAAATTCAAAAACTTTGATGACTATCAATTCAAATACCTGATCTAACCTAACGCAATAAATGAGGCTTGGATCTACTGCTAGCCTCAGCTTACTTACCTGCTAAAGAGCAAGGAAGTTTATGAAATTACTGATTCAAACCCTATGGTTCTAATTATCCCATATTACCGCCCGATTAAATCCTTTATATGAGGAAGGATGGATTTTAGTTAACTGTATACTTGATAGGTTGAAAAAGGGACAAGTAAGATTATTATTACCTGCCCCTTCTTCACTTCAAGAGTTTATGAATTTTGCTAAGTTAGATACCGCTCTTATACTGGCACTTAAACAAATCAAAGACCCATCAAAACCTTGTTTAGTAGTTTTCATTCATACTGAATCCGTTCTAGATCCTACAGCAACTGCTCTTTTAGAAAGTTTTAATATCAGTAATATAACTGAAGGAAAAAATGTGTTAACGGCAACATTATCCGCAAATGCAATTTCTCAGCTTTCGGAGCAGCCTTGGGTACAGTATCTGAAGCTTTCTGAGAAATTGCGTTTTGTAAATCAGAATTAGGATTAAAAAAATATAATTCGCTTATAAATTTTAATATCAATTGATACATGAGCGTAATTTGTTTCAGATTATGAGTATCATTTGTAACTACAGCTATAGTGTTTTCATTAACTTACCTTAATCTTTGATTTCTCTGTGCGAGCTGTCACACACAGTCATAAACTGATTAGTGAGAGCAGATCGGCAGTCTGGAGAAATATAAAATGAAAAAAGTTTTAGGTATTATTCTTGGTGGTGGTGCGGGTACCCGCCTTTATCCATTAACCAAGTTCCGTGCAAAACCGGCGGTTCCATTAGCTGGGAAATATCGTTTGATAGATATTCCAGTTAGTAACTGTATAAATTCAGAAATATTTAAAATTTATGTTTTGACGCAGTTCAATTCAGCTTCCCTAAACCGCCACCTTGCTCGTACTTACAGCTTTGCTGGTTTTACCGAAGGTTTCGTAGAAGTTCTAGCCCCACAGAAAACCCCAAGTAGTTCAAGTTGGTTTCAAGGTACTGCCGATGCGGTGCGTCAGTATCAGTGGCTTTTTCAAGAATGGGATGTAGATGAATATCTTATTTTATCTGGCGATCATCTTTATCGCATGGATTACCGTCAGTTTGTTGAACGTCATCGAGAAACTGGAGCTGATGTGACTTTATCAGTGGTTCCGATGAACGAACGTGGTGCTTCTGCCTTTGGTTTAATAAAAATTGATGATAATGGTAAGGTTTTGAGCTTCAGCGAAAAACCTAAAGGTGATGCTTTAAAGACAATGGCTGTTGATACAACTGTACTTGGTTTGGATGCAGACCAAGCTAAAGAAAAGCCTTACATCGCCTCAATGGGGATTTACGTCTTTAAAAAACAAGTTTTACTTGACTTGCTAAAACAATCAAAAGACCAAACCGATTTCGGTAAGGAAATTCTTCCTAGTGCCTTAGATAATTACAACATTCAAGCTTACTTGTTCGATGACTATTGGGAAGATATTGGAACCATTGAGGCGTTTTACAACTCAAATCTGACATTAAATCAACAACCCCAACCACCCTTTAGCTTTTATGACGAAGAAGCGCCGATTTACACCCGTTCTCGTTACCTACCTCCGACTAAACTATTAAATTGTCAAATAGCACAATCAATGATTGGAGAAGGTTGTATTCTCAAAGATTGCCGTATTGTTAACTCGGTTTTAGGAGTGCGAACCCGTGTTGAATCTGGATGCAATATCGAAGATACTTTGATTATGGGAGCAGATTTTTACCAGCCCTATGCCGAACGTCAGTCGGGCTGTAGCGATGGCCCCGTCGGTTTAGGTATCGGAGCAAACACTATAGTTCGACGTGCCATTATTGATAAAAATGCCTATATAGGTTGTGACGTGCAAATTATCAACAAAGATAACGTCCAAGAAGCTGACCGTGAACACCAAGGCTTTTACATCCGCAACGGTATTGTAGTAGTACTTAAAAATGCAAAGATCGCTGACAAAACAATCATTTAGTCAGTAATCGTTAATAAAAAGGAAACTTGGATAGCATAAAAGTAGTTAGTAAAATATCTAACAACTAATTACTATCAAATAATCCTGACTTACGCACCCTACAATTAATTGATTTACAGGTCAAATCAACGCCCTTTAGTCTAAAATATTCAATTTGTTGTCAAGAGTGCGTAAGTCTTGCTACTCAAAATTTTTTTGCTTTCATATAGAAGCGCGGTCTCTTGAAGGGGCGATATTTAAATTAAAGTTCACCTCTTTGCCAACATTTGTGTTTTGTACGGAAATTTCCCTGCTCCAGACTAGCAAGAACCGCACCTAGAAATTATTTAATATTTGTTAATTTAAAATCAGAGTCCGAATGTCCGCGATCGTAACTTACGCAGGATTTTTGACTCAATTCATACATGGAAAAAATATAAAGTAAGTATAAGCGAGGAGGATTGTCGATGGCTGCAACCGACTTCAAAGATTATTATCGGATTTTAGGAGTAAATAAAAGCGCTACTCAAGAAGATATTAAAAAAGCTTTTCGTAAATTAGCCCGTAAATATCATCCTGACGTAAACCAAGGTAATAAGGAAGCCGAGGCGCGTTTTAAAGAAGTTAACGAAGCATACGAAGTATTATCAGACCCACAAAAGCGTCAGAAATACGACCAATTTGGTCAATATTGGAAGCAAGTCGGACAAGGATTCCCCGGTGGTGGTGCTGCTGGCGGTGTAGATATGAATGGCTTTGATTTCGGTCAATATAGTAGCTTTGACGATTTTATTAATGAATTATTAGGACGCTTTGGTGGTGGAAACCGTGGAGGAAGACAAAGCTATTCCTATCGGACTTCACCTGGTGGTACGGGTGGTTTTGGTGGGTTTAATGACTATGGCGGTTTCCAAGATATGGGTGGAGGTGCTGCTCAAGATAGTGAAGCTACAATTTCTTTAACTTATTCGGAAGCTTTCAATGGGGTACAAAAGCGCTTTAATTTAGGCAGTGAAACTATTGATGTTCGCATACCTGCTGGCGCAAAGCCTGGCAGTCGCCTACGAGTTAGAGGTAAAGGGCCAGTTAGCCCTTTAAATCAAAGACGTGGCGATTTATACCTGGTCGTAGAACTTGCTTCTCACCCATTTTTCAAATTTGATGGGGAGAATTTGGTCTGTGAAATACAGATTACTCCCGATGAAGCAGTATTGGGAGCAACCATTGGAGTACCAACACCTGACGGTATGGTTGACGTGAAGCTTCCAGCAGGTGTACGTGCAGGTCAATCCTTACGCTTACGCGGTAAGGGTTGGCACAAGAAATCAGGCGAGCGCAGCGACCAATTAGTCAAGATTGCGATCGCTACACCTAAGGATATTAGCCCTCAAGAGCGGGAATATTATGAAAAAATCCGAGATATCCGTACCTTTAATCCCCGTAGTAATTTACAAAACATAAAATTATAATCTTTTGAGTCAAAATAACTGAATAATCATAATTGGTTTGCAACCGCTATTAACTGTTGATCTTCGCCTCCTATTTACTGCTTGCTGTCGTCCTCAGATTCCGTTTCACTAAATCTGGGGACTTCTTAGTAGTCCACTAAATTAATATTGCCCCTTGGGAAAAAGGGGTAGAAATGAATAAAAATACACCCTAATTAATAAATCGTAAATTGAGTTAATAAATTTACGAATTCTTAAGAGAAAGGAAAAATATAATCCCAATTCTGCAAACTATACCCCCACACTCTTAGGCTTTATTTCACATTTTCAGTACGATTGTTCTACCATAACAACAGTAACGATAGTATTATTAAGGATTGTCCCTTGCCGCCATCCCCAGAAAGCTGATATGTCAGAAACTAAGTTAGCTGCATCCCTAAACGGATACCTTCCTAACTCCCACCATCAAAATACAATCCGCATTCGCGGTGCTAGGCAGCATAATTTAAAAAATGTTGATTTAGAAATACCTTCGGGCCAACTGATTGTTTTTACTGGTGTTTCTGGTTCCGGTAAGTCTTCTTTAGCATTTGATACCATCTTTGCTGAAGGGCAGCGCCGTTATGTTGAGTCCCTTAGTTCCTATGCGCGGCAATTTTTGGGACAAATGGATAAGCCGGATGTGGAGGCAATTGAAGGATTAAGTCCAGCGATTTCCATCGATCAAAAGTCAACTTCTCATAACCCGCGTTCTACTGTGGGAACGGTAACGGAAATTTACGATTACCTACGTCTGTTGTTTGGTAGAGCTGGCGAACCCCATTGTCCCATATGTGACAGGTCTATCGCTCCTCAAACGATAGATGAAATGGTAGATAAAATCATGGAGTTACCCGAACGTACTAAGTTCCAAATCCTTGCACCGGTGGTTCGCGGTAAGAAAGGTACTCACGCTAAATTATTATCTAGTCTTGCTTCTCAAGGATTTGTTCGGGTTCGTATTGATGGCGAGGTGCGAGAACTTTCGGATTCTATAGAATTAAATAAAAAATATACTCACACTATAGAAGTTGTTATAGACCGTTTAATAAAAAAACCCGGTATTGAAGAGCGTTTAGTCGATTCTCTTTCTACTTGTTTAAAGCAATCCAAGGGAATAGCTGTAATCCTCTATACTTCAGTTTCCGAAGATACTCCATCAACTAACAACAAACAACCATCAACTAACCAAGATCAAGAATTAGTCTTTTCCGAAAACTTCGCTTGTCCCGAACATGGCGCGGTAATGGAAGAATTATCACCACGCTTATTTTCCTTTAACTCACCTTATGGTGCTTGTCCCAATTGTCATGGAATCGGCACATTAAAAAGATTTTCACCCGATTTAGTTGTTCCCGATCCTCAAGTACCAATATATGCGGCGATCGCACCTTGGTCTGAAAAAGATAATTCTTATTATTTGGAATTACTTTACGCTCTGGGACAAGATTATGGGTTTGAATTACAGACGCAGTGGCAAAATTTGACACCGGAACAGCAGGAGATAATTCTCCAGGGAGAAAAGAAAACTCCGGAATCGGAACGAACCAAGAAATTTAAAGGTGTGTTGCCGATTTTACAGCGTCAGTATGAGGGTGGTTCGGAATTAATTAAGCACAAATTAGAACAATATATAATTGACCAACCTTGTCCGGTATGTGATGGGAAAAAGTTGAAGCCGGAAGCTTTAGCGGTGAGATTGGGACAGTATCGAATTTTAGATTTGACTGGAGTTTCGATTACTGAAGCTCAGGAAAGAATTAATAATTTACAGTTAAGTAAACGCCAAATGCAAATTGCAGACTTGGTATTGCGCGAAATTAAAGCGCGGTTGCAGTTTCTTTTGGATGTGGGTTTGAATTATTTAACTTTAAATCGTACTGCGATGACGCTTTCGGGTGGGGAAGCTCAGCGGATTCGGTTAGCTACTCAAATTGGTTCGGGGTTAACTGGGGTATTGTACGTACTGGATGAGCCAAGCATCGGTTTACACCAGCGCGATAACGGCAGATTGTTGCAAACTTTATTTAGATTGCGGGATTTAGGCAATACATTAATTGTAGTAGAACACGATGAAGAAACAATTCGCGCTGCCGACCACGTTGTTGATATCGGTCCTGGTGCGGGTATTCACGGAGGGGAGATTGTAGCCCAAGGCGATTTGCAGGCGATGCTAGATGCGGAGGATTCCCTAACTGGTGCCTATTTATCGGGAAGGCGAGTAATTGAAACTCCCCCTCAGAGAAGAGAAGGAAACGGCATAAATTTAGTCATTGAAAACGCCCATCGTAACAACCTGCGTAATATTAATGTAGAAATTCCTTTAGGTAAATTAGTTACGGTAACGGGTGTTTCGGGTTCGGGTAAATCAACTTTAGTCAACGAATTACTTTATCCCGCACTACAGCATCATCTGAACAAAAAAATTCCCATGCCCAAAGAAATCGATGGAATCAAGGGATTAAAAGCAATTGATAAAGCAATTGTAATCGACCAATCGCCCATCGGTAGAACCCCTCGTTCCAATCCGGCGACTTATACGGGGGTATTCGATGCAATTCGTGCAGTATTTTCCGAAACTATCGAAGCCAAAGCGCGGGGTTACAAACCGGGACAATTTTCTTTCAACGTTAAAGGTGGGCGTTGCGAAGCTTGTGCAGGGCAAGGTGTAAACGTGATCGAAATGAACTTTTTACCCGACGTTTACGTACAGTGCGAAGTCTGTAAAGGTGCTAGATATAACCGCGAAACATTACAGGTAAAATACAAAGATAAATCGATATCTGATGTACTCAACATGACAGTTGAAGAAGCATTGAGATTTTTTACCAATATTCCCAAAGCAGCGAATAAACTGCAAACTCTAGTAGATGTCGGTTTGGGATACGTAAAATTGGGACAACCCGCCACAACCTTATCGGGTGGTGAAGCGCAGCGGGTAAAATTAGCTACGGAATTATCCCGTCGTGCTACTGGGAAAACGCTTTATTTAATTGATGAACCCACCACGGGATTATCTTTCTACGACGTACATAAATTATTAGATGTGTTGCAAAGATTGGTAGATAAAGGTAATTCCATATTAGTTATTGAGCATAATTTAGACGTGATTCGTTGCGCTGATTGGGTGATAGATTTAGGCCCGGAAGGGGGGGATAAAGGAGGGGAAATTGTGGCTGTTGGGACTCCGGAAGATATAGCTAAGAATGAAAAATCTTATACGGGGAGGTATGTGAAGCAGGTATTGGAACAGTATCCACCTGTTAGAGCTTAAAAGATAGAGCAATAAATCCATGACAATTCGCATTACAGTAGATGATCTCAAGCAAATATTCGAGTTCTTACTTCAACGAATAAACAATGACAAGATTGAATTTGTAGATGTTGAAACGGATTTTTACTGGTTGATTACAAGTGATGAGTGGAGTAATTTTGATTCTTCTCCTGAAGCAGCAATAGGATCTATCGTTGATGATTGGAATTCATTACAAGAAATATTAGAAGACAAACGTATAGTGAGCTACTTAGATTTCGAGCGTTTTGCTAGTATCCTCAGAGAAATATCTGAGACTATTGCTCCCTCAAAGAACAAATTTGTAGAAGAAAACAGTAATTAGCCCTCTTCTAAGAAACCTTTCTGTTTCTTAGAAGAGATAAGCAAAACTTCTAAATTTGACGAATCAAAATTTATAGCTAAAGTTGTATTAGCCGCGATTGTTGTGCTTGCTCTTCTTGTGGTGTTAGCAGCATACATCTTCTTTTAATTAGGCTTATCAAATAATCCCGTACCAAACCCATCACAATAACAAAGAATTAAACTGAAGTTCCTCTTTGAGTCAAAAAGAAAATAGTAGTAGAAACCGTCTTTTTTACAATTGTAGCTAATACCATTTCTTTATAAACATGCACCAAATTTAGCCAACGCAGGTTAGCTTTGTAGTGGTAGCTTCACCATAGCTAGAGTGAGAGCGATTCGCTGCTGCCTGATGCAGAATTGGTATTGGAGCTTACCAATCCTCACGCGGAAAATTACTCCACATTTCTTTTCTAACTTCATTAATATCTGATTCAGTAAAATTAGCAACTCGCCACATTCCTCTCAAAGATTGTCGTGCTTTTGATTGAATATTTGTTAACTCCTTTTCAATTTGAGGTGCAATTTTTTCAATTAAACGAACTTTATTGACCAGCGAAAGTTGCTTTACTAATTCTAGTGTTGTTTCTAAAGTTACCGTTTTCTCCATTCTTCTCACCTCTGCCTTTTTTTTTACTTATCACATTTAAATAAACAGCAATATAAAAGTAACCGTACTTTACTTACTTCAAACAATTATCTGTGTATCTTGCTTTACTTAATTTTATTTACTTCTCCTTATATATTTAATCCCGATCCTAAAAGTAGTAAAATGAAGCTATATAAGTAAATAATTAATTATTTATTCACATAAAATTAAACTTCACTTTAAATAAAAAATAAACAGTCTAATGCAATTTATCTCTAACCTAAAAAGGATTTTATTAGCATTTTTAATTGTAATTATTTTGTATATGACAATGGCGTTTACCTTACGAATTATAGGCTTAGATAACGCTCAACTTTTTATCAAAAAAACTGGTGTATGGGCACCTGTCGTATTTATAGCTTTATGTGCGATCAGCTTAATCATTGCGCCTTTGAGCGGTAGTTCTTTATTTGTAGTTGGTGGAACATTATTTGGCAAACATCATGCTTTCTTACTAAGCTATATTGCTACTCTTATTGGGTGCAGTGCTAACTTCTGGATATCGAGAAAATTTGGACGAAAAGTAGCTCAAAGATTTATAGGGAAGAATAATTTAGATGAATTAGACAAATTTATCAACAAATTGAAAAGTCGTCGCAGCATTTTGTCTATGATTATTATTATGCCTCTTTCCCAAGATATAATTAGCTATGCCATTGGTTTAACAAAAATCAAATATACTCACTTTTTAATTGCTTTAATATTAAGCAGTACTATAGTTGTTGCTGGATATATTTATATTGGTTCGAGTTTATTAGAACTATTCGTTGAATCTAAATAACAGTTAAAGCAGCTAAAATTACCACAACTGGAATCAAAATATTATCAATTTCTTTTGGACTACAAGCTTCCACTACCGTTGCGATCGCAGATAACAGAAAAATCCGCATCACATTAAATTCACTTGGAATAATCAGCCAAACAAAAAACAGACTTGCAGCAAAAGCAGCGATCAACATTGACACGCTTCCTTCCACACTTTTACTGCTGAGTACTTCATATTTCAATTTACCGTAGCGAGAACCAATAATCGGCGCAATACCATCTCCCCAACCAAGAGTTGTCATCGCCATAATTCCGGGAAAAGTTTTATAAAATAAGGTACCGCAAATAGCTGCTACAATTACAAAATATAAAGGTCCTTTTAGAAGTTCGCTTTTGTCACCAGTACGAGTCATGGTTTTTACAGCTTCATCTTGATCGCTGCCAAACAAACCTTTCTGTATTAGAAGGATTATCCAAACTATCAAAATAGTGACATTGAGATATTTTGACCAGTGTAAATCATTATAAAGTGCTAAAAACGCAATTAAAGAACCTGCGCCAATATGAGTCACTTTGCGGCTAATATCCTGCGGTAAATTAAAGCGATTGACGCAGAAATTCATTACCGCTACAAGCCCAAAAACATAAATAAATGTTAGCGCAGTTACAATTAAATTTCCCAAGAAAGGACTCATCGGTTCAAAGATAATTTGATATTTATCATACCTTTTTTCAACCTACCCGTATAACTAATGGTTATAATTATCATCCTTTACGGAAAAACTGACGTAAAATCTCGCTAGGTTTCCGATCCCAAGTATCAATATGTTCGTATATCAAACCATCTTGATTAAGCTTATAATTTGAATGGCCGTTAAAGAAAATTTTTGCTTGCCAAGGAACTCGCAAAGTACCTCGCACAGTCCACTTTGCAAAAATAGTATTTTCATCTAACTGATATACATCGTGCAAATCAAAGAATATCTCAGTAAAAAACAATCCCGCGTGAAATCTTAAAGTCCAAAAAATAATCCGATAGTTAAATTTCCACTTAAATTTACTTATTGGGTCTTTAAATAAAATATTTCTTGTATAAATATCATAAGAAATATCTTTTTCAAACAAAGTCGGTAAATCATGTTTGAGAATTTGAATATTTTCTTCTATTTGTGATTTATATTCTAATTTCATAAGTCATACTATTTTAGATTTTAGATTTTAGATTTTAAATTTTAGATTTTAGATTGAAAAGGGTTTATAAATGAAATATATAGGAATCCGGTTTGATTTCGGAATAATATTTTAGGCTTTAAGCTTATATAGCAAGCTTTTGAATCTCAGTATCCGTTCAAAATTCTGCGGAGTAATCCTATACTATTGTGGTACCCCAGAGCAGTTAGTTGCTCCGGAATAGGTACCGGTGTAGAGACTACAGGGTACCTTACCCATTTTCTTTTTACTTATATCACAACATTAAAACCAATTTCTCAAAAAATTAACCAAACCCCGCTTCTTATTCACAACTTCTTTCCTACTCTCCTTACCTTGATTCAAATATTCTAAAGAAGGAAATGCAGCAGACTTAGCATAATAGCCTTGCCGCAACACCGCGGCTATTGCATTATTATTATCTCGCAAACCTTCGTAAAAGAAAAATACCTCTCCTCCAATACCACAAGCCCGATTGTATTCAAGCAACTGCACCAAATAGTCTGGATTTATATTATAAGAACCCAACTTCATTAACACTCCTGGTGCAAATTTGACTCGGCTTTTGTCCGTAAACTGTTGTTTTACTAACCGATCGACAATAATCTTATAACTATTGAAATCGCGCCGATAAATTTGTGGGTGAATAATATCTACCAACCCTCTTTCCAACCACGTCTGTGAATCTTGTAAATATTCTTTTAATGCCCAATCATGAATATTGGGAGCCATGGATACTAATAAGTTTTCATTTACAGCTTTGACTTCTCTATATAAACGCGCTAAAAAATCAGTCAAAATATCCGCACGCCACTGCAACCATTGTCTATCCTTAGGGTTTTGTGGCGGATTTTTCCCGAATTCTTGCTGATAGCGTTTTACAGTACCTTTGTCATAACCACCCTCAGAGGGTAAAGCTGGTAAACGATCGTCTCCTTGAATGCCGTCAACATCATAATTATTGACAACTTCAAGTATTAGATTTAATAGAAAATCTTGTACTTGGGAATCCAAGGCGTTAAGCCATTCAAAACCATTCTTATTGAGTAAATTACCTTTATAGTCTCGCGCAGCCCATTGTGGTTTTTTTGCCAGTAACATTCCTCCATTAGAATTGTAAGAACTAGCGAAGCCATATTCAAACCAAGGAATTACCTTTAAGCCCACTCCATGCGCCGCCGTAATAACTTCCGCTAAAACATCCCTTCCTTGATATTGCGGATTAATTTCCACGCCAAAATTCTGCTGCATTATTCCAGAAGGAAACTGCGTTACCGCCTTATTCCACACTACTGGAAACACAACATTAAATCCCGTTTCGGCGAGAAAGTTCATTGCTTCGACGATATTATCCTGAGAATCAAAAACTTTACTAGCTGTAGTGGTTAACCAAACGCCGCGTATTTCAGTAACTGACATTTTTAATATTACTTTTAAATACTATATATTAGGGTCAAGGTAACGATACCGTGCTTGAACCACCATATATACTCCGTAAGCCATCAAACCCAAAGCCACGATCGCCAACAACCAATGTCCATAAGGCTGTTCTGCTAAAGTTTCCAATGCCTCATCAAGTCCTCCAACTTGACTTGCTTGAGCCATATATCCTGCTTCAATGAAAAACCAACCAATTAAAAAGAATACAATACTTCTGGCTGCTAAACCAAATCGACAAGTGATGATAATCCACTCACGCCCAGCACTGCTCAATTCAGATAAGTCCAACATTCTCCGAAATTTTGCAGTGAAAGCTTTATACAGATAATAACATCCGAAAGCGATTACACCTGCACCAATCGTTCCCACTAACCATTGTCCGAAAGGTTGATTTAGTAAACTAGCAGTCCAGTTTTGCTTGCTATCCCCGTTGCCGCTGCTTGAACTTCCCATAATAATTTGTACTGCAGTCCAAGCCAAAGCAGTATAAGCCAAACCATTGGCGACATAAATAAATCTTGTAGCTATACCTTTAAAATCCTTACCTTTATTTTCTGGATCGTTGATTGCTTCGACAAAACGCCACATTGCATAACTCATCAAACCGATGGCAACCAAAGCAAGTAAAAATTGACCAAACGGTTGCTGTACCAGCGTTGTCAAAGCCCCTTCTGTATTGGTAGTTCTTCCTCCTCCACCGAAAGCCGTTTGTACCGCCAACAATCCGACAATAAAGTAAACTGCTCCTTTTGAAGCGTAACCAAACCGTGCCAATCGCTCAATCCAGGCTGCGGGATGGTGTGATATTTGTTGTGTCATAGTTTTGATCGACGATAGTTATTATTTATCTACCCACATAAAACAACCACACACATCTACCTCTAGAACAATCCAAAGTATAGATATTTAGAAGGTTAAAGGTTTGCATGTTAAAAGCTAAATAACTCCCAACTCCCCAACTCCTAACTCCTTATCCCAGTAATATAAATAAGTAGTCTCAACTAAATGTTATGGAAGGTTCTTGGCAGCACCAATACATTACTACTAATGGGGTAAATCTACACTATGTAACCCAAGGAAATGGTCCTTTGATGTTAATGCTTCACGGCTTTCCGGAGTTTTGGTACTCTTGGCGATATCAAATACCAGAATTTGCTTCAGATTTTAAAGTAGTTGCGCCAGATTTACGCGGTTATAACGACAGCGATAAACCTGCATCTCAGTCGGCTTATGTAATGAGTGAATTTATCCGAGATGTAGAAGGCATCATTCGAGGATTAGGATATGAAAAATGCGTTCTGGTAGCCCACGATTGGGGAGGAGCGATCGCTTGGAATTTTGCTTACGCAAATCCCGGTATGGTAGAACGATTAATTATTATGAATTGTCCCCATTCCGCTAAATTCTCTGAAGGTTTAAGAACTCCTCAACAATTATTACGTAGTTGGTATATGTTCTTTTTCCAAGTACCTGTACTTCCGGAATTATTCGTCCAAGCCCAAGACTATCAATTTATTGAAGATGCTTTTAAAGGTATGGCGATCAATAAAAGTGCTTTCAGTAAAGAAGATATTGATGCTTACAAAGATGCTGCTGCTAAACGTGGAGCTTTAACAGCAACGATAAACTACTACCGAAATATTTTTGCACGGAGAACCTCAAATCAAAATTGGAGTATTCTCGAAGTTCCAACTTTGATGATTTGGGGAGAAGAAGATACCGCATTGGGAAAAGAATTAACCTACGGTACCGAAGCCTATGTACAAGACTTCCAAATAAAATATATTCCCAATTGTAGCCATTGGGTACAGCAAGAACAACCACAGTTAGTAAATCAGTATATGCGGGAATTTTTGACCGCTTGATTTAGCTAATTATCTCAGATCCGTCTGATTTCTATGGGGAATTCGGAGAATATAGCTAAAACCAAGATGTATATTTTACTTAGTATTCCCCGCATATGTTTTCTTTCCCACTTTATGTACGCAAATTTGCCAATAAAGTAAAATTAAATGATACTTAAATGAGACTAGTATTGACAAAAATTCACATTCGTCAATCTAGAGTTGTTTCAACGGATAAATCGTCGAAAAAGTTGATAATATTAAGCTGAATCAATTATTTACTTATTTTCTAACTGTAAGGAGAATAATTATCATTGTGAAGCTTTGTCGTTAATCATTATACTCGCGCGATTTAGTGAGATAATAGAGAGGTGAGGAAATGAATGGAAAATATTTGATTGCAAAGGGGGAAATTTTATGATAAGGAAACTTTTGGCAGCTTTAACCATAGTGGCTCCCCTGTTTTTCGCTAGCCCGGTAAAAGCTGAAAATCCGCAGCACGTACAAAAGCTGCTTGAAACTAGGGAATGCATGGCTTGCGACTTGTCTGGAGCAAATCTTCGCGGTGCGCATTTAATTGGTGCTGATTTGAGAGGAGCTAATCTACAGGGAGCAAACCTCGAACACGTGAATCTTGAGGGTGCTGACTTGACTGGTGCAAACTTACAAGACGCTAAGCTAAGTTCAGCGTTCTTAACAAATGTTAATTTCAAGCAAGCTAATTTGAATAATGCCAATTTAGCCAGCGCTATAATTTATGACTCCAACGTTTACGAGGCATCGATGAACAATATTAATATCGCTGATGCTGAAATATTCCATACAGGAATTGGTGTTGGTGGACAAGATTTAGATATTCCAGATTGGGACTAAATTCAGTTACTGAGGAATTTATTTAAGCCGTTAAATTACAACATTTTGGTCAGCAATAGCTCACATAACTAATTTAGCTACTAGCCTTAGCTATTGAACTACCAAATACAAAATAATAAGTTATAAATCTCCGATTTCTAGCATAATTCTTCTGGAAGTCGGAGTTTTTAATTTATAGACAGGATTTACCTTATCCGCGGTTTTTGCAAAGTAGCTAAAATTAAGTAGGAGCCTCTGTTTTAAGCAGTATCCAGAAAAAATATGCCGCTTTAAGTACGGCAACTACCGTAAGTTAGATATATTTAAATTTCTGGAATACTTAAGTTTTCCAAAATATTGGTTTAAAATCCGATGATAAATTATTTGACTGATCCTCCACTCCCACAGTTCCCTCATTATTGATAATTTAAATATGTAGTTAAGTTAAGAAAATTTATCTGTGACACAGAAAAGCATAAAAGAAAACTTTTAGAGGAAGCGCACCACCTGCGATCGATCTAATATACTTGAAACCGCTCTCTCCATAGATTGCTAGCGCCTTGCTTGTTTGAAAGGTTTTCTTCGGGATAGAACTCATCAGATAGGAATACTTAAATCCGATCGAAAATAAAAAGTAAACAGATTTTTGCATAATCTGTACTTAAATGGCTATGATTATTAGCAACTTGCACATGCAGGGTACTATTACCGTTTTTGGGATTCTAGTTCCTCCAACTAAGAACTCAAAAGTGTTGTCAATAATTTATCTTGCTTGCTTCTGAAGCATAACCGCTTTAACTTACTTTAAGCTTTAGAATTGATGAAGTCGCGGTTAAGGGACAATTATGGGAGTGGGAAACTAAAATCGTTTTATACCGCTTTTCAAGCAAAGCCTAAAAAAGTGGTTACACCTCCACTCAAACAACATAAAAGTTGTAAGTGTCCCCAGAAGAATAAAAATAAGTATTACCATCATGGAAGCCCCAATGCAAGAACCGGAAATCGTGGAAACCAAAACTTCAGAGGCAAAAGTCCCAGAAATGAACAGTCCTACTGGAACTATAACCAAAATACAGCCTTCCACCCAGTCTCAAGAGCAATGGCTAAAGTACGGAGAGCAACTTTCGAGCTTTCTAAACAATTTCTCTGATTACGCCGGAACCTACTTTAATAAGTATAAGCAGCTTTTGATTGTGCTTGGTACAGGTTTAGGTGCCTTAATCGCAGTTAGAGTAGTGCTGTCTATCTTGGATGCATTGAATGACATTCCCTTAGTAGCACCAACCTTTGAATTGATTGGTATTGGGTATTCTGCCTGGTTTGTTTACCGCTACTTACTCAAAGCCTCTACTCGCAATGAATTAACTAGTGAAATAACAACCCTCAAATCACAAGTTGTAGGTAAAGATGCTTAAGAGTGAATAATGAACTATTTTCAAGGCTAACACTTGAGAAACATTTTTTTGCCTTTTATGCAGGAATCTTGTTTGTAAGTCACGAATAGTCATTAATAAAGTGGACAAGTATCATTTCAAATACTTGTCCACTTTGTGTTCCTACTACTGACCTACCACATATTGTGATTTTATCGGTTCGAGCTTATTCATTTTCACCAGAGCTTGGTGAACCATTGTTGCTACTTCTGCTCTTGTAGCTTCTTTATTGGGGTTAAATGAATTGGGATCTGGATGATTAACAACAAGATTGTTAGCTGTAGCAGCTGCGACTTTATCTCTTGCCCATTCTGGAATTTGATCGGCATCTTTATAGACGCTTAGAACTTTCTCTGGGGAAGGGGGAGTTTTCAAGTTAAGTCCGCTAGCGAGAGATACTATTACTTGCACTCGCGGAATTTTCTGCTCTGGCTGAAAAACATTACCCGGATAACCACTCATAAATTTTGTGCTGACAGCTTTTTTAATTGCTGCTTCAGCCCAATATTCTCCAGGTATATCTTCAAATTCTTTTGAGGGATTAGTAATATCGGTTTGAAATGCTTTTCCAAGAATAGCCGCAAATTGAGCGCGGTTGACTGCTTGTTGAGGTCTATACGTGTTATCTTCCTCAAAGCCTTCGATAATTCTCCGGGATGAAAGTTGGTTTATAAAAGGTTTTGCCCAAAAATCACCGGGTACATCAGGAAAAGCGATTGGTGGCGGAATTGTCGGTAATTTAGTCGCTTTAGCTTCTACACTAGGTGTTGCCGTTGCTGTCGCTGTAGGTGTTGCTGTCGCTGTAGGTGTTGCTGTAGGGCTAGCTGCTTGTGTTGGAGTCGGTGTAGGTGTTGGAGTCGGTGTAGGGCTAGCTGGTGTATCCACAGCAACGGGTGTAGTAGGTTCAGGTTTTGGATCGCCTGTATTACTGGTTGCTGTATTTGAGGTATCCTCAGAAGACTCGACACCAGGTATTACTTTATCTAGATCTGGTGGTAATTTTGTTTTAGGTAATGGTATTAAGAATGGCGGCATTACCTTACCAAATGTTTCTCTCTCGAATAAAACTGGTTTTTTTTCCCTTGGTTTAGCCGACTCAACAGGTTCGGAAGATTCAATAGTCTTGTTGGGTAACGCTTGCGGTGCGAACAACTTAGTCAAATTAGTCAATTTATTATCTTCATTTGACTGTACCCGATCTTTACTGGTAGCTTTTGGCAACAAATTGCTAAACTTCCAGTCGGACTCTTTTCGGGTAAAAGACCAAAAAAGAATCGTACCGATAGTTACAAAGGCAACTAATATGCCGATAATATCGTCAAATCCCAAGTCATCGTCTGAAGATGACTGAGATTCAAAAGGGGACTTGTTAGTCATCGTGATAATTACTCTATTGGTATTAGAATTTGCATCTAACAAAATTAAGCCATAGACTATCCCCTTACATGACTTTTTTCAAGATAAATATTATTTTTTAGCGATCGTGGATTAAGCTCAAGAGGATTTACATACTAAGAGGCAAGGTGACAAGAAGATGATGAGATAATTCATAACTCTTAACTCTTAAATCTTCCTTTCTTACTCCCTTCCTCCTAACTTTCTCTCTAAAGCACTCTCAACAAACTAGGAATACTATCAACTGCTTCAAGATTGCGAATTTCATCTAAGGCTTTGTGAAAATTACCTTCTGTGACATCGTGAGTCACAACTACAATTTCCGCTAATTCTTCTTGAAAACCAGTTTGGACAACTGATTCCAAGCTGACTCCACATTCACCGAAGCAAGTACCCAATTTACCAATGACTCCCGATTGGTCTTTTGTCAGGAAACGTGTATAAAATCTAGTTACAAGTTCTTCACTCCGAGCTAACTGGCAATATTCTTGATGAAAACTAGATAGTAATGGATCTAAATTAGAAATTTGATATTTTGAATTTTCTCTATTTGAGTCAGGTAAACTTATCAGTTGAGAAACAAGATTTAAAATATCTGATGATACTGCCGAGGCTGTAGCACCTGCACCTGCACCAGGCCCAAAAAACATTACTTGTCCGATGGGTTCACCTTCTACAAAAATGGCATTATTAACGCCGTTGATACTCGCTAAGGGATGTTCCGAGGGCACTAAAGTGGGATGAACTCTTACAGAAAGCGATGATGGATTCACTTTTTTGGCGATCGCCAACAACTTGATTACAAATCCCAGCTTTTGAGCGTATTCAATATCTGTTTTGCTGATCTGCCGAATGCCTTCGCAATACACATCTTCTCTTTTTATGCCTCCATCAAAAGCTATAGATGCTAAAATGGCGATTTTGTCGGCAGCGTCTAAACCTTCTACATCGGCTGTGGGGTCTGCTTCTGCATAACCCAAATCCTGTGCATCAGCTAATACATCATCAAAACTACTGCCTTCATCCTGCATCCGCGTCAAGATATAGTTAGTAGTACCGTTAATAATACCAGTAACTGCTTTAATCCGATTGACGCTCAAAGATTGCTTCAAGGGTTGAATTACCGGAATTCCACCACCAACAGATGCTTCAAGCATTACATATACTCCCGCTTGATTGGCGGCTGTATACAACTCATTGCCAAAACGTGAAATTGCGGCTTTATTGGCAGTCACAACATGTTTACCATGGCGGATGGCTTTGAGCATCAGTTCTCGCGCTGGTTCCAATCCACCCATGACTTCTACGACAATATCTATCTCGGGATCGGTGACAATTGACTCTAAATCTGTAGTAATAACCCCTTTCGGCAATTTGACCTCACGAGGTTTATCTGGCGATCGCACTCCGACGCGATATATTTCAATTTCTTCTAATAAGGGATGACGACCATTGCTATCAAGCAATAATTGCACTGTACCGCATCCGACAGTGCCTAATCCCAGGATTCCCAGCTTAAAACCCACCTGATTTATACCCAACTCCATTAAATAATATAGGTAGGGCAATACACCCTACCTAATCATGTTGTATCAAAAGTCAGAAGTCAATGTGTATTATGACTAACAACTTCTATTAATAGGTTTCTACGTTCCAGCGGTGTGCTTTTTTAAGTTGCTTCTGGTAATCTTTCCAGTCCACACCTTCTTTAGCAGCAGCAGCAGCAAGCGCGGCATCAATGCCATCTTCCATACCTTTCAAACCGCAAATGTAGGTATAAGTTTTTTCGTCCTTAACCATATTCCATAATTCGTCGGCGTACTCCTCGCAACGGTGCTGGATGTACATTCTACCGCCGTCCTTATTTTTCTGTTCGCGGCTGATGGCGTAAGTTAAACGGAAGTTATCGGGATACTTGGACTGTAATTCTTCAAGTTCTTCCTTATATAGGATATTTGGAGTAGTAGGAATACCAAATATCAGCCAAGCAAAACCCTTGAATTGATAATCAGTATTGACTTTCCTTTCTTCATCCTTAAACATCCGCCATAAATAAGCGCGGAAAGGAGCAATACCGGTACCGGTTCCCATCATGATGATCTTGGCTTCGGGATCGTCGGGTAACAACATTTCCTTACCCACCGGACCAGTTATTTTAACATCTGCTCCAACCTCAAGACCAGTTAAGTAAGTTGAGCAAACACCGTAGACTGTTTCGCCTGTTTCTGGGTGCTTGTACTCCAATCGGCGAACGCACAATGATACAGTTTTATCATCTACGTCATCACCATGTTGAGTTGAAGCGATGGAATACAGTCTGAGTTTCTCAGGCTTACCATTCTTGTCTACTCCCGGTGGAACTATGCCGATACTTTGACCTTCTAAATAACGTAAATCTCCGGCAGAAAGGTCAAATTTTAGGTGGCGTACGGTACCAATTCCGCCTTCGCCAACCAATTCTTCATTAGATAGACATTTACCGATATATGGAGCTTTGGGACGGTAAGTATTTACGGGAACGTCCTTCTTTTTGGCTTTGGCTTCAGTCATGGTGTTGCCTTTTTTATCCTTCTTCCTAGACTTTTCATCAGTTACGTTATTTGCAACAGATGTGACTTCAACATTCCCCTGATTGCTAGCACCGTTAGAACCATTTGCAGCAGCATTACCATTAAGCTGCTCCAAAGCACTCATTGATTGAATGCTAACAATTTTGCCGCCTAGGCGAGAGATACGCCGCATTTCTTGATTCATGCGGTTGTAAGGCACTCTGATGAATACACTGCCACTTTTACGAATTGGGTAGTTTGTTTTATCAGCTTCTTTATTCTGATGTAAACCGACTACTTCATATAAAAAAATGCGGCTACCTCCCAACGTGTTAGCAGTACTTTCAACAGCACCTTGATAATTCATATTTTCTAGCACTCCGATTGATTACTTAACCCTTTTCAAAAACCTTTCCCAAAAATGCAGCCTGCCCTAGTTTACCGAGTTTGGGTACACCAACAGAACCGCGACCTGGGAAAGTGGCATAAATATAGCCATCAGTATTTCAGTATTACTGCTTACACTCACTTTAGTCAGCTTAGGGTTAGTTAAAGACACACCTGTTCACCTTCTAAAGTAGATGATAAATTGTTCGCAGAATGTTAATAATGAATCAATTTAATTTTTTCTTTTTCATTTGACGGAAGATTGCTTGCATTTTCCGAAGTCCAGCAAACAATCGCCGCCTAGGTCTATCAGTATTGATAATAAATTGTCACAGAAAAATATGTTCCTTTCTAGGAAGACTTCTTTCACTTATTTAAATATTGCTATTCTCACCTTTCTATACTGATGTACAACAAAACTGCTCTCAACTCAATTGAAAAGAACATTGACAATTACAATTTAACTTTTTTACAGCTACTACCGTAGCAAAGCACCCATGTAGCTACATTTTATCGGCGATTAAAGGTTATTTGACCGCTTCCTGCTCGGAAAACAGAAAAATATTCTCAGACTCGCCAGTATTGCTTAGAACAACTTCAACAGGCTTAACTCCACTGCTAGATTCCTTACCCTTATTAAGGCGGAGTGATATTCCTCGAAACTCTTCATTACCAGCACCAAAGGCGCGAGATAATTGAGTTTTGACCATATACTTTCTCTGAGTCCTCGAGTCAGTTTTATTGCCTTTTATTGACTTACTTTATTTTACCTTTTAACGGTATTTAAAAGTACCTGCCTAATTTTACATCTTCCGCAATCTGTAGGTAAGTATGGAATCTATAATGATTATTTATAAGTTTTACGTGATGTGAAACATCTGTCAACCTGAATCAATATTATTGTTGGCGGAGGTAGTGGTTTCTTAAAAGAAAAACCAAAAAGCGGTAATTATTGTTCAATTAAAAATCTGCTAATGAGATTATATTATAGTATAATATACATTTTTTTAATAATGGTTGACAAGCAAGACTTGTAAAAGGCAAATTAAAGGCATGATAAATATTGTATTTGAGGTGGCGATCGCAGTGAGATACTAACCCAAAAATGATACAATTATCAGTTAAAGAATAACGAATAGTTCAATAAAGTGTATGTGAAGAGAAATTTAAAATTCAACACGCTGGCAATAACTTTTTAATCACTAAACAAATATTAGTAATTCCAAGCTCACCTGGATAAGATTATCATTCAGGGGATAAAACTTGTATATGATACCTCCCTTCTGTTACAATCCCAAATATCGCTAGGATTAAATACTTACATCAATGAATCTCGACTAACAAGGCGGGGATCAAGTAGCGGAATGGTTACTTACCCGTTAGTTTTTGTAAATTGATGCTATGTAGCAAGAACGCAGGGTAACCGATAGGGAACTCCTGACCTGGAATAAATCTGTGTAAAAAAAATATTGATTCAGTCATCTTTAGAAACTAATTAGAGGGGATTTATGACAAATAAGCCAGATCGCATTGTAATGATTGGAGTTGCTGGAGACTCTGGATGCGGTAAATCTACGTTTTTGCGTCGCCTAATTGATTTGTTCGGGGAAGAATTCATGACGGTCATCTGTTTAGATGATTATCATAGTTTAGATCGCAAGCAGCGTAAAGAAACAGGTATAACGGCGCTAGATCCAAGAGCGAACAACTTTGACTTGATGTACGAGCAAATGAAAGCTCTTAAAGAAGGTCAAGCAATTGATAAACCTATTTACAACCATGAAACAGGCGAAATTGACCCCCCTGAAAGAATAGAGCCAAATCATATAATTGTAATAGAAGGATTGCATCCTCTATATGATGAACGGGTACGTTCTTTAGTTGATTTCAGCGTATATTTGGATATTAGCGATGAAGTCAAAATAGCCTGGAAAATCCAACGTGATATGGCAGAAAGGGGTCACCGTTATGAGGATGTCTTGGCTGCGATTAATTCCCGCAAACCTGATTTCCAAAACTACATTGAACCGCAAAGAGAATATGCTGATGTAGTTCTTCAAGTATTACCAACCAACTTGATTAAAGAAGATAAAGAGCGCAAAGTACTACGAGTACGTATGTTGCAACGGGAAGGTAAGGAAGGTTTTGAACCAGTTTATCTGTTTGATGAAGGTTCAACCATTCAGTGGACTCCTTGCGGACGTAAGCTGACTTGTTCTTACCCTGGTATGCAAATGTACTATGGTTCTGATGTATACTACGGTCGCTATGTTTCCGTATTAGAGGTTGACGGTCAATTTGATAACCTCGATGAAGTAATTTATATTGAGACGCATTTGAGTAAAACATCGACGAAGTATCAGGGAGAGATGACTCATTTGCTACTTCAGCACCGCGAATATCCTGGTTCCAATAACGGAACGGGTTTATTCCAAGTATTGACTGGTTTGAAAATGCGTGCTGCATACGAACGTTTGACACAGGCAGAAGCGAAAATGGCAGTTGAAGTTTAAATAAGTCTTTAAAAGTTAGGACAATTTTTGAAAATCATAGTTATTTTTATTAGGGCATCCATGTGGTGTCCTTTTTCAGTGTAAGTAATAAATAAAAAATATTGAAATAAATTGTATTAAATAAAGCAAGTAGCAAAAAAATCATTTATTTTCAAGATAGTTATGATAACTATATGAGTTTGAAAAAATTAACTTAGCATTCATCGTTAATTGCAAAAATATTGGTATGATTGCAGATTAAAGTGACTTAATAAAATGCTTGCATAAATTAGGTCTTAATACTCTTTAAGGAGGAACTGAATTTGACTCGTCGCTATCTATTTACCTCCGAGTCAGTGACCGAGGGTCATCCAGATAAAATCTGCGACCAGATTTCCGACACTATTTTGGATGCTTTGCTCGAACAAGATCCTACAAGCCGCGTTGCTGCTGAAGTTGTTGTCAACACTGGTCTAGTGCTGATTACTGGCGAAATAACCAGTAAGGCAAGCGTCAACTATATGAATCTCGCTAGAAAGAAAATAGCTGAGATTGGTTATACCGATGCTGTAAATGGTTTCTGTTCTAATAGCTGCTCAGTTTTGGTAGCTTTGGACGAACAATCAGCGGATATCGCTCAAGGCGTTAACACCGCTCAAGAAAGCCGCACAGAGTCCAGCGAAGAACAATTCGATAAAATTGGTGCTGGCGACCAAGGTCTCATGTTCGGCTTCGCTTGTGACGAAACTCCCGAATTAATGCCCTTGCCCATCAGTCTTGCTCACCGGATCGCTCGCCGACTCTCAGCAGTTCGGAAGACGGGTGAATTGGCTTATCTACGTCCCGACGGTAAAACTCAGGTCAGTATTGCCTATGAAGATGGCAAACCCGTGGGTATTGACACTATTTTGATTTCTACCCAGCACGCTCCTAGTATCGGCGATATTAGGGATGAAGCAGGGGTACAAGAAAAAATCAAGCAAGACTTGTGGACTTCTGTAGTAGAACCTGTATTTGGGGATATTGACATTAAGCCAGATGAGCAAACCCGCTTTTTGGTTAACCCCACCGGTAAATTTGTGATTGGTGGACCTCAAGGAGATTCAGGCCTGACTGGACGCAAAATTATTGTCGATACCTACGGCGGTTATTCTCGGCATGGTGGTGGAGCTTTTTCCGGAAAAGATCCCACAAAAGTAGACCGTAGCGCCGCTTATGCTTGTCGTTATGTGGCGAAAAATATCGTTGCTGCTGGTTTAGCAGAAAAGTGCGAAGTGCAGCTTAGTTATGCCATTGGTGTAGCACGTCCAGTAAGCATCATGATCGAAACCTTTGGTACGGGTAAGGTTGACGAACAAACTTTGTTGAAATTAGTGGAAGAGCACTTTGAACTGCGTCCCGCAGGTATTATACATGCCTTCAACTTACGTAAATTACCAAATGAACGAGGCGGACGTTTTTACCAGGACGTCGCAGCTTACGGTCATTTCGGACGTGATGATTTAGACTTACCTTGGGAACGTACTGATAAAGCTCAGTTGTTAAAGCAAGCAGCAAGCGAATTGAATTCCACAGCAATACCAAATTCAACCAAAGCTTTGAGTCTTTCCTAAAAGAAGATTGCCCCGTTTTTAATGGACGGGTAGCTGTCTTTTCCTAAGAAAGAGGAAATCAAAGTAATTTTAATCTTAAACGGTAAGTGAGGAGCACTCTTTTTGGGAAAGTAACTCCTCACTTTTTTTGCCACAACCAGTAACAATCAAAATATGTTAAGTTTTTAAGGCAACATTACTTGAATATCATAAAGCTCATGCAAAGCATGTAGCGATTAGACTTTGCTAACTGTTATAAAAGAAGATGATTACTAGTAACTAGTGTATCGATCTAATTTGACCGCCTTGACGGGCAGCCTTAAAAATTTTTTCTTCAAAAAAACTTTTAAGGGAACCCTTGACTAATGCATCAATTGCGGCGGGAGGGTAAGGAGATTCTCCGGATGCAAATTCAAAAGCCAACCGCAGGTGAGAGGAGTTCACAAAATAAAGAAGTGTCAGAAGATGTGCCCTCAAATGACGAACTGCCTACTTTAGAATTTCCTTCAAGCGGGAAACTTAAAGCTAGTTCTAGGCGTATCCATCAAAAAATTGGTTGCGGATATTTTGCAGCCATTGGAATTGGTTTTTTTGGTTCCCTTGTTGGATTAGTAATTGCTAACTACTACCGTACAAGAGAAATAAGACAATTTAATCATGCCAAATATCAAACACAAATGTTGGCGAATTATAAAGATGCTGCTACGGAAGTACAATTACACAGTTATGGTTTGGCTGCCCTAGTAGAACAACCGCACCAGCTTTTTCGTAAAAAAGACGAGTTTGATGAAAGTGTTAATAAAATTAAAGATGTAGAAGTTCAAATCTCAGAATTTATTAGCAGCAAACCTGGAAAGTTAGCAGCGACTGAAGCTACTTTTCAAACATTATTGCGCAATTACGAGATTAACTTAGAGTCTTATACGCAACAACTAAACCTAATTTTACAGCAAGTAGAGAAGCAAAAAAGGCTTTCTCAACCATCTTCAGTACAAAAACAATTGTTGCAACTTACCCGCTCTCAATCGGCCATGCGTTTAGAAGAGTTATCTAAGAAATTAAATAATATTCTGCAAAGTGCCGAATTGCAAGAATCTCAGAGAGCAAAAGATTTAGAATTTTCCAAAGGAATCGAAAGATCAATTGTTGTCGCCAGTATGCTGCTTTCAGTGGCGATCGCTGTTGTGGTGGCGTGGAGAACTTCCCGGGCTATAGCCGAACCTGTAGTAGTTGTAACTCAAGTCGCCGAACAAGTTGCTCGCAAATCTAATTTCGATTTACGCGCTCCAGTTACAACCGAAGATGAAATCGGATTACTAGCAAAATCACTTAATAGGTTGATTGAAAGAGTATCGCAAAGAACCAAACAATTAGAACAAGCTAAAGAATTAGCAGAAGCTGCCAGTAAAACAAAAAGCCAATTTTTAGCAAACGTTAGCCACGAGTTACGCACACCTTTGAATGCCATAATTGGCTTAAGTCAGCTTTTACAAGAAGATGCAGCCGATTTAGGTGTAGGAGGAGATTTTAGTATCGATCTTGAAACAATTAATACAGCAGGGAAACACTTACTAGAACTAATCAACGACATCCTCGACTTATCTAAAATTGAAGCAGGCAAAATGACTCTTTATCCAGAGACATTTGAGGTATTGTCGCTAATAAACAATCTCGTTCTTACCATTAAGCCAACCATAGAGAAAAATGGTAGTTCCTTAGAAATTGATTACGATGAAGAACTCGGTACTATGTATGCCGATCAAACAAGAGTAAGACAGATACTTTTAAATTTGCTAAGCAATGCCGCGAAGTTTACGAAAAATGGTAGGATTACTCTCAATATTAAACGGCAAAAAAATACTATAGCGAATGTGACCGGTGAAATAATTACTTTTGTCGTTAAAGATACCGGTATTGGCATGTCCGATTGTCAATTAAAGCAGTTATTTAAACCATTTACCCAAGGCGATGCTTCTACCACCAAAAAATATGGTGGAACGGGATTAGGATTAGCGATTACTCGCCATTTTTGCCAGATGATGGGTGGTGATATTAAGGTTCAAAGTGAATTAGAAGTTGGTTCTACATTCACTGTTCAGTTACCGGTAATCAGCGATAGGTAATCACCCGAAGGATGCGGTTCATCAATTTTCTTGAAGTTAATTCTGTTAAGTTTAGTATCTGATGATAAAGGGTGAGCTTCATCAGGGTTCAAGTTATCAATAAACAATTATCGCTTGCCTTAATGGATCTATTTAATGGAATTATTTAATATTTATCGACCTACAATCAAGGCATTACCATTAGTCGCCAATATTCCTCATAGCGGCTTATTTGTACCGGATGATATTGCGGCTCAATTTACAACAGAACATCTAAATTCTCTACCTTACAGTGATTGGCATCTCCATCGACTTTACGATTTTCTTCCCAGTTTAGGTATTACAGTTTTACAAGCTACTCATAATAGATATGTTGTTGATTTAAATCGTCAAGTAAATGAACCTTTATTCGGATCTTTTTGGTCTTCGGTTATTCCAGAAAAGACAGCATTAAATCAACAGATTTATCAACATAAACCTACTTTAAAACATATACAACAACGAATTGAAAAATACTATCTTCCTTATCATCATCAACTAAAATTACTTCTTCAAGAAAAAATTGAAGAATTTGGTAAAGTTTATCTTTTGGATTTACATAGTTTTTTAGGATTAATGAATGATGATATATGTTTGGGTAACGTAAACAATAAAACTTGTTCGGAGTTATTAATTACAACTGTTGAAAAATGCTTTGCTAGTCAAGGTTTCCCATCAGAATTTTTTTCTTATAAAAAAAATCTGATGGGTGCCCGTCAAGGTTTCCAAGTAGTTAGGAATAAAACCTTTACAGGGGGATATATTACAAAATATTACGGTCAGATACCTGAGGTAGAAAGTCTCCAGATTGAAGTTCACTACCATGTTTATTTAAAAGATAATCAATTGGACAAATTAGAACCTCCTAGGTACGATGTAATAGAATTTGAAGTAGCAAAAAAGAAGTTTTATCATATTTTTAATATGATTATTAACAAGCTTTTTCACGATTAAAATCAAAAAAATCAATTTATTAGTCTATTTTAGGTTTTTAGGGTTTTTCACCAAGTCCTATTTAAGCAACATTATCGACTAAATTTGAAGTAAGTGGAGATGAGGAGTAGATACGGTTATCTTGAATTAAAGTGTGAACTTGCCAATCTTCAGAAGTTTGAGGATAATCTCTACGGTAATGTCCACCTCTGCTTTCTTTACGCCAAGCAGCACTTTTAAGAATTAAATAACTAGCATCAATAAGATTGAGAGTTTCGGCGGCAAGCCGCAATTGTTTTTCTGCATTGGGAGATTGAAATTTTATCGTTTTATCGGGGACTAATTTAAGCAAATACTTACCAATATCTGTATTTGTTAACTTCTCCTTAAAGAAACTGACTCTCGCTTTCGCTTGTTCTAATAATTCTTCACAACGAGAAATTCCAGCATTGTGCCACATTAATTCTGGTAAACTAGTTCTGATTGCTAAAATTGCTTCTGTTTCATTATCCCAGGTTCTTGATTCATCAGTAGAGGTGATAGAGCTAGTGACAAAACTATTGTTATCAATTTCTATTTGGGATAGTTGAGCGGCAAATACTAAGCACTCCAGCAAGGAATTACTCGCCAAACGATTAGCTCCATGAACTCCTGTACTTGCAGTTTCTCCAATCGCATATAAACCAGGGATAGAAGTTTGTCCCTGCAAATCTGTAGCGATTCCTCCCATCCAGTAGTGAGCAGCAGGAGCCACAGGAATAGGCTCGGAGTGTGGATCGATACCGTAATTTTGGCAAACTTGAATGATATTAGGAAAGCGATAATTGATACGCTCGGTAGGAATTGGGCGTAAGTCTAAATAAACATTCCTCCCAAAAGCATCACTAGTATTACTTTCGAGATGGTCAAAAATTGCTCGACTGACTACATCTCTTGGGGCTAATTCTCCATCTGGATGATAATCAAAAGCAAAGCGATATCCAGAGCTATCTACTAAATGCGCTCCTTCTCCCCTGACTGCTTCACTAATTAGAAAATGAGGTGCATTTTCTTTATTTAATCCTGTGGGATGGAATTGGAAAAACTCTAAATCCCTAACAATTGCTCCACTCCGCCAAGCTAATGCTACACCATCTCCCGTACTTACTTGAGGATTAGTTGTATGGGCGTATACTTTTCCGCCACCACCTGTAGCTAAAATTACTGCTGAAGCTTTTATCCAAATAATTTGATTATCATACAGAAGACTAACTCCTTGAATGCGAGATCCAGTCTTCCATAAACTCAAGACAAATGCTTGAGATAAAATCTGAATATTAGGGCGTTCTATAACTCTTGCAGTGATAGTATTGATTATGGTTCGACCTGTAGTATCAGCAGTATGAAGTACCCTCGAATGAGAATGGGCAGCTTCTTTAGTAAAAGCTAAGTTTTGTCCGTGACGATCAAAGGCTACTCCAATTTTTAGTAAAGACTCAATAGAAGTTGCAGCATTTTCCACTAAAAATGCTACTGCTTGGGAGTCGCATAATCCAGCCCCAGCTTTTAAGGTATCTTCAAGATGAAATTTGGGGGAATCATCAGGAGCGATCGCCGCTGCAACACCTCCCTGAGCCCAACTGCTAGAACCTGTCTTGATAGTCTCTTTGGTAACTATAGCAACCTGTAAATGAGAGGGTAGACAAAGGGCAGAATATAACCCTGCCGCACCAGAACCAACTATTATAACGTCAAATTGGTTCATTTCTTGAGAAGATTGTGAGTGTAACAAGGTCATATGACTTCAAAAAGGTGGGAGTAAGGTGGTGATTTGAGCTGACAATAAGGATAAGGAGCGTTATGGTTTTCCTGGTTCGTGGGTATCTAAAACTGGCGAAAATCTATTTATGTAATTGTGCCAAAACAAGATTCTTTTAAACAAATTCCTTCCCTTACTTGTTCATCTTCTATTTCTAAAATTGCGGGTTTGTATTCTAAACATAGGTTACTTTCCATAGTCGATGTTTGATTTCGTAGTATGCTCGACCAAGTAGCCAAAGCTTTCGTGTCGAATTTCAAGTTGTGCGTTTTGTTTTCGATACGAGCGTGGGCACAAGTTTTGCGATGGTAAGAATCTTCTCCCTGTAAGAATATTTCCTTTTCTGTTTCAGAGGTTTTGAGGAGCTTGAAATAATTGTATTTTTCTTGACCAAATGTGGCATCAGCGCTCCAAAGGATTCCGTAATCGGGGAAAAAAGCGTAAACAAAGTGGTAACCCCAAAACTTGGGGTAAAGCCCTATTTCTTTCAGACAGGCGCTCGCCGCACGTTTCGCATGTAAGCCGCATCCTGATGAATGAACAGCTTGCTTCGCTGTTAGGGTAACGCTAACGGGCATGAGGCGAGCGATCGCCGATAGTAACCGTGCAGACGAGTTTTGGTTGATGTATGACGGCGCGATGATGAGGGTTCCCTAGAAACAGCCCAAGTGAATTCAGCGGCAACTTTGAATTGAATTTCTATATTGGCGAACCGTCTTCTAGGAAGAAATGATATTGTTTGTTGTAGATGGAAGTCAGAGAGGAAAAATATGTATCGGGTACTTGGTTTATTTTTGCAACGCAAAGTTTCTCGCTGCTATCAAGGTACCACGAATATAACCGCTTTCAAACAAGTCCTTTATGGTTTAATAAAATTGACGGGCACCCTTGACTGCGGTGTTCGTAAATCCAGTAAAAATTTTATTCCTTTAACACTAAATCTTTTTCAGACTAATTTTTACTGACAAAAAAGTAAGCCTATAGTTTGCTCCATAAAACCCTATAGTTTATAAATTTTAACTATTTTACCCCCAAGCGAGCAAATTACAAAATAATCATAATTTGAATCAGTTAAATTTCGGTAAGATTATAAAGTTAGCAATATAAAGTTGTAAGTAAGTTAGCGTGAAAAATCAAGGTATGTGTACAGCAAGTGGAACGTAGTGAAACTAAGCATATGCTTTTGGTCCAAGCTGGGCTAACGCAATAGTTTGATGAATATTTACATTTTGTTTACATTGTGCCAAATTACTTATTTACGCAACTAAAAAAGCATATTGCTGCATTGCTACGACTTGTATTTAGTCCCTTAGCCTATCTCCATGACAACAACCATTGACTCTCTAAGTCACCTCAACCCCCATCAACGTCGCGCTGTCGAACATTTTTGCGGTCCCTTGCTAGTTGTTGCTGGTGCGGGTTCGGGCAAAACACGAGCGTTAACTTATCGCATTGCTAATTTAATTGTCGAACATAAGGTAAATCCTGAAAACATCCTGGCGGTTACTTTTACTAATAAAGCCGCACGGGAAATGAAAGAACGAATTCAAAAGTTATTCGCCGAACAAATGGCTTTAACGGAGTTCGGGGAACGTTACGATTTATTACCTGAATACGACCAAGTAAAATTAAGATCGAAAGTTTATAAGCATATTATCAAAGATTTGTGGTGCGGTACTTTTCATAGTTTACTTTCTCGCATTCTTCGATTTGATATTGATAAATACTCTGATGAGAAAGGACGGACTTGGAAGCGTAATTTTTCGATTTTTGATGAATCTGATGCTCAAAGTTTAGTTAAGGAAATTGTTACGAAGCAGTTAAATCTCAGCGATAAAAAATTTAACCCCCGTTCCGTTCGCTACACTATCAGCAATGCGAAAAATCAGGGTTTATCGCCGAAAGAATATGAACGGGAAGAACCAAATTATAAAGGAAGGGTAATTGCAGAAGTTTACAGTTGCTATCAAGATAAGTTAGCTGAAAATAATGCTCTGGATTTTGACGATTTAATTTTGGTTCCGGTAAGATTATTTCAACAAAACGACCAAGTTTTGGGTTACTGGCATAGTAAATTTCGTCATATATTAGTAGATGAATATCAAGATACAAACCGTACTCAATATCAATTGATTAGTCTGTTAGCGACTTTTGGAGAACATAAAAATAGCTGGAATTGGGATAACCGTTCGGTATTTGTGGTAGGTGATGCCGACCAATCAATATATTCTTTTAGAATGGCTGACTTTACCATTTTATTAGACTTTCAGCAAGACTTTGGTGATGGTTTGCCAGATGAAGATACCCGTTCGATGGTTAAATTAGAAGAGAATTATCGTTCCTGTGAAAATATTCTCCAAGCAGCAAATCATTTAATTGAAAATAATACCCAACGTATTGATAAAGTACTCAAAGCAACGCGCGGTGAAGGCGAACAAATTTTTTATTTCCAAGCTGATGATGAAGTAGCGGAAGCTGATTTTGTTATTAGTAAAATCCGTGCTTTAGAAAAAGAAAATCCCGATGCCAACTGGGGCAATTTTTCGATTCTTTATCGTACCAATGCTCAATCTCGTCCCTTTGAAGATATTTTAGTCAGGAACGGAATTCCCTACACTGTGGTTGGAGGATTGAAATTTTACGATCGCAAAGAAATTAAAGATGTGTTGGCTTATTTAAGAGCGATCGCCAACCCCGCCGATACTGTAAGTTTACTAAGGGTAATCAACACACCCCGGCGCGGTATTGGTAAAGCCACTATCGAAAACCTGACAAACGCCGCTCAGGAACTAGGTGTAAGCTTGTGGGAAATACTGAGTGATGATACATCAGTTAATACATTAGCAGGACGTTCGGCGAAATCCGTAAATAACTTTGCGCGGATGATTGGCCGCTGGCAACAAGAAGTTGAAAACATAAGTGCATCAGATATTTTGCAAGCTATTTTAGATGAATCTGGTTACATACAAAACTTACAAAATCAAGGAAACGACGAAGCAGAAGATAGAATACGAAACGTTCAGGAACTTTACAATGCCGTGCGTCAATATGAAGATGAAGCCGAACAAGATGCTTCTTTAGGTGGTTTTCTTGCGAGTACGGCTTTGAGTTCCGACTTAGATAACGTCAAAGAAGGACAAAGCGCGGTATCTTTAATGACGTTACATTCTTCTAAAGGATTGGAATTTCCCGTAGTCTTCTTAGTCGGATTAGAGCAAGGGCTATTTCCCAATTATCGTTCCATGAACGATCCATCTGCTTTAGAAGAAGAACGTCGTTTATGTTACGTCGGTATTACCCGCGCACAAGAAAGGTTGTTTTTATCCCACGCTAGAGAGCGTAGATTATATGGAACCCGGGAACCAGCAGTGCGATCGCAATTCCTTGACGAGTTACCCAGAGAATTATTAGCTACCCAATATCCTCGTCGCGTTACTTATACAAATAATGGTGGTCGTACTTCTGCTAGTTACGATAATAGTTTTGATAATACAAATAATGGCAAACCAACCGCAAACGTCAATTGGCAAGTTGGTGACAAAGTCATGCATAAATCATTTGGAGCCGGTGAAATAACGCATATTTTTGGTGGAGGAAGTAAAGTTTCTGTAGCCATAAAATTCCCCGGTTTAGGTCAGAAAATCATAGATCCTAGAGTAGCGAAATTAGAAAAAATGGAATAATTTCAGCAATCAATTACAAATGATTCATTGATAATTGTTCATTGTTCATTAATATCTCGTCTTACTTTTTCCCAATTCCTAGCTTCCTGGATTTGTTCTTCGGTGAAATTTTTGATTTGGGTGAGATCGGCTATATCCAAATCAGCATCTTTGAAATTAGTTCCTTTGAGATTGGCTCTGGAAAGGTTTGCTCCTTCAAGATTTGCTTGTTGTAAATTGGTTTCTTCAAGGATTGCTGCTTCTAAGTTTACTCGATATAAATCGGCAAATTGTAGGTTTGCTGATGTTAGGTTTGCTAATTTTAAGTTGGCTTTTTGCAGATCGGCTTTTTGTAGATTAGCTCTGACTAACTTGGCTGATTGTAGATCGGCTTTGTAAAGGTAAGCAACTTGTAAATTAGCTCGATGTAAATCCGCTCTATAAAAACTAGCTTCTCTGAGAAAAGCAACTCGGAGATTAGCATCTAAAAGATCGGCTTCTTTAAGATTAGCCTTTTCTAAATCTGCTGCTTCTAAGTCTGCTGCTCTAAGATTCGCCTTGTGGAGGTTTGCTTTTTTTAGGTTAGCTCTGTTAAGTTTCGCACAGCTCAGATCTGCTTTTTCTAGGTTAGCTTCTTCAAGATTAGTAACTATAACTTCTTCAGATTCGCTTATTTCCCTTAAATCTGCTGCGATAAAACTAGCTTTTTTCAAGTTGGCTTTGCAAAAATTAGCCCCTTGGAGGTTAGCTTCTTGGAAAACTGTATCTTCAAGATTGGCTTCTTGGAAATTAGCTTTTTGTAATCTCGCGCCACGGAGATAAGCGTTGTCTAAATTAGCTCCTTTCAAGTTGGCTTTTTGAAGATTAGCAACTTTTAAATTAGCTTTTTGGAGATTCGCACCTTGTAAATTAGCTTCTTCCAAAGTAACTTCTAACAAATCAGCTTCCTGGAGATTGCTATTTTGTAAATTGGCTTTTTTATCAAAGTCAGCTTCTTGAAAGTTTACTGCTTCTAAATTAGCTTCCTCAAAGTTAGCTCCCTTTAGTTTGGCTCCCCAAAGATTTGCTTTTTGTAAGTTAGCTTGTTTTAAAATAGCTCCTTGTAAGTTGGCTTCCCTAAGATTGGCACCTTTGAGGTGAGCTTCAGTTAAGTTAGCTTTTTGTAAATCAATTTGACTTAAATCTCGCCCTTCAACTATTTTATTAACCAGTTCCCAAACTAATTTACAATTCTCGTCGAGTTGAGTTTCAAAGCTAATTTGACTATTTTTGAAATTAGCGCCTTCTAAGGTAGCATTACTCAAATCAGCACCAGAAAGGTTTGCTTTTGTCAGATTGGCTTGTTTGAGATTCGCATCTTCCATCACGGCTTCCCAAAGATTTGCTCCTTTGAGATTTGCCTTTTCTAATTTAGCCCCTTTAAGATTTGCTGATTCGAGATTTGCTCCTTCTAAAATAGCCCCCTGTAGCTCGCTTCCTGTTAAGTCTGCTTCTTGCAAATTAGCTTCGATTAAATTTGCTTCTTTTAAGTCACATTGACTCAAATCACGCCCTTTGAGTGACTTATTTACAATTCCACAAACTAATCTCCACTTATCTTCAAGTTTAGTATCTTTATTTATTTGACAATATTGAAAATTTGCTCTTTCTAGAGTCGCTTCTCCCAAATCGGCACCACGCAAATCAGTTCTTCTAAAAGAGGCTTCACGGAGCTTTGCACCTTGAAGATTAGCACCACGTAAATCCGCTTCAAAAAAATAAGCTCCTTGTAAATTTGCTTCACCCAGGTTTGCACTTTGAAGATTGGCTTCTTGAAAGTTTGCTTTACCTAGAGTTGCTTTTTCAAAAATGGCACCTTGAAGGTTAGCCTTAACAAAAGTTGCTCCTTCGAGTTTTGCTCTTGTAAAATCTGTACCTCGCAAGTCTTTGTGATCGAAGTTTACACCAGCTAAATCTTGGCCTTTATAAGAGGAAGGCTGGGAATTTTCACCTGACATATCTCAGTAATAAATAATCTTACATTGAGATTTTGATACATAATCCCCAGAAAATCAGCCAGCGTTGAATACAAAAAGATTAAAGGTTACAGGTTATAACTCTTCTCCTTCTTCCCTGACCTCTCGAATTCACTAGGGAAACTATAAAATAATTATTGTCAAGTCATGTTGACTAAATGTAATATTATTGTTTATTTTATTAATATAGGTTAATAAAAATTAGCAAATCTAAATCTATGATTTAAATACAGCCATCAAATGCTTTTTGCACTTAATAGGTCATCCAAACCAAGATACTAAGCGGCTTTTGGGCTACTGAGTATCTGTCTTGAAATTTTCAAGGGTTTCGGAATGGCTTTCTGACTTGGGAAATTTTTTTCCTTAAGAAGCTGTTAAGGAAAGTTATTTCTCAGGAATGCCATGTGGATACTGTGATTGGTTCCACCTGCCCTCGATTGTTTTTTAGTATGTTTGTCCTATGAATACCAATAAGCTGATAGAGCGTTACTTGAGAGGAAATAAAGATTTTGTAGAAGCTAGCTTGCAACAAGCGAATCTGAGTGAAACATGCTTAAACGGAATTAATTTGAGTCGAGCTAACCTAAC